>JAIMBC010000022.1 GCA_023511675.1 Pirellulales bacterium
GCTCGCAACCTGTTGCAAAGCTTCGGGTTGCGGGCAATTTTCTTGCGCGGACAAACTTCGCCGCTTCCATGCCTTGCAGTGCGTTTCCGTCATCTACTGCTTCGGAATTTGCTTCGCCTGTTCGTTTCAGGTCTGCACTCAGCGGCCGCTCGAAGTCTGCGTCGGTCGGGTCAACGTCGTGCTTCAAGGCGATGGCGGGGGTTGCTCAACCACTTCCCGACTACGTGGCATTCAAGGCCCCATCAACTGTTTGAGAGCGGGCGGCGCGGCAGGGGTAGCGGGATCAGCCGGGGCGTGCGCAGTCGGATGCCGTACACGCCGCCGTGGAGGCGGCAGAGGGTGGAGAAGTCGTGCCGCAGGAAGTCGTACAGCTCCGGCGGAGGCTGCTGCGCAAGCCATTGGCTGGCCAGGTGATGCATGCTGGCGTGGTAACGCTGCTCGCTGGCACCATGCGCATAGCAGCGCCCGGCGTGGCGGCGCAGATCTCCGTCGAAACGGGGGCTGATATGCCACAGCTCGTGAAAGACCGTGGCCAGTTTCTCCCTGAAGGGCAGGTTGAGAAACCTGGGCAGGTAGAAGCTGAGCAGGTACAGCATTTCCACCCCGTTGGGATCGAACACCGGCTCGATGGCCACCTGTACGCCGCGGCGGACGCTGGTGCGGCTGCCCTCACGAAACCGCAATGGGGTGAGCGAGGCGTGTGCGCCGTACGGCCCGGCCTGGCGCGTCTGGCAGAACCGCACCGCCACACGCCCCATGTCGATGTGGCTCAACTCCGGCATCCGCCGCACAATCTCCACGCACAACCGCCGCATGTGCATGGTGAAGTCGAATCCTTTCATGCCAGCGAGCCTCCGGCTAGGCGGCGGCTGGAAAACGGCGCTAGGACGGGGCCGTTTCCAGCTTGGGGCGCGGCGCGCGCGGCGCCCGCCGCTCGCGCACCCCCACCAGTTCGAGGATCGCCCGCGTGCCGGCATCTCCCACGCGGGGCTTGGCCAGCCGGATGATGCGCGTGTAGCCGCCAGCGCGGTCTCGAAAGCGAGGGGCGATCTTCTCGATCAGCACCGTGGCAGCCTGCTTGTTTCCCAGCAGCCGCACGATGCGGCGCCGCGTTGCCACGGCCGGCGCGATCGCCTTGGTCCACTCCAGCCATCCCTGGCCGTGACGCCAGGCCCGCCACTCCTCCGAGTTGCGGGCGGCAGTGGTGGCCAAGGGCTGGGCCGCCTCGGCATACTCCAGCACCTTTACGGCCAGGGTGATGCATTTCTCCACCAGCGGGCGCACCTCCTTGGCCTTGGCCAGCGTGGTGGTGATGCGCCCGCGCACCGCTGGGGGATTGATCCCCAACAAGGGCGGCAGTGCCTCTTCGGTGAGGAACAGCGCACTGGCCAGGTTGCGCAACAGTGCCCGCTGATGGCTCGGGCATCGGCCCAGATGCCTTCCCTTGCGTCGATGTCTCATGGCGGTCTACTCTCTGGAAAGGAGCCGTTGGAGCGGGTTACACGTGCTCAGTCTGCGGCAGCGACATGCCAAGGCGCAGGCCCAGTTCCTTCAGCCGAGCTTCAATTCCACTGAGCGTTTCCTTTCCCAGGTTGGGAAGCTGCAACAGTTCATTCTGGCTCTTGGCGACGAGGTCGCGCAGCGTGCGAATGCCATTCTCTTCCAGACAGTTGCGGGCGCGGTCGGAGAATCCGGCCTTGGCCAGGGGCATCTCGAGATTGACCTCGGTGGGCGCTGTGGGGGGGAGGGAGCGATGGACTTCTGCCCGGACCTGCTGGCCCAACTCGGCATACTGGATGAAGGGGTTGAGATGCTTGCGGAGGATCTTGGCTGCTTCGACCAGCGCCATCTCCGGGTGGACGGAGCCGTTGGTCCAGATCTCCATGGTCAGGCGGTCGTAGTTGGTTTTCTGGCCGACGCGGGTCTCTTCGATCTCGCAGCGGACGCGCGTGATGGGGCTGAAGATGGCATCGATGGGAATGATGCCGATTTCTGGGCTGGGCGTGTGCTCGCTGGCGGGCACGTAGCCGCGGCCGTTGGCGACCACCATTTCCACTTCAAAGGGGACGTCGTCCGTGAGGGTGGCGATGATGTGGTCCTTGTTGATCACCTCAACGGTGTGGTCGGTGATGATGTCCGCGCCGGTGACCACCCCCCTGTTGCGGCGGTTGATGCGGAGCACCTTGGTCTGGTCGGTGTGGTTCTTGACCACCAGAGACTTGACGTTCAGCACGATATCGGTGACGTCCTCCACCACGCCGGGGATGGTGGTGAACTCGTGCTGTACGCGCTGGATCTTAAGCTGGGTGACGGCACTGCCCTCCAGGCTGGAGAGCAGGATCCGCCGCAGGCTGTTGCCGATGGTGGTGCCGAAGCCCCGCTCAAACGGCTCAGCCACGAATTTGCCATAGGTGGGCGTGAGCGTCTCCTTTTCAGGACGCACGATGCTGGGCAATTCCAGCCCTCGCCAGCGAATACGCATGGTTCATTCTCCGAAGAAGAGGCAGTTGTGCCGCTGCCCTATTTCGAGCACAGCTCGACGATCAACTGGGTCTGTACGGGGATCGAGACGTCCGCGGCATCAGGCAAGCGGACCACTTCGCCCTGCGGAATCGGCGCCTCCTCCCGGGTGAGGAAGTCGGGCAACGGGCGCTGGTTCTCCGCCAGGCTGGCCTGGACGGCTTGCAAGCTCGCGGCGCGATTCTTGACCCGGATCTTATCGCCCGCGCGAACCAGATAGCTGGGGATATCCACCTTGCGGCCGTTGACCGTAATGTGGCCGTGCCCCACGAGCTGCCGGGCGTGAGCACGGCTGGTGGCAAACCCCAGGCGAAAGACAATATTATCCAGCCGGCGTTCCAGCAGGCTCATCAGGGTATTGCCCGTGTTCCCCTTGGAACGCTGGGCCTCGGCGAAGTAGCGACGGAACTGCCGCTCCAACACGCCGTAGTAGTGCTTGACCTTCTGCTTCTCTCGCAGGTGCAGGCCGTAATCGGTGAGCTTGCCGCGGCGATAGGGATGCATGCCGGGCACCGAGTCGCGCCGCTCGAAGGCACACTTCGGCGTGTCGCAGCGACTGCCCTTGAGAAACAACTTCATGCCTTCGCGCCGGCAAAGCCGGCAAACGGGTCCGGTTATCCGTGCCATGGCTAACGGGCGTTCACTCCTGATGGATCCGTTACACGCGACGACGCTTGGGCGGCCGGCAGCCGTTGTGCGGCAGCGGCGTCACGTCCTCGATACTCTTCACGTTCAGCCCGGCCGACTGCAAGGCGGTAATGGCGCTCTCCCGCCCGCTGCCAGGCCCCTTGACCTTGACCTCCACTTCCTTCACCCCGAACTTGGCCGCCTTCTCCGCCGCCTGCTGCGCAGCGCACTGCCCCGCAAACGGCGTGCTCTTGCGGCTGCCCTTGAACCCGCAGGTGCCCGCGCTCGCCCAGCACAGCGTATCCCCCTTGGTGTCCGTCACGGTCACCAGCGTGTTGTTGAAGGTGGCCTTGATGTGGGCCACGGCCACGGTCACGTTGCGGCGGATCTTACGGCGTTTGCTCTTTCCCAAGGCAGTTCTCCCCCAAGGCGGATCCTGTGCTTGCTTACTTGAGGTCCTTGACGCCCTTCTTGCCGGCTACCGTCTTCTTCGGTCCCTTACGGGTACGGGCGTTGGTGCGGGTGCGCTGCCCCCGCACGGGCAGACCGCGGCGGTGGCGAATTCCCCGGTAGCAGTTGATGTCTTTCAGGCGCGAGATATTCTGGGCCACCTGCCGGCGAAGCTGCCCCTCCACCACATAGTCCTTGTCGAGCAGAGAGGCGATGCGGGCCACCGCGTCCTCGGGCAGCTCCCGGGCGCGAAGGTGAGGGTCCACGCCCGCCTTGTGGCACAGCTCGCGCGCAATCTTCGGCCCGACGCCATACAAATATGTCAGGGCGATCACCGTCGGGCGGTCGGGAGGAATGTCGACACCCAGAATACGCGGCATGGCGGCAGTTGGCTCCTAATGGCTTTCGGCGAAGATGCACTCTCACCCCTGGCGCTGCTTGTGCCGCGGATTGCTGCACACCACGTACACCACGCCTCGGCGGCGCACCACCTTGCAATGTTCGCAAATGCGCTTCACGCTGGCGCGAACCTTCATAACGGTCAAGTCCAGGCTCTATGGTTGGGCTAAAGCGAGTAAGTATACACCTGCCTCCCCAGACTCTACAAGCCCTCTTGACACAATTGCTGGTCCACGCCCTCGGCGCCTCACCGGCCGGCTACCCGCCCCTGGATCTCCAGCCGGCCCCTAACAGCGGACCAGGCCCAATCCTACCCAGCACGCATCCCCCTAGGCCGCGGTCCGAGGGAGGGGCCGCATCTCGCTGCCGCGTCCCCCTCGCATCAGCAGCAACACCGCAGCTCTCTAGCCCGCGCAGCCCCCAACCACCGCTGCCGCTCCGCACCCCATCACGCTCTGCTAGGCGATTTCCCCACCCGGGCACCCCGGTCATTGCTTGCCAAATCATCGCCGCTTGGCCAAAATGGACCATCTGCCTGGTGGGGAGCAGTGTACATCCTCTCGCCACGGATCCAGCCCCATGGCCGTTTCTACCGCCGCGGATCTGTTGCAGGCGCTTGAAGCCAGCAACCTGCTTCGCCCCGACCAGCTCTCCGCACTCAGGCAGAGCCACGCCGCGGCAGATCGCGAAGTCCCCGCCGTGGATGCGGCACGCGCCTTGGTCCGGCGCGGCCTGCTCACGCGCTGGCAGGCCGAGAAACTGCTCAGCGGCCACACCGCCTTCTTTCTCGGCAAGTATCGCCTGCTGGAACGCGTCGGGCGGGGCGGCATGGGCACCGTCTACAAGGCCCGCCACGAGGTGATGGGCCGCGTGGTGGCCCTCAAGGTCATGGCCCGTAACCTCGTCAACGATGCGGATGCCGTGGCCCGCTTCCAGCGCGAGGTGCGTGTGGCCGCCTCCCTCTCGCATCCCCACATCGTCACCGCACACGACGCCGATCGTACCGGGGACGTACACTTCCTGGTGATGGAGTTCGTCGACGGCCGCGATCTGCACTGGTGGATCAAGCAGGGCGCACCCCTCCCCGTGGCCTGGTCCTGCGAGTGCATCCGCCAGGTCGCACTGGGGCTCGAATATGCACGCAGTCGCGGTCTGGTGCACCGCGACATCAAACCGAGCAACTTGCTCGTCAGCCAGCCCAATGATCAGGCTCCGCCCCTGGTCAAAATCCTGGATATGGGCCTGGCTCGGCTGGCCAGCGAGAAGCAAGACTCGGGAGGACTGACGCACAGCGGGCAGATCATGGGCACGCCGGACTACATGGCGCCCGAGCAGGCAGAAGACGTACACGCTGCGGACACGCGGGCAGATATCTTCAGCCTGGGCTGCACGCTGTTTCAGATGCTCACGGGCCAGTTGCCTTTTAGCGGTGCGACGCTGATGGCCAAGCTACTGGCTCGCACGCAGCGCGACGCACCCTCGTTGCAGACCATGCGGCCGGAGGTGCCGGCGGGCCTGGCAGCCGTGGTAGCCCGCATGCTGGCGCGGCGGCCAGAAGACCGCTACCAAACGCCGGCTGAGGTGGCCGAGGCGCTGGCGCCCTTTGCGCAGCCAGAGGCAGCGGAGGGGCCGGGTTCAAGCGTGCTGGCTGTGCCCCGGGAAGTGCGCGGATCGGCCGGCGCGTCGGACGTGCGGGTCGTCCCCGAAGAAGACGCGGAGCTAAACCAGTTTCTGCACATGTTGAGCCGGGGAGACACGCATCGCGAGGCGGCCACCGTGGAGCATCCCGATGGTCCGGGGAGCAAACCGCCTTCCAGTTCCCGCGGCAAGCCGCGGGTTAGGCTGGAGGTGGTCGTGTCGGGGGTGGCGGTGCTGGCGCTCATTGTGCTCGGCGTGGTGCTGTGGCAGTTATCCGCTCGCAACGATGGGGCGGCAGGTAAGACGGTGGCCGGCAAACAGGCCGGCACGGCACCGCTCCGCTCGGGCGACAACCCCCTTCAGGATCTCGGCAACGCACGGCCTGGCGACGGCAATCCAAGCAGCGATGTGCAGCCGGCGGATGGCGGCGCAGGCCAGCAGGCCGGCTCTTCCCACAGCACCAGCACGGAAGACGGTACCAGCTCTGGCCAAGGGCCAGCCGGCGACTCGGCGGACGGCTCCCAGATGGATGGTCCGTCCCACGATAGCAGCGCACAGAGCGACGAAGGCTCCGATACCCGGCCCGGTGGAGAAGACTCCAGTGCCGGTGCCGATACGTCGGGGGAAGAGTCCTCCCCAACGCGCACCTCGAATCGCACCCTGGTGGTGGGGGTGGGTAGTGGGGACTACCCGGATCTCAACAAGGCGCTCGCGGACGCCCAGCCGGGCGATACCATTCGCATTCTGCACCGTGGGCCGCTGGACTTCGGCCCTTTGGATCTGGCGGGCAAGTCTCCGCTGACGATCGAGGGTGGCTCGCGCGATGGGGTCGATTACTGGCCGATTCTGATCCACAACCCAGTGGTCGACAGCGTGGAAAAGATCCCGAGCCTGCGCGGCCTCTTTTATGGAGGACATCTCGAGTTCACGCTGCGCAAGGTGCACCTGGTGGCGGGCGCCGCACGCCTGGCGCGCGTCGAATCTTTGATCTGGCTGGAATCGGGCCGGGTACACCTGGAACATTGCACCATCCAATTCCTGGCCGACCGCAACCGGCTGCTGGAGCAGGCCGCTACGGTTCCTCTTGTGCGCTCACCTTGCAGCGGGGCGGTGTCGGTCGATCTGGAGCATGTGTTCGCCCGCGGCCTGCCGCTGGGCGGGCTGCTGGCTGCGGCGGGAGAGGGCGATGCGCCTATAAGCGTGCGCGGCACACAGGTGTTGTGGGCCGCCGGCGGCGGGGCGTGGATCGGCATCGATGGCCTGAGCAGCCGCTTGAGTGTGGCGCTGGACCGTTCGACGCTGTACAACCTGGAGGGGCTGCTCAAGTATGCGGGCGCGGTGAGCAGCAGCAGCGAGGCGGCGGTGACGCTTGTGGCCAGGCAGAACCTGTTCGTGGGGGCGCATGGCACGCAAGCTCCCTTTGTGGATTGGCAGCCTGCATCGGGCAGTCCCACGCTGGAAGAGGCGGTACAGCAGGGGCGCGTGTTGTGGCATCCCGAGAGCAATGTGTACCACCGCATCGCCCAGTATTATCTGGCGGCGGGGCGGCGGGCTCCTGCCAGGCTTGCTGAGTGGCGGCGGCTGGTACCGGAAGCCGCCGAGGAGCTGGAGGCCGATCCCTACTTTCGGGTGCATCCCTGGGGGCCGGAGCTGGAAGAGTGCCGGCCGGAAGATTTCGCGCCGCGCTGGCAGCGCAACCGGGGCGCTGGCGCCAGGTTTAAGGATATCGGGGCGGATGCCGCCCTGCTGCCGCCTGCTCTAGCAGCCGTGGCTTATCGTCCGCCTGCTAGCCCCGAGCTGGCCGGCGTGCCGCGGGGGCGGCCGCGTGTACTGGTAGTCCACCGTACGCGCGGCCCGTACAGGACGCTGGAAGCCGCCTTCGACGCCGCGCAGGAGGACGACGTGATCGAGATCGCCGATCACGGCCCGTACGTGCCCTCGTGCGACTTCCAGACGCGGCCCAACAAGATGGTGCTGGAGTCGACCGCGCACGTGCTGACAGTGCGGGCAGCCGAGGGAGTGCATCCGGTCATCGTACTCCATCCCGGAGCGCAGCGCGGGCCGTTGCCGGAGGTGGTTCAATCTACCTCGTTGATCCTGCTGGGGGCCACGGACAAAGCGGCCCTGTGTCTCGACGGACTGCATCTGGTTGCTCTTGGCCACGAGCCTGAAGCGCACACGCTTGCCAAGGCACTTGACGTCGGAGACCTGGGCAGGCTGGCATCCTATGGCCAGAGCGACCCTCGCTATGCGGCCGTTGTCTTCGGGGGACGCTACCTCCGCTGTACGAATTGCACGCTAACTGCCGCCGGCACGCACCATGCATTGCTGTTCAACTACTCTGCCGCGCTCTGGTGCGAGAATTGCGTGTTCCAAGCCACACAAGGTTCGATCGCTGGGGCCTTTGCGGAATTCGAGCAAGTACAAGGGCAACCCTACTGTTTCACCAACTGTGTATTCAGCGGTAGGACAGCGCTGGTGATTGGCCGGCATTGGGGAGTCCAGGCGGCGAAACTGTATCTGACTGCGAACACGATCCTCGGGCCCGTTGCTTTCTTGAACGGTAATAAGCTGGCGTGCCAGGCACGCGACAATCTGGTCGTGGCGCCGGATCAGCCATTCCAAATGTCGGCCGATGCGCTGCGCGCCGCCCTCCATGGGGGGAGCAACAACGGCCTTTGGATCGGCACCACGGCGCTGAGCAGCCAGGCACGAGTCCACGGCTTGAATGCCCTGTTGCCGGGGCCGCTCATGACCCAGCCGCCCCGCTTTGCCGGCGGCACAGACGGGGCCTGGGCACACTATCGCCTAGCCAGGAGGCAGCCCTATAGCACATTGGCCGCGGACGGCGGCCCTGTAGGCGCCCGCGTCGAGTACCTGCCCGAGTTGCCCGCCTGGATGAACGAGCTGGGGTTTTGATAGCGCTGCACCGTAAGAGCAGGAGGGCTACGGCTTGCGGCCCAACCAGCTCAGCCATGGTGCCGCCTTACCAGGGGTGCGAGGCAGGAATGGGGTTGCGCGGCGTTCTCTGGCGATCCCGTACTGGCTGACAGGCACTCTGGCGGCTACACTTCTGGGCTAGAGCAACCATCACGTGGCCACCTCTCACGCGGCGGCCTTCTCCTGGAAGTGCATCGGTGTCGCGGCACATCCTGGGTCCCCCATCTGGCCCCCCGTGCGGGGCCGCCCCGTGCCGCCCGTGCCGTGCATGCCGGCCGCTGAGAGCTGCCCCCGAAACCATCGCCTTCTAAACTCCATGCCCCAGCCCGCTAGCTTACGTGCCCGCACCAAGATTGTGGCCACCGTGGGCCCGGCATGCCGCTCACCCGAGATGCTGCGCGAACTGGTCTTGGCCGGCGTGGACGTGTTCCGCCTCAACATGGCCCACGGCAGCCTGGAGGATCACACAGCCATCGTGCATGACCTGCGCCGGCTGAGCGCGGAGCTGGCCCATCCGCTGGCCATACTGGCCGACCTGGCCGGCCCCAAGATCCGCCTGGGGGAACTCGTCGGCGGCCAGGTCGAGTGCCGCCAAGGAGAAGAGGTACGGTTTGTCAGGGGCGGCGTCGCCTCGGCAGCCGACGAACTGGTTTGCACCTACGAACGCCTGCTCGACGAGCTGGCACCCGGAGACCGCATCATGCTGGCCGATGGCACGGTCAGCCTGATCGTCGAGCAGGTCACGGCGGCCGAAGCACGCTGCCGCGTGGTGCAGCCCGGCATCGTTCGTACTCGACAGGGCGTCAATCTCCCAGGCGTGCAGATCAGCCTGCCCGCGCTGAGCGACACGGACCGCAACCACGCCGTGTGGGCCGCACAGGCAGGCGTCGACTACGTGAGCCTCAGCTTCGTGCGTGCGCCGCAAGAGGTGCTCGAGCTGAAGCAGCTCTTGCGCCGGCACGGCAGCAGCACCCGCGTGGTGGCCAAGATCGAGAAACCGGAAGCGGTCCAGCGCATGGAAGAGATCGTCCAGGTGGCGGATGCGGTCATGGTGGCCCGCGGGGACCTGGGCGTCGAGGTCGACATCGCTCGCGTGCCGGTGGTGCAAAAGCAGATTGTGGCCGCCTGCCGCCGTCATCACAAGCCGGTGATCGTCGCCACGCAGATGCTCGATAGCATGCAGCGCAACCGGCAGCCGACCCGCGCGGAAGCCTCGGATGTGGCCAACGCCATTCTCGATGGCTGCGACGCCTGCATGCTTTCGGGAGAAACTGCGGTGGGCGAACATCCGCGCGCCGCCGTCGAAATGATGAACCGCATCGCCCTGGCAACCGAACCGCTCTTGGCCGAGCGCGAAGCCGAGGAACGCGACGCCGTTGCCATCGAGGATCTGCACGAGGTAACACGCGCCGTGGTGCACGGCGTGCAATTCATTGCCCGCCGGCTGGGTGCCCGGCTGCTGGTGGTGGCCACGCACAGCGGTGCCACGGCCCTGGCCCTCTCCAAGCAGCGCACGGGGCTGCCCATCCTCGCCGTCACCGACAATGAAGCGGCCCTGCGGCAGATGTGCCTCTACTGGGGCGTCACTCCCCTGGCCGGCGCCCCCGCGCGCGATAGCGCCAAGATTCTTGCCCACGCCACCGCCTGGGGAGTGGAGAAAGGTTTTCTCGCCAGCGGAGACCGCCTGATCTTTGTCAGCGGTATCGGCCTGGCCGCCGCGGGACACAACATGCTGGTGGTGCACGAGATCGCATGAGAATTCTGGCCATCGACGTGGGGGGCTCGAACGTCAAGCTCAACCTCTGCGGTGAGGAGTTGGTGCGCAAGTTCCCTTCGGGCAAGCAACTCACACCCACTCGCTTTGTCGAGCAGGTGCGTGCCCTCACCGGCGATTGGTGCTACGACGCCATTTCCATCGGCGTGCCGGGGCCTGTGTTCGGCAACGTGGTCCGGACACAGCCTGTCAATCTGGGACCGGGCTGGGCCGGCGTGGAGCTGGGGCGATACTTCGATTGCCCCGTGCGCGTGATGAACGACGCTGCCATGCAAGCCCTGGGCAGCTATCAGGGCGGCCGCATGCTGTTTCTGGGCCTTGGTACCGGCCTGGGATCAGCGCTGGTGGTCGAACGCGTGGTGGTACCGCTGGAGCTGGCGCACCTGCCGTACAAGAAGGGCCGCACCTTCGAGGATTACGTGGGCCTGCGCGGGTTGCAGCGGCTGGGCAAGCGCAAATGGGCGGAGGCCGTGGCCGACGTGGTCGCCCGGCTCACTGCCGCGTTATTGCCCGGTTACGTGGTGCTGGGAGGGGGCAACGTGAAGAAGCTGGCCGCGCTGCCTCCAGGAGTGCTGCGCGGCAGCAATCGCAACGCCTTTCTTGGTGCGCGGCGCATGTGGGAAGACTATCGATGGGATCCTGCGTCCTCTGCTGCTGACGCGTCCCCCTGCCAGTCCACGGATGCACGGTGCTCCTAGAAGCGAACGCGCCGAGTGACCGCTGGTGAACACCGTGACGTTGGTCGAGACGCCCTGCGAACAACGAAGGCGCGGGGTGACCGGCTGTGCAGAATTTGGCAACCGCGCGTGTCCTCTGCTAACAGCGAACGCGCGGGGTGACCGCGAACAGCACGTGCGGTATGCATGCAGCTCGCCTACCCCGCTCAGGCCTGTGGGGCCAGAGGCCGCACGCCGCTCTCTTCTACACACAAGTGCGGCCGCGGCTGATTCGCTTCCGCCCGCGGAGCCAGCGAGGAATGGCCATCCCACATCCCCCCGGCCGGCCTACTCTTGCACGTGGAGCAAGAACTTCTTTTCCTGGGCCGCGGCTTGCCGGTTGTAATCTCGGACGCGCACTCGGAATTCGAACCTGCCGTTCTCTCCCGCCACGCCGTGCAGCTCGCCCGAATAGGCATCAAGCTGGAATCCCGGAGGCAGCGTATCCTGGCCCGAGGCCAGCTCCCAGTCATAGAAGGGTATGCCGCCGCTGGCACGCAGGCGCACCCGGTAAGGCTCGCCCTTTCGAGCTGCCGGCAAACTGTCTGTCTCGATGGTCAGCGGAGCGAACGCCGAGGTGGGCCGCAGCCGATGGCCGACCGCCTGTGCCAAAAGCAGGTCGGCCTTCGTGATCAGCCAGCGGCCCCGCGGCATCTCGCCATGATACTCGTTGCCGAAGGCCCCTCGGCGGCTGGCCGGATCCACCGTGCCGGGGAAATGCTCCGAGCGGTCGATACGCGGGGCTGCCCCCAGGTACTCGGCAACCCGCTCGTCCTCGAGCACGCCGCGCTCCTTGGCTCTGCGAAACAGCGGGTAGCCCGCATTCGAAAACAACGCATGCCCCATCTCATGGTGCACAATCGAGTACAGGTCGTTCGGCACATCTCGCAGATTCGTGGCACGCCACCACTCGGCATCGTCGAGCGAGACCAGCCAGCCAAGCTCGTTGTAGTTGCCGCGCGTTTCCACCTCCACGCCGCCCGAACGCCGCAGCGGCAACTGTTTGCCGCCAACCGACTGGAATCCGCCGGCCCGCGAAGGCTCGCCCCCCGATCTCAGCTCCACCCCCTGAATCCCGTAAACATAGAGCAAGAATCCCGTGTACTCCGTGGCGTTCGCCACGTGCTTGCCATTGATGAAACCGTCGGGATTCCAGATGAACGTCTGTTCCGCGCCGGCGGCTATGGGGTCCAGCCCCGTGCCGTCCAAGAAGTACATCCAGTCCTGCATGGCCTGGATCACCACCCGCCGCCGCATGTCGTCTTCAAAAAAACCGGTCTGGTCGTGGGAGAAATCGACCATTGCCGGGAAACCGCTGCCTTCGCTACGGTCCTGGTCGACGACGTGGATAGGCAACTGCAAGCTCCAGGAGACACCAGTCGAGTCGTGCCACTCGAGCTTCAGTTCGTGGACCTCGTCCTCCCCGTCACGGTCAGGAAAGATCGAGACGAGCACAGAACGACGGCCGTGCTCGCCGATGGCGATTTCTTTGTGCGGACCGTGCGGCCCGGCCTGGCTGGGCAGGTTGAAGTACAAACGCGGCTCGGCCGCAGAGAGGACTGCGCGGGCAGGCAACGCCGCACCCTCCGGCGGCCCGATCACGATCTCCATGGCAGGATTGGCCAGGTACCCCTCCCAATCGACCAGTACCAGAGCGTGCTCCGCGTCCAGGCGACGGCCGAAAACGTCTTCGACCAGAGGGGCGTTCGACGTCTGGCCCAACCCTGGAAGGCAGACAGCCAGAACCATCCCACCGGAAAGGAGGCAGCAAGAACGGGTCATGCACACACTCTAGCAGAACTCGGCGTAACGAAGGTGTTGCAGTGGTGGCGGCCCGCCGCCTTGCGGCGGCAGCTCGTGTAGCGGCAGCTCGTGTAGTGGCCGCACACGAGGCCCAAGCGCGCTGCCGCTAGCCGGCCGCTTCGTCAAGCAGCGTGCGTACCAGGTGCTCCAGGACCGTTTCATCTCCGGGCGTGTAACCCACGATCACGCCGCGGATCACACCTTTGGCATCGACCACCAAGGTGGTTGGATAGCCGTCGAAGCCGATGGTGCGGTCCACCTCCGCTCTTGCTTGGTTGTCGGGATCCCAGTACACGGGCAGTTCTGCCTGCTGGCTTTGCAAAAAGTCGGCGGTCTCTTGCCGCAGCTCAGACTCCACATTTGAGCCGCAGGAGACGGCTACCAGGCGGAATCGCGGTTCCGAGGCCAGCTTCTTCCCCAGCGCCACCAGGTGCGGAAACTCTCGACGGCACGGCGGGCACCACGTCCCCCAGAAGTTGATCACAGCCACATTGCCGCGCAGGGAGCTGGTGCTGACCTCCTTATTCGCACCAACAAGAGGAGCAAAGCGCATGGCGGGCACCGGGCTACCCACCCCGGGATGAGAGGTCGCCTTGGATGTCGATCCGAGATTGGCCACGTATCGATAGCCAAAGTAGCCCACAGCGATCGAAACCAGCACGCCCGCCCACCACCAACGGGCGGATGAACAGCATGGTGTTTGCTGGGCCGGGCCAGACTCGGGCAACGTCTCTTCTGCTGGCTGCATCGTCGCATCTCCTGCCGGTTAGGAAAGAGGGAGTGTGTTCCTGCCGTAGCCGCACGCACGATTCGAGTTCTGTTCCCATCATACGGCGGCGAAGGCAAAAAAGCATGCTCGTGAAAGGCACAATCGTGATGGCCGCATGGCTGGTGCGGCACGCCGGCAGAGGGCGGGGCACGCCGGCGTGTGCGGCGTGCCCCCTTGGCCTGTCGCTATGGAGAAGGGCACAGCGTCCCCGCATGCTGAACCCCGGCGTGTACGGCGTGCCCCTTGACCTGTTGCTGCGGCCGATGTACTGCTGGGAGAGTGTTGCCGGTTGTGAGGCGACAGCGGCGGTGTGCCCCATACCGGCTGGCCAACCTTTCTGAAGTATGCCGTGCCTAACCGTCGGTGAGCTGCTTGCATGTCACCCCCAGCGGGCACCTGGAGCCAGGTACACGTGGCCGGCCACGTGTGCGACCTGTACGATCCTCCCCAGCCCAACGCCCATGCGCAGGCGGTGGTTTACCTGCATGGCGTGCACCTGGTGCCGCTGGTGGGCAACGCTGCGTTCTGCCGCCAGTTCGATAAGCATGGGCTGCGGGTCATTTGCCCTCATACGGGGCGGAGCTGGTGGACGGACCGCATCTGCCCCGATTTCGATCGCGCCATCACGGCCGAGAAGTACGTGCTGGAGCATGTGCTTCCCTACATCCACTCCCGCTGGGGGGCCGCCGCGCCGCAGGTGGCGCTGCTGGGCACCAGCATGGGAGGGCAGGGTGCCCTGCGTCTGGCGTTCAAGTATCCGCAGAGGTTTCCCGTGGTGGCGGCGCTGGCGCCGGCAAT
This sequence comes from Pirellulales bacterium, assembly GCA_023511675.1. Lineage (GTDB taxonomy): Bacteria > Planctomycetota > Planctomycetia > Pirellulales > JAIMBC01 > JAIMBC01. The sequence continues at coordinate 14,435 of JAIMBC010000022.1, forward strand.
CGACTATTACATTCGCTTCAACGACCCGGAAGAAGAGACGCTTTCCGCCATGTATCAGGATGCGGAGGCTGCCCGGCAAGATTCGGCCACGCTGCACGTGCATCCGCTGAACTGGCCGCGGCACATCTGGTTCGCGGCGGATCCGCAGGACGATCGCTGGCACGCCAGCTCCTTCAAGCTGCACACCAAGCTTGCTTCTCTGGGCATTCCGCACGAGTGCGATCTGGAGACCTCGCATGGGGGCCACTCCTGGGAGTACTACAACTTCATGGCCCCGCGCGCCATCGAGTTTCTTGCCGCTCGATTGGAACGCGAGCGGCTCCGTATCGTGTAGCGCACGGAGCGACAAGCACCGACATGCTGGCCGAAGTGATTGCCATCGGAGACGAGCTGACCAGCGGCCAGCGGCTGGATACGAATAGCCAATGGATCAGCCAGCGGCTGGGCGAGGCGGGGATCAGAGTGGGGTACCACACCACGGTGGGGGACGAGCTGGAGGCGGGCATGACCGCCTTTCGCACCGCCGTGGACCGCTGCGATCTGGTCATCTCGACCGGGGGACTCGGCCCCACGGCCGACGATCTGACGCGAGACGTGCTGGCGCGCGTGGCGGGTGTCGACCTGCTGCTGGATGAGGCGGTGCTGGAACATATTCGCTCGCTGTTTGCGCGGCGCGGCCGGCCGATGCCCGAACGCAACATGGTGCAAGCCATGTTCCCGCGTGGCAGCCGGGTAGTGCCCAATCCACACGGCACCGCGCCAGGTATCGACCTGGAGATACCGCGGCCAGGCAGGGCGGCCTGCCGGGTGATTGCGCTGCCGGGCGTGCCGGCCGAGCTGTTCGAGATGTGGTCGGCCGCCGTAGCGCCCACTCTGGTACAGCCGCAAGGGCGTGGGCGCGTGATCTGCCATCGGCTGATCAAGTGTTTTGGGGTGGGCGAGAGCGAGCTGGAGGCAATGCTGCCGGATTTGATCCGCCGGGGGCGGAGCCCCAGCGTGGGCATTACAGTGAGCGAGGCCACGATCACGCTGCGGATCACGGCGGCGGGCAGCAGCGTGGCAGAGTGCCGTGCTGCCATGGGGCCGACCGAAGAGATCATCCACCGTGCCCTGGGCGACCTGGTGTTCGGTTACGAGCAGGATGAGCTGGAGCACGCCGTGTTGCGGCTGCTGTACCAGACGGGGGCCACGCTGGCGACGGCAGAGTGGGGTACGGCGGGCACGCTGGCTGGCTGGCTGGGAGAAGCGGCCGAGCCGGGTGCTTATGTGGGCAGCGTGGTGGTGCGCAACTGGCCGGCGGCCGTGGCGGCCCTGGGCCTGCCGGCGGAGGCGGCCCTGGGGGCCGCGGCCAGCCGCGAAACAGCCCTAAGCATGGCTGCCGCCTGCCGCAAACAATTCGGGGCCGATTATGCCCTGGCCGTAGCGGCCTTCCCCACCGTGCCGGATGGGCACGAACCTCCCGAGCGCGTGCACTTTGCTGTCGCCGGCCCGGAAGGTCTCCGCGTCGATTCAGCACTGTTTGCGGGCCACCCTGCCGTGTTGAAGCCGCGTGCGGCCAAGCAGGCGCTGAACTTCTTGCGCCACCTCCTGCTGGCGCGTCTACGGTCGGGGAGGCCGGAAGGTTAGCGCTGCGGGAGAGGCGCATCGAGGCCTGTTGGCGGCCGAGCACGCCCTGCAAGGGGCAGGCATGTTGGTGCTCCCCCGGCGGCGGGCGGCCGCGGGGGGGCGCAAGTGCGAGCGCGGGCCCGCATGGATCGGCTGGCCGGCCAGCAGCAGCCGCTTGACCATCTATGGCAGAGGGCCTATGTTGCGTGCTGCCCCTGTTGCTCCGGTTTGCGGCCGCCAGGGGGAGTGCCCGCGGTGTACGGGGTGCTTCCCCGCGGCCGTTTGGCGTTAGGGCGGGGGGGGTGTTCTTTCACGAGTCACTAACTGCCTCTTGCATCCCATGCCTCGCGTACTGGTGCTGGATCCCCTTGCCCAGGAGGGGCTAGACATCTTGCAGCGTGCCCCCGGCTTTGAAGTGGAGGTGCGTCCTGGGCTGTCGGGAGAGGCGCTGCGTGCCGCCCTGGCGGAGGCAGACGGGGCCATCGTTCGCAGCGGCGTGAAGATCACCGCCGATGCCCTGCGCGGCAACCGGCGGCTGCGGGCCATCGTCCGCGCCGGCGTGGGGACCGACAACATCGACAAGCAGGCGGCCACGCGGCAGGGGATCGTGGTGATGAACACCCCGGCGGGCAACACGGTCAGCACCGCCGAGCACACAATTGCCTTGATGCTGGCGCTATCGCGGAATATCGCTCCGGCCTACCAAAGCCTGCTGGAAGGGCGTTGGGAGCGCGGCCGCTACATGGGCACGCAGCTTGCTGATAAGACACTGGGCATCATTGGGCTGGGCCGCATTGGGCAAGCGGTGGCCTCGCGAGCCCGCGGCCTGGAGATGCGGGTGCTGGGGTACGACCCGTTCGTCAGCCGCGAGCGTGCCCAGGAGCTGGGCGTGCAGCTCGTGGAGAGCGTCGAGGAGTTGCTGCCGCGGGTGGATTTTCTCACGGTGCACACGCCGCTGACGCCCGAGACGCGCAACCTGATCGGCCGCCGGGAGCTGGAACTGCTCCGGCCGGGAGTGCGGCTGATCAACTGTGCCAGAGGGGGGATTTTCGACGAGGAGGCGTTGGTCGAGGGGCTGCGCAGCGGCAAGCTGGGCGGCGTGGCACTGGACGTGTTCGCCACGGAGCCATGCACTTCCAGCCCGCTCTTCGGCATGCCCAACGTGCTCTGCACGCCGCACCTGGGCGCTAGCACCGAGGAGGCACAAACGCAGGTGGCCGCGGAGGCCGCTATGCTCCTGGTCGATTTTCTCACCACCGGGGCCGTGCGGCACGCCGTCAACATGGTGGCCATCGATCCTCAAAAGCTCGAGGGCCTGCGCGGATTCCTGGACGTTGGCTACCGGCTGGGCCTCTTGCTGGCCCAGCTCGACCGCCGGCCGGCGCGCTCCTGCCGCATTCAGTACCGGGGTGAGGTGGCCGGCAAAGACACCCGGCTGATTACCGCCGCCATTGCCGCGGGTCTGTTGGCCCACTCGCTGGAAGAGGAGATCAATATTGTCAACGCGGAGCTGTTATTGCGCGAGCGAGGCATCGAGCTGGTGGAACAGTCTCGCAGCGACATGGGGGCATTCAGCTCGCTGATTCAGGCGGAATTGACCACCGAGGGTGCCACCTACCGCGCGGCGGGCACGCTCTTCGGGCACAACATGGCGCGGCTGGTACAGCTTGACGATTACCGGCTCGATGCCTACCTGGACGGCGTGCTGATGATCTTCACGCACCGCGACGTGCCGGGGATCATCGGCCGCGTAGGCACGCTGTTTGGCGAGTACCAGGTGAACATCGCCCAGATGGCCGTGGGGCGGACCGCCCGCGGCGGCGAGGCCATTGGCGTCCTAAACCTCGATACACGCCCGCCCGAAGCCGCGTTGCAGGCTGTGCTGGCACACCCCGAAATCCACAGCGCCACGGTCATCGAGCTGCCCGCGCCGGGCGAGCAGCCCCCATGGCTGGGCGGGTAAGAGACGGAATCGACATGCAACCCACTACCTCCCCCGCCGGCAGCCGTGCTCGCCGTGCTGCCGTTGGCTGCCCCGTTCTGCCATAGGTCTGCCAGAGCTTCCTGTTTGACCATTCCGTCCGTCGTTCCCACATCTGGCCTCCGCCCCAGGTCATGTCACGCCCCCGCCTACTCTTGGCCGGCACAGCACGTGCCGCGATCACACCGCCCATCGGCATCCGCATGATGGGTTACACCGTACAGGATTGCAGTAGCGAGCGCGTCGAACGCGAGCTGACCGCCACTGCCCTGGTGCTGGGCGATGGCCAACAGCGCGCAGTGTTGCTGGCGTGCGACCTGCTGTTTGTCCAGTCGCCACACGCCGAGCGGCTGCGCCGTGCCGTCGGCAAACAGCTCGGCCTCCCGCCAGAACAGGTGTTGATCCAATGTAGCCACACTCACCTGGGGCCCATGCTGCCGGATTGGGACGATAACCCGCCTGAGGAGGCCCAGCGCCAGCAACAATACCTGGACCGGCTCGAAACGCTGCTCCGCCAGGCCGCCGGCGAGGCTGCCGCCGCCATGCAACCCGCACGGCTTGCCGTAACCGAGGGAAGCGTGCCGCTGGGTGTCAACCGCCGCGAACGGCTGCCAGACGGCCGCGTGGTGATTGGCGAGAATCCAGACGGAGCCGTGGACGACACGCTGGGTGTGGTGCGCATCGACCGGCTCGACGGCACGCCGCTGGCGGTGATCATGCTGGCCGCTTGCCATCCTGTGGTGTTGGGGCCTGCCTCCAACTGCCTTTCTCCAGATTTTGTCGGCCCGGCGCGCGAGCTGGTGGAACAGGCCACGGGAGCCAGGGCCATGTTCTTGCAAGGGGCGGCGGCAAACGTGAATCCGGTATGCGGCATCGGCCGCGGCGGGCCGGAGCAGTATGAAGATCAAATGCGCCTCGGCACCATGCTGGCCGGCGAAACGCTCAAGTGCTGGGCGGGACTCAGAACCCACTGCCGGCGCGGCCAGCGCGAGCTGGTCCAGTCCGTGGCAGCCATCTCGACCTGGCGCTACGAGCCCTTGCCCGATGAGAGCTTGCACGTGTTGGCCGTGCGCCAGCGTGTGCAGAAGCTGGCGCTGGGAGCGCTCCCCTCACCGTTAGAGGCCGAGGCCCAAAAGCAGCACTACCAGACAGCTTACGAGCAGGCCGTGGCCGCTGGCCTGCCCCTTGGCGCGCAGCGCGTGGCTGCGCGGCTCGCGCGTTGGGCACGCATCGTGAGCGAGGCCGCCGCCCGCCAGCAGCCTGTCATGCGAGAGCTGGTCGTGTGGGCCCTGCGCGTCAACGAGCTGGGACTGGTTGCCGTCAATGGCGAACCGTTCGCCGAACTGGGCCTGGAGGTGCGCCGCCGATCTCCCCTGCCGCACACCTTCTTGCTGGGCTATTCCAACGGCTGCCTGGGCTATTTGCCCACCCCCCCAGCCTTTCTCGAGGGAGGCATGGAGGTGGTCGAATCCTACCGCAACTACTGCTTGCCGGCCCCCTTTACGCCCGAGTGGGGCCCGGCCGTCGTCAGGACCTCGCTCGAGCTGCTTGACGAGCTGGCACGCGTCTAAACGGCTTCATAGGCAAGCGACAGCGTGCAGGGGCAGGGAAGGCAGCCATTTTCGAAAATTCGGATTGACACATCACTGTCGCCTGCGCGGAGAGTTAGCTTGGACACCCATGCCGCGAGCGGCCAACACCGCTCTGAACGATTTCCTACAGGGGGAGTAGTTGCCGAGCACGGCGCCTTCTGCGTTATGCAAGGGCCCCCCCGGAACGCACGGCGGCGAATGCCAACCCCAAGGCGGCCGCATGGGTGATCAGGCTCGAGCCGCCATAACTGACCAGCGGCAGCGCCAGGCCGACGATTGGCAGCAAGCCCACGGCCATGGCCGTATTGATCAGTGCCTGGCAGGCGAACAGCCCCGCCACGCCGGCGACAAATAGCCGTGCCTGCGGATCGTGGCACCAGCCAGCCGCGTGCAACAGGCTGCACACCAGCACCATGTAGCACAGCAGCACGCCCCCTGCACCCAGCCAGCCGAACCGCTCCGCAAGCACAACGAATATGAAGTCGGTGTGTGCCTCCGGCAGGTGGCGGCGGGCAGGGTCAGCCGCCGGCGCAGGCGCCAGCAGGCTGCCCCACTTGCCGCCCAGGGCCAGTACCTGTTTGGCCTGGTGCAACTGATAGCCCTCGGCAGCCGGCCGTTCTTCCGGCAAGGTCTGGCGCCACAGGGCCGTAACGCGGGAGCGCTGCTCAGCACTCATTCCGGCCCAGAGCAGGGGCAGAACGCACAGGCCGCAGAGCACCACCACGCCAAGCAGCCGCCACGGGGTGTGGCAAGCGATCAGCATCCACCCCAGTGCCATCACCAGCATGGCGGCAGTACCCAGGTCCGGCTGTCGCAAGATCAGCAGGGCTGGTGCCAGCGCCAGCAGCAGGGGGAGCAAGAGGTCCGCAAGCCGTGCAGGCCGCCGGCGGCCCAACCAGCACGCCAATGCCAGCACGAGCACCAACTTGGCCGGCTCAGAGGGCTGCATGCCGATGCCGCCCAGCCGCACCCAGCGGTGCGCGCCGTTCACAGGTGGCATGGCAAACACCAGCAAGAGCATGGCCAGCACCAGTGCATATGCTGGCGACGCCCATCGGCGAATGCATGCCCACCGCTGCGCCGCGCAGAACAGGGCCACGGCCAGCGCCAGCACGCTCCAGGCAATCTGCCGCATCAGGCGGTCTTGAGCCGTGACAACATCTCCGCCAGCCAGCGTGCTGGCCGTCAACTGGGAGGCACGTTCGATGCCCGCCCAGCCGAGCAGCATCAAGCACACGGCCGCTAGCGCGGCTGCCCAGGGCAGACGCGTCGGCCGCCATGCGGCAGACGGTACCGCCGCCATGCCAGCAGTCGAAACACTCACGGTACGCAGTGCCCCCAGAGGAAAGGTGGCCGTGGTGGCCAGGCGCGCTGCGGCATCCCCGTTGTTGCCAGGCAGCAGAGCCGGACAGGCAGCGAAGTATAGCTAGGCCGTCCCCGCGTGGCCAGCGGAAGGGCCGCTCTCTCTGTCCGTCGGTTTTGAGATGGTCGGCGATCTCCTTGTAGGCTGGGCTGAGGCGGAAGCCGCAGGCAGGGCTTGCGGGCCGGGGACGGTGTTGCTAAGGGGCCGATGGCCCTGAGCGGCGGGTCTGGGCCGGCGGGCAGCAGGTGCAGGCGGGGGGTACGAGATGCACGGGCGACCGGGCCGTCTGGTCCATTGGGGTAAGGGCAGGCCGCAAGGGCAGAAAGGGGCGTGTAGGCCACGGCCGCAGTTGCGTGCGTTGGTCGGCGCCGAGCCTGCCAGGCGCCGCTGCGCCCGCTTGTCAATCGGCAGGTCAAGCATTACCTTCGAGAGTTCGCTTACCTCCAGAATGACGACAATCTCTGCCTGATGGTTGCGCCGCTTCCAGACGATCAACGCGTGGTGATTACCGGTGTGGGGGTAGCTGCGCCAAACGGCAATTCGCTGGCTGAGTTCCGCGAGAGCCTGCTAGTAGGCCGCAGCGGCGTGGTGCCCTACGAAATCCGGTACTTTGGGGCTACGGTGGCGGGCGTGTGCCATTTTGACGATTTGCGTTACCAAACGCGGAAAGACCTACGGCGGGGCACGCGAGCCGGCAGCATCAGCATCTATTGTTCGCGGGAGGCGATCGCGGATGCGGGGCTGGATTGGCCAAACGTCGACAAGAGCCGGGTAGGCGTGTACGTGGGGGTCACCGAGCACGGCAACGTGGAGACCGAGAACGAGATCTACTTGCTGAAGGGCTATGACTACGACACGCGGTTTTGGTCACACCATCACAATCCGCGCACGGTGGCCAACAACCCGGCGGGGGAGGTATCGCTGAATCTGGGCATTACGGGGCCGCACTACACGGTGGGCGCGGCATGTGCGGCGGGGAATGCCGGCCTGATTCAGGGGGTGCAGATGTTGCGGCTGAGTGAGGTGGATCTGGCGCTGGCGGGGGGCGTGTCAGAGAGTATCCACACGTTTGGCATTTTCGCCAGCTTCAAGAGCCAGGGGGCGCTGGCCACGCATGAGGATCCGGCCAAGGCATCCCGGCCCTTCGACCTGCACCGCAATGGCATTGTGGTGGCGGAGGGGGGCTGCATGTATGTGCTGGAGCGGTTCAGCGATGCGCGTGCGCGGGGGGCACGGATCTATGGCGAGGTGGCGGGTTATGCCATCAACAGCGACGCCACGGACTTCGTGATGCCCAACGCCGACCGGCAGGCCGAGTGCATGGAGCAGGCCCTGCGACGCGCCGGCCTCAGCCCGCAAGAAGTGGACATCGTCAGCACGCATGCCACAGGCACCTCCAGCGGAGACGTGCAAGAGTGTGTAGCCCTGAGGCGGGTGTTTGCCGATTGTCCCCGCACGCATTTCAACAATGCCAAGAGCTTCATTGGCCATGCCATGGGGGCGGCGGGGGCGTTGGAGCTGTGCGGCAACCTGCCCGCCTTCTCGGATGGCGTGTGCCATCCCACGATCAACGTCGACGAGTTGGATCCCGAGTGTGCCCTGGAGGGTCTGGTGATCAACCAGCCGCGCGAGTTGGGCCGCGTGCGGTGCATTCTCAACAACTCGTTCGGCATGTTGGGCATCAATTCAGTGGTGATTGTAACCAAGGTGTGAGGAACCAGCCGGGAGAACGCAGCATGACGGCAGCGGAGATCAGAGCCGCGGTGATCGAGATCCTCAAGACTATCTCGCCGGATTCAGATTTCAGCGAGCTGGACGACGAGCGGCCGTTTCGGGAGCAGGTGGAGCTGGACAGCATGGACTTTCTCGACATCGTATTGCAGCTACGCAAGCTGTATCGCATCCACATTCCGGAGGAAGACTACCCGGCGCTGCAATCGATGGCCAGCACAGTGGCATATCTCGAGCCGAAAATGCGCGATTTGCAAAAAGTGTAGCAGCCAGGCAGGCTCGGGCCGGGGCAGAACGCCGCGCGGGGCATCGAGCGGCGAGAGCAGGGCGGGGAGGCGCGACCGGCCGAGGGCTCCCGGGCGAAGTGCGGCGGTGCCCCCATGTACGACGCAATTGTGATCGGCGCGGGCCTCTCTGGGCTGGCCGCGGGCATTCGGCTGGCGACTTATGATCAGCGCGTCTGCGTGCTGGAGCGGCACACCACCATTGGAGGATTGAACTCGTTCTACCGACTGGGCGGACGCAACTACGATGTCGGCTTGCACGCCGTGACCAACTACGCCCGGCCCGGCAACCGGAGCGGGCCGCTGGGCAAGCTGCTGCGGCAGCTTCGCCTGCGGTGGGAAGAGTTCGACCTCTCGCCCCAGGTGGGTTCGCGGGTCGCTTTTCCCGGCGTCAGTCTGGAGTTCAACAACGATCCCGAATTGCTGCTCTCTCAGGTCCACGAGCACTTCCCGCAGCAAACAGACCGCTTGCGCCGCCTGATGCGCGAGGTCGTCGATTATGACGAGCTGGAAGGGCTAACGGCAACCGCCTCGGCACGCCAGACGGTAGCCCAGATCATTACCGACCCCCTGCTCAGGGAGATGCTGTTCTGTCCCATCATGTTCTACGGCAACCCGCGCGAGCATGACATGGAGTTTGGTCAGTTCAGCATCCTGTTCCGCAGCATTTTCCTCGAGGGGTTGGCGCGACCGGCGGCGGGCATTCGGCTGATCCTCAAGGCCCTGGTGCGCCGCTTCAAGGCTGCTGGTGGAGAGTTGCGGCTGCGCAGCGGCGTGGCCCGCATTGTGGTCGAGGCCAACCGCGCCGTACGTGTGGTGCTGGAGAATGGAGAGGAGCTGGCTGGCCGCTGGATTCTCTCCAGTGCCGGCTGGCTGGAGACCTTGCGGCTGTGCGATGATTGCAGCCGGGTGGAGCCGCCGCGGCCCGGGCAGCTCTCCTTCGTCGAATCGATCTCGGTGTTGCATTGCCAGCCGCGCGAGCTGGGCTGCGACCGCACCGTGGTGTTCTACAATGACCAGCCGCATTTCCACTGGGAGCGTCCCGCGGAGCTGGTCGACCTGCGCAGCGGTGTGATTTGCTCTCCCAACAACTTTCTGTATGCCCAGCCGCCTGCCGAGGGGATGCTGCGCATCACCCACCTGGCGAATTACGATCGCTGGGCGGCCCTCTCCCCCAGCGAGTATCGCCTGGCCAAGCTCCGCTGGTACGACCGCTCCGCGGCGGCTGCCGTGCGGTTCGTTCCCGAGTTTCGCCACGCCGTGGTGGCCGTGGATATGTTCACGCCCACCACCATCCGCCGCTATACGGGCCACGAGAACGGTGCCGTGTACGGAGCCCCAGAAAAGCGTCGAGACGGCCGCACCCACCTGGAGAACCTGTTTCTCTGCGGGACGGATCAGGGCCTGGTGGGTATCATTGGAGCGATCCTCAGCGGGATCACGGTGGCCAACCGCTACTGCCTGCGGCCCTGAGTGTGCCAGCCACGAGCGACCATGAAAGACTTTCTCAAGGGAGTGCGAGACAACTACGACGTGATCGTGATTGGCAGCGGCCTGGCAGGCCTGACGGCGGCCAACACGCTAGCCAAGGCGGGCTACAGCGTGTTGCTGCTGGAGCAGCACTATCAGCTGGGCGGCATGGCCACCTGGTTCAAGCGTCGGGGCGGGCACATCTTTGACATTTCGTTGCACGGCTTCCCCGTCGGAATGATCAAGAGCTGCCGCCGCTACTGGACCAGCGAGATCGCCGATGCGATTGTGCAGCTTCGGCACATCCGCTTCGACAACCCCATGTTCTCGCTGGAGACCACCTTTGACCGCGAGGACTTCACCCGGCTGCTCACGGGCCGCTTCGGCGTGCCGCACGCCACCGTACAGGCCTTCTTCGATACCGCGCGGGCCATGAACTTCTACGACGACCAGGCCACCACCGTGGGGGAACTGTTCTCTCGGTTCTTTCCTGGGCGGGAGGATGTGGTCCGGCTGTTGATGGAGCCCATCACCTACGCCAACGGTTCGACGCTCGAAGACCCGGCGATTGCTTACGGCATTGTCTTCTCGAACTTCATGTCCAAGGGGGTCTATACCTTTCAGGGGGGGACAGACCGCCTGGTGGGCCTGATGAAGCAAGAGCTGCTGCGCAATGGCGTGGATCTGCGGATTCGTGCCAGCGTGGAGCGGATTCTCGTGGAGCGCGGCCGCGTGCTGGGCGTCACCGCCAACGGCAGGCAGATCCGTGCCCGAGCGGTGGTCTCGAATGCCAACCTCAAGCTCACCATCTTGCAGCTCGTGGGGCCGGAGCACTTCGACCCAGCCTTCGTCGAAAAGACGCGGGCCGTGCGGCTGAACAATTCGAGCTGCCAGGTGTACATGGCGTTGCGCCCCGGCGAGACCATCGACGAGAATGCATGCGGAGATCTGCTCTTCTCCAGCACGGCGCCCCTATTCCGCACCGAGTTGCTGTTGAGCCGTCAGATTACCAGCCGCACCTACTCGTTCTACTATCCGCGCACCCGTCCCGGCAGCAATCGCACGCTGATTGTCTCCAGCACCAATGCACGTTACCAGGACTGGGCCGGCTTGAGCGATGCCGACTATCAGGCCAGCAAGCAGGAGCTGATCGAAAGCACGCTCGACGCGGTGGCCAAGTATGTGCCGGACATTCGGGTGAAGCTGGCGCATGTCGAGGCCTCCACGCCGCGGACCTTTCAGTTTTACACGCGGCATCTGGAGGGCGCGAGCTTCGGCACCAAATTCGAGGGCCTGGCGGTGAGCCGCGCCGTGCCCGAACAGGTGGCGGGGCTGTATCATGCGGGCAGTGTGGGCATCATCATGTCCGGCTGGCTGGGAGCCGTGAACTACGGGGTGATCGTCGCCAACGACGTGGACGCCTATCTGCTCAAGCAGCAGCCTGTGGCGCCGCTCCCCCCCGACGATGCTCGCGAGGCCCTGCCTGCATGAGCCGAGCTGCAATCGAACGCGCCATACCGCACCGCGATCCCTTTCTGCTGCTGGATGAGATTGTCGAGCAGGATGGCGAGCGGATCGTGTGCCGGAAGTACTTTTCGGGAAGCGAGGACTTTTTTCGCGGCCATTATCCGCATTTTCCGCTGGTGCCCGGCGTGCTGCTGTGCGAGGCGGCCATGCAGGCCGGTGCCGTGCTGCTGGCACCGCGCGTGGCTGAAGCGGCGCGTGGCCGGGACCACCACGCCGGCCACGCGCCCGCCGCAATAGGGCCGGCAGCCCTTGTACCCGTGGCCACGCGTATGAACCAGGTGCAATTCAAGCGCATGGTCCGCCCCGGTGAGACGATCGAGGTGGAAGTGCGGCTGCTGGCTCAAGCTGGGGCTGCCTATGAACTCTCGGCCCGCGTTAGCTGCCAGGGGCAGCTTGCAGCGCGGTTGGACTTTGTGTGCATGCTGGTGGAACGCTGATACGGACGTGGCAGGTGCCTGGGCCCAACTCGCGATGCGGTTGGCTGATTCCGCCGCAGCGGGGTGCCGCCTTCCCACTGCGGTCGCTGCCGCTCGCGTCATCGATTGAACGAAGGCTGTGCAATTCCATGCCCCCCGAAGATTTCTTGCAGCTTGCCGGCCGCACGGTCCTGGTGATGGGACTGGCCAATCGCAAGAGCGTGGCCTGGCACGTGGGCCAGGTGCTCGAGGCCGCCGGAGCAGAGGTGCTCTATAGCGTCCACACGCAGCAGCGGCGGCAGCAGGTGGCTTCCTTCACGGATCCGCAGCGCGTGTATGTGTGCGATGTCACGCAGCCGGCAGACCTTGCCGCCCTGGCAGCTCACATCAGCTCGCGGGGCAAACCCCTCTATGGTCTGGTCCATTCGATCGCCTTTGCAGACTACCGCCACGGCGTGCAACCCTTCCACGAGACGTCCCGGGAGGCGTTTCTGCAATCGATCGATGTCTCCTGCTACTCCCTGATCTCCGTGTGCCGGGCGCTCAAAGATCAGTTCGATCCGCAAGGGGCGGTCGTGGCCATCTCCATCTCCACCACACGCATGGCCAGCGAGAATTACGGCTTCATGGCACCCGTCAAGGCCGCACTCGATTCGTCCCTCGTCTTTCTGGCCAAGTCTTTCAGCACCTTCTCCCGCATCCGCTTCAACGCCGTGGCCGCAGGTTTGTTGAAGACCGCCTCCTCTGCGGGCATACCAGGGTACGCCGATGCGTACCTGTACGCAGAGCAGGCTACCCTGCGCAAGCAGGCATTGCGCACCGAAGAAGTGGCGCACGCCGCGGTTTTCTTGCTCAGCCCACGCGCCAGCGGCATCAACGCACAGCGGATCGTGGTCGATGCCGGCATGGAGGTCAACTATTTCGACCGCGACCTCATCCGCCGTGCAGGCCCGTAAAGGCCCCGTGTGTGCGGGCCATGTCTCGGCGGCACTCCGGGGCTTGTCCGTATTGCCCGCCAGCCAGCGCCGCAGCTCATCGGCCCCTCTCGGCGGAGAGCGGGAGGCCGTTGACACAGGACCGCGCCCCGCAAACGCAGTGATTTCCAGACCCGACGCGCTCGGGGTGCGGTCTGCCTTCGCCGCGAGTTGGTAAGGACCGCGCCCGTGCGCTGCCGCGCCGCTACGGCCACAGGCCGCTTCCCAGGCAAGCCGTGCCAGCTCGGCACAGCCCCTTGTGCGGCTCAGACGCTGCCTGGACGTTCTTCTAACCGTATGAGATGGCCGCTGCGGCCACCCGACTTCTCCTCCAAACGCACCTGCTCGATCGTCATCCACCGGTCCACGGCCTTGCACATGTCGTACACAGTCAGTGCAGCCACCGCCACGGCCGTAAGTGCCTCCATCTCCACGCCCGTTCGGCCCGTCGCCACCACCGTGGCTTCGATGGCCAGCGTCGTCTCGCCCGTAAAAGCAAAGGCCACATGCACCGCATCCAGCACCAGCGGGTGGCAGAGCGGGATCAGACCACCCGTCTGCTTCGCCGCCATGATGCCGGCAAGACGGGCCACCTCCAGCACGTCTCCCTTGCTTAACCGCTGCTGCTGGATCAGTTGAACCGTCTCCGCAGCCATGCGTACGCGGCCGCTTGCCCGCGCCGTACGAGTGGTGACTTCCTTGCCGCTGACATCCACCATGCGGCTGGCGCCCTCTTCATCAAAATGGGTAAACTGGCTCACGTCAGCAATCCAGACGAGGCAACCGGAAACAGAACATGGCGTTTGCCGAGCCTGATTCTATGCCTCGGCGCGTTCCTGGCGAATCCTCCAGCGGGCGGTAATGCCGGATTCGATTCCAACTCGGCCGCCATTGAAGACGGCGCATCCTCCAGCGGGGGGTACCAGGCACCAGGGCCGTAGCGCGCAGCACGGGCTGGCGGGCCGATAAAGAAGTTCATGTCTGGGGCGATGGATTGAGGGCGGCGACGAGCAGTTGCCAAAGTGCGTCGAGCGATTGGGGAATGACATTCGTCTCTGCCAGCACGGGCATGAAGTTCGTGTCGCCAGTCCAGCGCGGCACGACGTGCCAGTGGAGGTGGCCGGGGAGGCCTGCGCCGGCGACGCGGCCGAGATTCAGCCCGACGTTGAAGCCTTCGGCCTTGAGCACCTGTTCCAGGGTAGACACGAGGCGAGCGAGGCCGTGACCCAACTCGGTATGTTCGGCTGTGGTAAGCTGTTCCAGCCGCGCCACGTGGCGTCTGGGAGCGAGCAACAGGTGGCCGTTATTGTAGGGGAAGCGATTGAGGACCGTACAGGTGAGCGTGGTTCTCCACGGCACGAGGCTGGCACGGTCGTCGCCTGGTACGGCGCAGCGGCAGAGGAAGCAGGCGGGGTCTGCTCCTTCCAGCAACTGCTGTGGCGCGGGCGGCTGCGCTGTGGCGTGCGTGCCTTGAACATATCCGAGGCGCCAGGGGGCCCACAGTTGGTCGTTTGGCACGGCAGGCTTGCTCCGAAAAGGCGGTCTGGCCCCGTTTGGGTACGGCCCGGGGCTGGCCTCCCCACCCTAACGCGAGAGGCGGCCTGGGGCAACCACGGCCTTTCCGGCGCGCCCCTCGGGGAGAAAATGGGCTGCCGCCGGCAGCCATGAGACGTTAAGCTGGCCCCATGCGGTTTCGAGTCGAACTGGACGTTTTTCGTGGTCCGCTGGATCTGCTCTTGTATCTCGTCCGCCGCCAGGAGGTCGAGATCAGCGAGATCCCCATCGCTACCATCACGGAGCAGTTTCTGGCACACGTGGAGGTGCTCAAGGAACTCTCCGTGGATGCCGTGGGGGAGTTCTTGGAGCTGGCCAGCACGCTGCTGGAAATCAAATCGCGCGAGCTGTTGCCCCGCGCTCCGGAAGAAGAAGAGCAGCCGGTGGAGGAACTGCGGCAGGATCTGGTGCGCCGTTTGCTGGAGTATAAGCGGTTTCGCGATGCGGCCAGCATGCTGGAGGAGCGCGGGCGAGCCTGGCAGCAGCGGTTTGTCCGGCAAGATCCTGGGGTGGGAACGCGGCCGCGCAACCTCGCCGAGGAGCCGATCCGCGAGGCGGAGCTGTGGGATCTGGTGAGCGCCTTCGGCCGCTTGATGCGCGAGATCGAGGCGGGCAAGCCTGCCAGCATCGTCTACGACGACACCCCCATCCACGTGTACATCGAACGAATTCTGGCGCGGCTCAAGGAGTGCCGCCGCCTGCCCTTTGCCTCGCTCTTTCAAGCGGGGATGCACAAGTCTACGCTGGTGGGCCTGTTTCTCGCCGTGCTCGAGCTGGTGCGCCATCACGGCGTGGTTGCGGAGCAGGCAGAGCCCTTTGGGGAGATCTGGCTGCTCTGCCCGGCGCCGCGGACGGAAGGCGAGGCCGAACCGCCACGCCCGAACAGCGAACCTGCCGCTGCGCCCGCTCGTCCTGCACGCAGGCGGCGCCACACTCGCTAGCCTGCCGGGGGCAAGCCGCTCGACTGCTCATTTGGAACGTGCATGATCCATAACCTCCCCGTCAAGTCCTTGGTCCACAAGGGACTCACCATCGAAGGCTATTCCCGCGCCGCCGTGCAAACGTACTGGCGGATTCCTGAGCTGAAGCTCGGTTTTGACTTTGGCGCCCAGCCGTGGGCCTTCATGGTCACGCCCACCTGGTTTGTCTCTCATACGCACATCGATCATGTGGTGGCCTTGCCCGTGTACGTGGCGCGGCGGCGGATGATGAAGATGGAGGCGCCGACCATCTACTTGCCCGAGGCGGCGATCGATCCCATCCAGCGGATTCTGCGGCTGTTTACCCGCCTGGATCGGGGGCGCCTGCCCTGCAACCTGCTGCCGATCAAGCCAGGGGACGAAGTGGAACTCTCTCGCGAGCATGTGGTGACGGTATCGGAGACGACCCACCGCATCCCCTCCTTGGGCTTCGTGGTGTGGGAGCGCCGCCGGAAGCTGCGGCCGGAGTTCTCCCACCTCAGCGGCGAGCAGATACGCGACCTGCGGCTGGGCGGCACGGAGGTGACGCACGAGCTGCGTATGCCGCGCGTCGCCTACCTGGGAGACAGTACGGCCGCCGGGCTGGACCGCTGCCCAGCCATGTATGAAGCCCAGGTGCTGATCACAGAGCTGACCTTCGTCGCGCCCGGCCACCGCAAGGACAAGATCCAAAAGTTCGGCCACATGCATCTGGACGACCTGCTTGTCCGCCGCGAACGCTTCAAAAACGAATTGATCATCGCCGCGCATTTCAGCACGCGCTATAGCTCGCAACAAATCAAGCATTGGGTCACTCAGGCCGTGCCCGACATGCTCGACGGCCGCCTGCACCTCTGGCTCTAGCCATGACCAGAGATACCATTGCTACGACGCCCCGAGACATGGCCGCGGCCACCAGCGCCTATGTCCACGTGCCTTTCTGTGCGCGGCGCTGCGGTTATTGCAATTTCACCGTGGTGGCCGGTAGAGACGAGCTGATACCACGATACCTCACCGCACTCCAGCGCGAGCTGCAGGGCCTGCAAACGCCGCACCGCGTGGAAACACTCTACCTCGGCGGCGGCACGCCCACCCGCCTTCCCCTCCGCGAACTCGAAAAGCTGCTAACGCTGGTGTGTCGCTGGTTTCCGCCGCTGCCGGGTGCCGAACTGACCGTGGAAGCCAACCCCGGCGACGTCACAAGCGAGCTGGTGGCCTTGCTGGTGCGCCATGGGGTCAATCGGGTCAGCCTCGGCGCTCAATCCCTTCAGCCAGCCAAGCTGCGGGCCTTGGATCGCGACCACACTCCGGACGATGTGCGGCGGGCCGTCGATCTGTTGCGGCCCCATCTGCCGGCCATCTCTCTCGATCTGATCTTCGCCGCTCCCTGCGAAGAGCTGGCGCATTGGGAGGCAGACCTGCGTGCCGCCGTGCGCCTGGGCCCCGACCATCTCTCCACATACGCCCTGACCATTGAGCGCGGCAGCAGCTTCTATGGCCGCTGGCGGCGCGGACAGCTCTGCCAGCCCGACGAGGAAACCGAGGCAGCCATGTACGAACTGGCCATTGATGCCCTCGGCGCCGCCGGCTTCGAACACTACGAAGTCTCGAACTTTGCCCGCCCTGGCTGCCGCTCCCGCCACAACGAGGCCTACTGGCTAGGCCGCGAATACCTCGCTGCCGGCCCCGGTGCCGCCCGCTTTGTTGGCGGCTGCCGCGAGGTCAACCATCGCAGCACCTTCACCTGGATGGCCCGCCTGCTCGCCGGCCAGTCTCCCATTGCCGAGCGCGAATGCCTCGAAGCCGAAGACCGCGCACGCGAGGCGCTGGTACTCGGACTGCGGAGGCTAGAAGGCATCGACCGACAGGCATTCACACGCCAGACGGGCTACGATCCCCACCAGCTCGGCGGCGAGGCGCTGATCCGGCATGTGCAGTGCGGCCTCTTGATCGATGATGGCACGCGACTTCGGCTCACGCGCCGCGGCCTGCTCGTCAGCGATTCGCTCTGGCCAGACTACCTGCGGGCCTAACGACAGCCCACAGCGGGGCACCGTGCTTTCGCGCCAGCTCATCTCGCCAGCGCACACCGTGGCCCGGAGGTCCCCGTCTAAGGACGCGCTCCCTCTCCTAGAGCGATGCGCTCCGTCGCGTCCGCACCCGCGCAAAACGTCCGCCACCACCACGGCCAACTCGGAGCGTGGCTATCCATCGCGGGAGCGTGGCCCTCCACAACGCTGCACGAACCCAATCCCGCCTGCCCTGCAAGACGCGCTGGCAATTACCTCCCGACACGGCCCCCACTCGCCACGAAAAGTGTTTGCCGCCGCCCCCCCTCTCCCTGCGCCCCTGCTCTCTCTCCTCACTACTCTGCGCTCACTCCTTGTTTGTTCAAATTCCAGCCTGTTTCACAGCCGGCCCCGGCGCAATGGTGCCGGTGTACCGTTACCCCCACAGCCGTGTGCGAGTGCCTCTTCAACAATGCGGCATGTCATCAAGGGAAAAGGCCTGCGTGATGCGCGGATACCGCGAGCTTGACCTTCCGCCTGTGTACAGAAGGCCATCAGCCTGAAGCGATGCGTCGCGCGTCAGGCCTGGGCTTTGTGCAGGCGTGGGTCCCAGGTTGCCCCAAGCACCATCACGGCCAGACAGGCACCGCAGGCGACGCACGGTCCCGGACCGAACCACGCAGCCGAAAGAGTACAGATGCCGGCCATCAACAGCGCGGCAACATAGGCCCGATGCCACGCCGCCTGCGCCGCATGACCTTCCACAAGGCGCGCCACCAGCGTCACCGCCAGTCCGCCCGCCTGGACCAAGGCCAGTGCCACAAACGCTACCTGGGTCAATTCCAGACGCATGGGTTCCCTCCTAATCCTGCCGCAGGCCGCTCGTGCCAGCGCGCAGCAAGAAGGGAATGAGAAACTCTCGTGCCAATCCCCATGCAGGTCGCGGCTGCCCCTCATGCATCCGCTGCAACAGACTGCCCGCCAAGCAGTTGCAGCTATCCTGCTGCGGAGGGCGTCGTGCCCCCCATTTGGCTACGTTGCCGCACGTTTGTAACTCTTACAACGGCGGCGTGTCGCTGGCGGCGAGGCGGTGCCGCAGTTGCTCCCATCCGTTGGCCATCACCTTGGCTGCTGCGGCCTGGATCAGCGCCGGGCTGACCGCCGCCAGCAAGCCGCGCACGCGATCGACCTCGGCACGCCACTTCAGCCGCGTCCCGCCAGCGGAGCGCTCCAGCACAAGCGTGGAGCGGACTTCCATGCCCGTGCCGATCCCCTCGGCCGTCACGTGCATGACGGCCTGCCCCGCCTCCGGCACAGGCTCAATGCGAATCGTCAGCCGCAGGGTGCCCCGCAAGAAAGAAAAGCCCGGCCGCACCACACACCGTAGCATGCCCTGGCCGTCCACCTCGCACGACTCGAGATCGGGGATCAGATCCGCCACAACCCGCAGATCCGTCAGCAAGGCAAAGACGCGCTCTACCGGCGCTGCGAAGTGCTCTTCTCCCTCCAACTCCCAGGTCATGGCTGCTCCCGATACTTTTAGTCACTACCGAACCAATTGTAGCGTATAAACAAGCTTCACCTGGCGGGCCAACTCGCACGCCCCAGATGTGCGCTGCGCGGGGAACGTGCTTGCACAAGCCGGCCTGTAATCTCCACCCAGGCTGGCCGCTGCTGCCCGCTGCCCGGCTTGGTCTCACGCTCCGGACAGGCCACGGCCCTGCCACGCAATCCGCCTGGGGCCAAGGCAAGGATTGTTTCTGGCATGCTCTGCGGCAGTACAGCGGCCCCGCTCCTTTCTCCCCTCCGGTTGCAAGAAGGGACGGGAGCGCGGGCATCCTGCCCGCCTGCTCCTCGTAGGGCAGGTACCCCTGCCTGCCGCGTCATCGGGAGCAGGCATCTCTGCCTGCCAGCCGCATGGGCGCTCCGCCTCTCAGCGGGGCACAACGGGGGGCAAGCC
>JAIMBC010000218.1 GCA_023511675.1 Pirellulales bacterium
GCGATGTGGCGCAGGCGCAACTGGCGCGGGCCATTCTCCGGCAGATGGCAGACGATTTGCGGGGAGCGATCTGGTATGAACCGCTGGATGTTTCGTCCGCGCTTTCGGGGCTGGCCGGCGCGGCGGGGGGGGCGAGTGCTTCTCTGGGAAGCAGCCCGGATAATGCCGCGGGCAGCGGTGCCGGGCAAGCTGGGACGACAGGGGACAGTTCGGGGGCGGGCCGGCAGCTTGCAGACCAGGCGGCAGCGGCGGAAGCAGCCTCGGTGAGCGACAGCTCGATCTATCCGCCGGAGCCTGGGTTGTACGGCGGCAGCGATTGGTTGGAAGTGGACGTGAGTCGGCTGCCCCGTCTGCTGCCTGGCGCGTTGAACAGCGTTGGCGAGGACCTGCCTAGCGAGGTGAAGACCATTTCCTGGTACCTGGCGGGCGGCACGAGCACGGCGGGACAGAGTGCGGTCACGGCAGAGGGAGAGCCGCTTGCGGGCCTGATGCGCCGCGAACTAGATAGGGCGGTGACACAATGGGCCAGCGAGACGGGCCAGCTTGGGGATCTGAATCGGCAGGCGCAGCTCGTGGCAGCGGAGGTGGTGGATCTGGCATTCCGCTACTTTGATGGCACCACCTGGGTGAACCAGTGGGATTCAGCCAGTGCCGGCGGCCTGCCCTGGGCGGTGGAGATCCGTCTGACGCTTGCAGAGCCGGGTGCCGCCGCTCGGGGAGACGTCCGGCTCTCGGCGGCCGAGACGACCTACCGCCTGGTGGTGGCCCTGCCGCTGGCGGAGGCCGCCAGCGCAGAGGCGAGTGCGGCCAGTGGGGAGGAGGGCGCGGAGCCTACCTCCAGCGACGAAGGCGGCCAAGCGGGTGCGTCAGCCGGGGGGGGAACATCGAGCGGGGGGGCCAGCGGCGGCTCGGCCACCGGGGGGGGCACAGGCATCTCCGGCTCGGGCGGGGGAAGATAGATGAATCAGCTTGTGCGAGGCTTGGCTGGCTGCATCAGCTTCTCCCAGCGATTGGGCAGAGCGAGCGGGAACAACCGCGCGCGGCGTCGGGCCATGGCCCTGGTGCTTGTGCTGGTTGTGGTGTCGATGCTGAGCCTGGCTGGATACACGTTTGCGGGGCTGATGCTGGCGGAACGCGAGGCTGCTCTGATACACGGCCGGGGAGCACAGGCGCGGGCGCTGGCCGACAGCGGCTGCGAGTTGGTGCGTGCCATGCTAGCCTTGCCTGAGGAGACGGTGCGCGAGGCAGGCGGGTTGTATGACAATCCGAACCAGTTCCAGGGCGTGCTGGTGGTGGAGGGAGAGACACCGCGAGACCGGGGCCGTTTCGCGGTGCTCGCGCCGGCGCTGCGCGACGATCTGCCCTACGGTACGCGGTTTGGCTTGGAGGACGAATCGACACGGCTGAACCTGAATGTCCTCACAGCGATCGACCAGGCCGTCCCTGACGGAGCGCGGCAGATCCTGATGGCTCTGCCGGGGATGACGGAGGATGTGGCGGACGCCATTCTCGATTGGATCGATGCGGACGACGAGCCGCGGGAGTTCGGAGCGGAGATCGACTACTATTCCGGCCTGACGCCGGCCTACGCACCGCGCAACGGGCCGTTGCACACGGTGGAGGAGTTGCTGTTGGTGCGGGGCGTCACTCCGGAACTGCTATTCGGACCAGATGTAAACCGCAATTGGGCACTCGAGCCCGAGGAGGAGTCGCTCGGACCCGTGGAGGTGGACAACTCCTCCGGCGCACTGAATCATGGCTGGGCCGCGTACCTGACGCTGTATAGCCAGGAGGCCAATTTGCGGCCGGATGGAAGGCCCAAAATCGACGTCAATGCGAGCGACCTCGAGCAACTGCACACCGACCTGGCGGAGGTGTTGGGCGATGATGCCGCCACGTTCATCTGTGCCTACCGCATCGCTGGACCTTACACCAGCAACGTCTCGAATGAGGCAGGACAGCAGGTAGGCGGACGCAGGCTCGATCTCACGCAGCAGCCTCGCACCACCTTGCAGACCGTGTTGGATCTGATCGGCGCGCGCGTGCGCATCCGTTTCGAGGGTGAGAACGAACCCTCGTTGCTCGATCCCCTGTTTCCAGACGACCCCATCCGCATGTCCGTGTACTTGCCCGTGCTGATGGACCATCTGGCAGTGAATGCGGCGGAGACGATTCCGGGCCGCATCAACATCAACCAATGCTCGGCGGCCGTGCTGTACGGCATTCCCGGCATGGATCCGGCCGTGGCTGAGCAGATCCTCAACAGTCGCGATGCCGAGCCTGGCGAAGACCGTCCCAACCGCCGCCATGAAACGTGGATCCTGGCAGAGGGGCTGGTTACGCTGGAAGAGATGAAGAACTTGATCCCGTTCATCTGCGCGCGAGGCAGCGTCTACCGTGCCCAGGTGGTAGGCTACTTCGAGGAGGGCGGACCATCCACCCGTGTGGAAGCCGTGTTCGACGCCACGACCGTGCCGGCACGACTCGTTTTTTATCGAGACCTCAGCCATCTGGGCCGCGGTTTCGCGCCGGAAGCCCTCGGCATCGGCGCCGCACCCTGACGGATAGACAACGTTGATCGATCCTACCTCGGAATAAGGAACCAGCATGCCGCGTCTGGTTGCCCTCGAATGGGGAAATAACGAAGCCCG
The DNA here is from genome assembly GCA_023511675.1 of Pirellulales bacterium. Lineage (GTDB taxonomy): Bacteria > Planctomycetota > Planctomycetia > Pirellulales > JAIMBC01 > JAIMBC01. The sequence continues at coordinate 2,652 of JAIMBC010000218.1, forward strand.
GCTCGCCGCCGCCGAGGTTCGCCGGGGCGAACTGGTGCTGGAGCACGCCTTCGTTGTGCCGCTGGTGCCGCGGACAGAGGCCGGTGCAGCAGCCGAGGGCGGCAGCGGCGCGTCGCGGGCCGCCCCTGCGCACTCGGGCGAGGGCGGCTCCGCGCCCTATGGGCTGGTACCCGGTGGGGCCGCCTCCGCGGCCATTGCCGAAGCGCTGGCGGCGCGTGGACTGGCGCGAGCGGAGGTGCTTGTGGCGCTCGGGCGGGCAAGCACGGAGCTGAAGCTGCTCACGCTGCCGCCCGCTCCGGATGAGGAACTGCCCGATCTGGTGCGCTTCCAGGCGCAGACCGAATTCAACGCGCTCACGGAACAGTGGGCGTTGGATTATCTGCCGCGGGGCGCCGCCTCGGAAAATGCACCTCGACAGGTGCTGGCGGCCGCGGTAGCACCCGACGTCATGCGCCAGGTGCGCACGGCCTGCGAGGAGGCCCAGTTGCGGCTACGCCGTCTGGTGCTCCGCCCCTGCGCTGCTGCCTCGCTGGTGTTGCGCCAGCAGGCGGAAGAACGTACCCAACTTGTGGTCGACTTGTTGCGAGACGAGGTCGATCTCACCGTGCTCTCGGGGCGCCAGGTGGTGCTGCTCCGCACGGCGCGGTTGCCGGCTGATGTGGGAACCACGCAAGAGACCCTCCGTCCCCTGCTGGGCGAGATCCGCCGCACCATGGCGGCCGCCCACAATCAGCTAGGGGGAGAGAAGGTGTCTCGCGTGCTCGTCTGCGGGCGGGGCAGCGAGGACGCAGCTCTGGTCGATCGCCTCTCGGCCGAGTTGGGGCTGCCCTCGGAGTTATTCGACCCATTCGGAGCCTGTACGGTCTCGCCTCAGCTCCGTGGGCAGCTTCCCGAGCATGCGGGGCGGTTTGCCCCTCTGGTGGGGATGCTGCTGGACGAGGCAGAAGGTGTGGCGCCGGCGTTCGATTTTCTGCACCCGCGGCGGCGTCCACCGCCACCCACCAAACGCCGGCAGTATCTCTCCGCAGCGGCGGCAGTGCTCGTGCTGCTGCTGGGCGGAGGCGGCTACGTGTGGCTGCAGCTTCGCGCCTTGGACGAGGAGATCGCTGGCCTGCTCCAGCAGTCTGCGCAGGCGGACAAGGCCGTGGAGCACGCGCGCAAGGTGGAAGAGCGTGCCGATGCCATCGGCCAGTGGGCGTCTAGCGAGATCATCTGGCTTGATGAGTTGGCGGAGCTTGCCGCGGATTTGCCGCCGGCCCAGGAGGCGGTGCTCGCCAGCATCGAAGGCGCACTGACGCGCGAGGGTGCGGAGCTGCGTTTGCAAGGTTACGTCAAGTCGGCCGGCACGGTCAGCTCATTAGAGGCGAACCTGAGGGACGATCGTCACCGCGTCGAGCTGCGGCGGCACCAGCAGGATAGCAAGATGAGGGACTACGCCTGGCGGTTTGAATCGACGGTGGTCATCTCTCAGGCCGAATCGCAGCCGGAGAGGGAGGCTTCGACGGCGGGCCGCAGCGAGGAAGCTCCACAGCCGGCCACGCGTGACAAGAGGAGAAGGCAGCCGTGACGCAGCGCGAACGCATTCTGGCCATAGTCGCCGCAGTCCTGCTCGGGGGCTTCGGCTTGAAATTCGGCATCGACAGGTTGATGGCCGCCTTCGACGCGCGCACCCAGCGCCGCCACAGCTTGCAGGCAGAACTGGCCCGCAAGCAGGCGGTTATTCTGCATGCGCGGCGCAAGAGCCAGCAGCTTGCCCAGTGGGAACAGCAATCGCTGCCTGCCAATCTGCAATTGGCACGCTCCCTGTACCAGAACTGGCTGGTTGGGCTCGTCGATCGCGCCAAGCTGGAAGCCGCGCAGGTCAACTCCTCCACACCCCAGGCTCGAGGCGATGCCTATCGGACGCTGACCTTCCATCTCAGTGCCCAGGGAGATCTCGCCCAGGTGGTGCGATTCTTGCACGACTTCTACCAGGGAGGGCATCTGCATCAGATCCGCTCGCTCACGTTGTCTCCTGGACCCGCTGGCCGGAAGCTCGCCTTCAGCGCCACCATCGAAGCGCTGTCCCTGCCGGGGGCGGCGCATGCAGATCGGCTCAACGACCAGCCGGCCCAGCGGCTGGCACGGGGCGGGCTGGAAAGCTACCTCCAACCCATTGCCAATCGCAATTTTTTCGAGCCCTACGTCCCGCCGCCTCCTCCCCCCCCGCGCCAGCAGGTCACGGAGCCCCAGACTCCGCCCCGGCCTCGCACCCCGCCGTTTGACGTGGCTCGCTATGCCTTCCTCACAGCCATCCTGCACGTGGGCGATGAGCGGGAGGCCTGGATCAGCGTGCGCCCCACGGGAGAAACACTGCGGCTGCGCCAGGGAGATGCGGTGCGGGTCGGCGCCTTTGAGGGCACCCTGCGGCGGATCGGGGATCGGCACATCGAAATCGACTGCGACGGCACGCCCTGCCAGGTGGCACTTGGCAGCAGCCTGCGCCGCTGACGTATCGGCTGCACAGAACCCAGTATCCGGCCGGGGACGCCTCCCAGCCTCCTCGGGGTGCGTAACGGCACACGTCTTCGCACACCATCGCCCTTCGCGCGATGGGCGTCGCTCGCCGTGACGCCGTGTGTAAAGGCAGGTGCAAGCGTAACTCCGGCACGTCTCCCAAGGCGCCGCGACCATGCAGGCGCCGCGGCCACGAGCCGTGTTCTCCCACGCTGCCCCCAACCCCTCTAGCGGCGCTCCAGCGGTACCGGGCACTGGCGTACCCTTGCGGCCGTGGCGCCCCGCTGCCCGGTTCAAGGCCAAAACGCAATCAAGATGGCAATGCCGGCGGCAGCGACCGAGAACAGGGCCGCTGACCACGCCAGCAGGCGCCTTTGGCCCAAGATCGCCACGATCGCCAGCTTGGCCCCCAGGTTGCTCAGCATGGCCACGAGGATCAGCCGCCATGCGGTGTCGCTCTCGAGCCGGCCTTCATCCACGAGGCGTGCGGTAGAGAGAGTAATGGCGTCCATGTCGTGCAGGCCCGAGAGCACAGCCACGCCGTACAGGGCCGTGGTGCCAAGGGTATCTCGCGCCGCGGCCACGCCAAGCGTCACGGCCGCATACAGGGCCCCGAAGAACAGTGCCGGCTTCAGTTCGGCCGGGTTCTCCTGTTCGGGCAACTGGATCTTCTCTCCTCGGACGGCGAGATACGTTACCAGCGCCACCGCGACCATCCAGCCCCAGGCCGCGATCAAGGGTCCAGATAAAACGACGAATCGCCGTGGAGCCACGATCGCCACCTCGGCTATCACGCGCACCATGGCCACCGTCGTGGCGATGATCAGCACCAGCGCTCCCAGCCGCACGGATGCTGGGAAGGAGGCCGTGCGGCGCGCGTAGCTGACGGTGGTGGCCGTGCTACTGATCAACCCCCCGAGCGTGCCAGCCAGCACGGCCCCTCCCTCGGCGCCCAGCCACTTGTACGCCACGTACCCCCCCAGGCTGATACCCACGATCAGCACCACCATCAACCAGATGTGACGCGGATTGAGCACATCATATGGGCCGAACGTCTGATCAGGCAGCACAGGCAGAATCACCAGCGTAATCAACACAAACTGCATGATGGCGGCCAGGTCGTCTTCCCCGATACGCGCCACGAAGGCGTGCATCGGCCGCTTCCAGTGCAACAGCAACGCCGTGGCTCCGCCGATGGCGATGGCCACGGTGGCGTGCCCAACGACCAGGTAGGCCCCCACCGCGTACATCACCAGGGCCGACACCTCTGTGGTCAAACCCGGCTCCCGTTCCTGCGCCCCTCTCGCTGCAATGTTGCCCGCCACCAGCAAGCCGGCAACCGCCAGCCCTCCCACTCCCACCGGCCAGCCTCCCAGATCGGCCGACAGCAGACCGCAAATCGCTCCCAACAGGCTGATCAGGGCAAAGGTGCGGATCCCAGCCAGCCGCGCTTGCACCCGTTCTCGCTGCAAGCCCACCAGCAGTCCCAAACCCAGGGCCAGACCGACCTTCTCGAAAACCTCGAGCAGTTCCATGACGGACAAGTGTAGGACGCGAGGGACCGGCTTGCGTGCCGCGCCGAGAAGCTTGCTGCCGGCAATTCCCTCAACGGACAGTGTAGGGCGCCGCAGCGCTCCTTGCAGCGCCGGCGCGCGACGTGCTTGTGTCCCGCTGGGCCGCGCCTAGAGTGGCTCGGGCACATCGCCGCGCGGGCCGATGGTCACCGTGGCGCACGCGGAGAGGGGCCAGTCTCTCAGCACCTGGTTGACCTGCTCGAGTTGCAAGGCATCGATCATCCGCAGGTCGTCGGCCACGCTGCGATACTCATGGCGGGTGGTCCAGTTGCCGCCCACTGCGAACAGGCGGCTGCGCGAGTGCTCGCCGGCCAGCACCACGCCGGATGCGAGCTTGCATTTGGCTCGCTCCAGTTCGTCGGCCGTGATGCCCTGCTGTTGCGCGTCGAAATAGAGATCGCGCAGCCTCCGCAGGTTGGCAGCCGTCAGCTCGGGGTCGCATGCCAGCCAGGTGAGGAACAGGCCGTTGTCCTGGTAGTCCATGTGGCCGAGGCTCGCCTCGTGAGCCAGGCCAGGCTCGATAAAGGTCCAGTACAACCTGCCGCCCGGGTTGTCGCCCAGCACGACCGTTAACACCCGGGCAGCAAACCAGTCGGGATCGTGGTCGCAGGGCGCTGCGGCCAGTTGCAGCACATACTGTTGTTGCGAGGACTCCTTGATCAGCGAGAGGAAGCCGCATTGAGGGTGGGCACGGCTGGTCGGCCGCACGGCTGCTTGAGACGGCCAGCCTCCGCACAGCTCTTCCGCTGCGGCCACCAGGCCGTCAAAGTCCACGCGGCCCGCCGCCACGAGCGTTATGTTATGCGGGGTATACCGCGCACGATGGTAGGTGCGCATGGCCTCGACCGAAAGCCCGCTGATACTCTGCTGTGTTCCCAGCACGCTACGTCCAAGCGGATGATTGCCGAAATACAGCGAACGAAGCCGATCATCCGCCCCGTACGGAGGCTGATCCAGGTACATCTGGATCTCCTCCAGAATCACCTTTTTCTCCGTTTCAAAATCTTCCTCGCGCAAGGCAGGGCGCAAGATATCCGCCAACAGGTCCAGGGCCGCCCGCTGGTACTCAGGCAGAATGGCAGCGTAGTACACCGTACGCTCTTCGCTGGTGAAGGCGTTGTAGTGCGCCCCGATCTCGTCGAACTGCCGGTTGATATCCGTGGCGCTGCGGCGGGAGGTGCCCTTGAAGGACATGTGCTCCAGAAAATGGCTGACGCCTGAAATCTCGTCCGTCTCGTCGCGCGCACCAGCCTTCACGAAGAATCCCAGCGCCAGGGTCTGGCACTCGGCGTTGCACTCGGCCACCACCTCCAGGCCATTGTCCAGCGTGGTTTCACGAAACTCCACTCCGCACCTCCAACGGCTGTGGTCCCAGCGTGACCACGGTGAAATCTCGCGGCGGCCGCTGGGCCAGATAGGCATTGATCGTTTCATGCGTCAGCGCGTCTACCAGGCTGCCCACCTCGTCCAGCGTGCGGGCGCGACCCAAATGGTACCAGTCTTGTACCAGGGCCGAACTACGCGCTGAACTCGACTCTTGCTGCATGATCAAGGCACTCTTGATGCGGGCCTTCAGGCGGGCAAGTTCCGCCTGCTCGATTCCCTGGCCCAGGCGTACCAGTTCCGCCAGCATCACGTCAAGCGTCTCCTGGGCACGGTCGGCCTGGCTGCAAGCGTGACACAGCACGCCCCCATATTTCCCGCGCGATTCGAGCGTGGCATGCACGCTGTAGCACAGACCGCGCTTCTCTCGCACCTCGGTGAACAGCCGAGAGCTGGTGCCGCCCCCCAGCACTCCCACAGCGCCCCAAGCCTGGAAATAGTCGGGATGACTGTAAGCCGGCCAAGCAAAGGCGATGCCGATATGCGTCTGGTTCGACGGGTAAGGGAGATGGGCATAACCAGCGGGGGGGGAAGCAGCGGCCAACTCCGGCTCAGGCAAGGCAGGCCAATCGGCAAACAGCTCCTCCACCAGCTCCACCAGCGCCGGCCATTCCACGCGGCCGGCCACACCTAACAGCGCCCCGTTGGGGCGATAGGTGCGGGCGACGAACGTGCGTACCTCGTCGAGCGTGGTGCTTTCCAGGTCGGGTATCTTGCCTGTGTCCGACCGTCCCCAGGGCGGCGGATAGAATCGCTCGCGGAGGGCGTCGTACAGCATGTGTGCTGGGTCATCTTCTACCCCACGCGCCTCTTGCAGGGCCAGAGCGCGACAGGACTCGAACTGTTCGGGGTGCAACTCCGGATGCCGCACCACGTCAGCGTAGAGCCGCAAAGCCGGCCCCACGTTGCGTGCCAGAGCGGCACCATACAGGCTGGCGTGCGCCGAGCCTACACCCTCTCCGCGATTGATTCCCAGTCGGTCCAGCGCCTCCACAAATGCTCGCCCATGGAGCGATTCGCTCCCACGGACCACCAGATCGCAGGCCAGGTGTGCCAGGCCGCCACGCTCCGCAGGTTCATACGTGGTCCCGGCAGGCAGACGCATCGTAAAGGCGGCACTCTGCAGAGACTGCATCGGCTCGGCCAGCAAGACCATGCCGTTTGTAAGTATATGTGTGTGAATGGTTTGCGTCACGCAATCAGCCTATTGCGATTGGGCCATGTCCCCGGAATAAGGATGTGCCTCGGCAGGGGGCTGGCATGGGCGAGCCTGCCAGGCAGCGCCCATGCGGGCTCCCCTGCCGGGTTGCTCCCACTATACGGTTCGTGGGGAACTCAGGAAATGTACTGGACCGGCATTTTTTGCTTGGCGGCGGCGCGGAGGGCAGGTATGCTAATAATCGGCTGTTTGCGATGTGTCTCGGCGGACGGCTTGCTGCTGCGGTCGAGCGGCGGGACCGTGCTTTGCGGTTGCGGTTTGCCATTCACATCGGTCAACAGGGCGTGGGATTCGAGATTGAGGACGTGCGTCATGGCTATGATCAGTTCAGGCTTGCGTTCACGGTGGTGGTTAGCGGGCTTAGCCGCGTTGTTCGCTACGCTGGTAGCGACCTCCGGCATGTTGGCAGCGGAGCGAAAGGCGGCCTCAAGCCAACGCGGGCCGCAGCAGCAACGTAAGCTCAGGCCGGGCCAGTACAATCCGGAGCATGCTACGGTCGAGTTGTTCACCGCCATGGAGGCAGGCGACATCGAGGTGAAGTTCATTCCCAAGGACGATACGCAGGCCAATGTGATCATCAAGAACAAGACGAAGCAGCCCCTTAACGTGCGGTTGCCTCAGGCGTTTGCCGCCGTACCGGCGCTGGCCCAGATGGGCATGGGCGGCATGGGCGGCATGGGCGGCGGAATGGGGGGAGGCATGCAGGTAATCGGCGGCGGCATGGGTCGCATGGGAATGATGGGTGGCATGCTGT
>JAIMBC010000219.1 GCA_023511675.1 Pirellulales bacterium
GAGTGGGGATGTGCAGAGGCTCCCAACGCCCGCCGGCAGTGCAGCCCTTGCCCGACCGGCGAGCTGAAGAAGCGGCCTGAGCATCCTGGTGCCAGGGGCGAAAGGCTCGCTTTGCCGCGTGCCGGCTGCGGTGGCGGCACGGTGCTTTCGGGGGGCCGACGGGGAGGCGGCACCAAGCAAGCTTTGCCACCCCGCCCGCCGGCTCGAGCCCGCGCCGGCCCCGGGCGCCGGATTGGAGGCGGCACACAGCAAGCTCCATCAGCGGCGGGCGAAGGGCGGATGTTACAGAGCCGTTGCACGCGAGGAGCACAGCCAGGTTAAGATGAAATTCACGCTGGGCGTACGATAACGCCAGCCCTATGCCTGTTGTTGCACGGGAAGGCATCCGAGTGGAGGGGTCTTTGCTGCTGGTTCATGGCGCCGCTTGTACTGACCATTGAGGACGACCCCGCGATCCGCCGCGGGATCGTCGATGCGCTGAATTTTGCCGGCTACCGCACGCTCGAGGCGGCAGATGTGCACAGGGGCGGCCGCCTGGCCGTGGAGGCGTGCTACGACCTGCTGCTGCTGGATCTGGTGCTGCCGGACGGTGACGGTCTCGAGATCCTCGCACGCGTCCGCGCCGCCCAGCCGACGGTGCCGGTGATCGTGCTCACCGCTCGCGGAGACGAGTCGGATCGCGTAGCCGGACTCAAGCAAGGAGCCGATGACTACGTGGTCAAGCCGTTCAGCGTGCGGGAGTTGCTGGCCCGCATCGAGGCTGTGCTGCGCCGCACACCGGGCAGACCGCTCGACGTGCAACAGATCCGCCTGTCCGCCGGGACGGTCGATCTGGCTCGCCGCGAAGTCCGCTTTGACGACGGCCAGCGAAGCGAACTCTCCGAGCGAGAGGCGGAGCTGCTGCGGTATTTGGCCCGCCACCGCCAGCGGGCGATCGGCCGCGACGAGCTGCTCGCCAACGTGTGGCGGCTGGATCCGCAGGGCCTGGCGACGCGGACCATCGACATGCACGTGGCACGGCTGCGGGAGAAGCTACGCGACGATCCGGCGCACCCCCGGGTGCTCGTGACCGTGCGCGGCAAGGGATATATGCTGGCGATGGCGGCCGAAGCAGCGGCAGGCCAGGGGACGAATTAGAGGGGCAGAAGCAGGAAGGTGGCTCGCGCCGCACCGTCGGTAAGACTGTGGAAAAGGGCCGCTGAGGCGGCGGCTGCCCCCAGGTGTGGTTTGCGTGGAGTTGTAATGCATCGGCCGTGGATCATCATGCTGTCGTTTGCCGCCGCGTTGGCGGTGGCGCTGGCCGCACTGGGATGGGTGACGCTGCTGGCTATCGAGCGCGACCGCGCGGAGGCGCTGGCTCGGCGGCAGGCGGCGCTGGAAGAGAACGTGCGGCTGGCGTTGTGGCGCATGGACTCGGCCGTGGCACCCTTGGTGGCGGCAGAGAATGCCCGGCCGCCGCAAGGCTATGTACAAGGGTCCACTGCTCCGGACGCGCCCCCGGCACCACAGCCGGACACGAAAGACGCCCCCGCCAGTCAAACCGCTCTCACGCCCGAAGCTCCGCCAGCCCAGGCACCATCGACGGCCTTGGCCGAGGTCCCCTCTCACGCCCTTGACGCGCTGCCTGTGCAGCGCGGCCGGCCCACGCCTCTCATCCCTCTGCACGTGCTCGGCTATTTCGAACTGCTTGAGAGCGGCGAATCTCTGAAGATCGCCCCCCTAACGCCTGTCCTGCCGGCACAGACCGAGCAGATGCCCCTAGAGCGGCAGCAGGCCGGGCAGGCAGCCAGCGTTCACTTGGCGGAAACGGACGATGCCGCCTCTGACCTCGTCGCCGAGTCTCTGGCAAGAGAACTGGCCAGCTTCGAACACTGGGAGCAGCTTCCACGCAGCGGGGAGTTGCCCCGAGATCTGCCGCCCGCACTTGCCTTGAACTCTCCGGCGGTCGGGGCGAACGTAGCGGAGGCGCCGCAGCTCGAACAGCAGCAGCGCAGCGCCATCGAGTACTTCTCGCGGGCCAAACTGTTGATGCAGAATCAGGCCCCTGTCGCCGCGGCGGAGGATGGCAGCGACGCGGCGCGCATGACCGCTGGGCCGCTGCATCCGTTGTGGATGGACGGGCGGTTGGTGCTGGCCCGCCGGGTCCAATCGCCAGGCGGTGACTGGATCCAGGGCTGCTGGCTCGATTGGGATGCCCTCCGCAAGGATCTCTTGGCTCAGATCCGCGATCTGTTGCCGCAGGCGGATCTGGTCCCCGCCCGAGTCCCTCCCCTCGAGATGCTTCAGGCTGAGGGGCGCGTAGGCGTCGAAGAGCAGAGCCGACTGATGGCCACGTTGCCTGTAAGACTCGTGCCGAGGGCGCTGCCCGAGGCGTCATCCAGCGGCTTGTCGCCTCTGGCGGTCTCGCTGGCACTGGCCTGGGCGGCAGCACTGGTTGCGGCCAGCGCCGTGGCCGTGCTGCTGGGGGGCGTCGTCTCTCTTTCTGAGCGGAGGGCGGCATTCGTGGGAGCGGTGACTCACGAGCTGCGCACGCCGCTGACCACCTTTCGCATGTATGCCGAGATGCTGTCCGAGGGCATGGTTGCCGATCAGGCACGTCAGCGGTGTTACCTGGAGACGCTACGGCACGAGGCAGACCGGCTCAGCCACCTGGTAGAGAATGTGCTGGCCTATGCACGGCTCGAACGCGGCCGGCATACGGCCTGCCAGGCCGTGCCCGTGGAGAGATTGCTGGATCAGGTGGTGCCGCGGCTACAGTTGCGCGCGGCGGCGTGCGGGCGCAAGCTGGAGCTGGAGATCGATGAGGCGGCTCGGCCTCTGGCCGTGTCTGCCGATGTCTGTGCCGTTGAGCAGATTCTGTTCAATCTGGTGGACAACGCCTGCAAGTATGCCGTGGGAACCGGCGACGAACGGATTCACCTGGAGGTTGAACCACGTGACGTCTGGCTCCTGCTGCGCGTGCGGGACCACGGTCCGGGGTTCAGCCGCACCAGCAGCCGGCGGCTGTTCAAGCCGTTCTCCAAAAGCGCGCACGATGCGGCCCAAACGGCGCCAGGCGTGGGGCTCGGTCTGGCCCTTTGCCGCCGCCTGGCGCGCGGGATGCGCGGCGAGCTGACGACCGAGCAACAGCCAGCAGGCGCGTGCCTGGTGCTCCAACTCCGGCAGGCACAAAGGTCCAAGACATGAACACGCCTCCACGTCTGTAGGCGCCCTCGCTGCGTCCCCCGCTTTTCGTTCGCTCGCCAGCGCGCCCCACACCAGCCGCCACCCCGACCGGGCCACCCTGACGGACCACCTCGCCATGAATCGCTGCTAGCAGCCTCGCGCCAAGCAGGCAGCCATGGGTTGTCCCATTTCCGGCAGTCGACGGGATGCAGCGTTGCATCCGCCGCGCGCTGCGGGCTTGTAGGCGTTAGCACCCATTGCCGCGCGTGACATCAAGAGGGATCGATCCCCAGCAGGTCGCGAAGCCGGGCGATCTCGGCCTGACACCGCTGCAACTCCGTGCGCAGCGCCTCTACCTCGGCACGCAGCGAGGCGACTTGCTGCGCCAGCGCCGCAACCTCGTGCGAGCCTGGCGTGGAACTGGTGCCTGGAGCGGTCGGAGCGTGCTGAGCGGCCTGCGCTTGCGCCGTTGCCTGGAGCTGTTCTCCAAGCTGCGCTGACAGCGCAGATTCGTCCATGGTGGCCAGCACGCCTGCGATGGCCTTGGAGACTTCCCTTGCAATCTCCTCGGTACTGGTGGAGAAGATGGGTGTGCCCGAAGCGGTCTGTTCTGGGGTGCGGCGCGATGCCGGGGGTGCGTTCCCAGGGGCGTGCGGGCGCGTGGCGGAGGGGGCGGCCGCCCCGTATTGGGTCTGAAGCCGGACGAGTTCCTCGGGTGGGTAGAGTGCGTGCGCCACGACGTGGCCGCGGCCCTCGGGCGTAAGCGGCAGCACCAAGCCGCGGGCCTTCAGGCCAGCTAAGACCTGCCGCAGTGCGGCCAGGTCGGCCAGGGGCTCCATCCGCGCCACGTTGCCGCGGAGCTGTCCTTCCGTCTGCGGGCCGCGCAGCAACAGCTCGCACATCACCGCCAGCTCGGCCTTGTTCACTCCCAGCCACTCATAGGCCAGGTGGCGGTATTTTTCCACGCGCCCGCTCCCCTCGATAAACACCACGGCCCCCCCCTGGCGCAGCCGGTCGAGCGCCTCCTGCACTTCGACGTCTTGCAGGTGCATCTGCGGATCGCGATTGCTTTTCTGATTGCAGCCGGTGCAGAGCGCCGTGAGAGACAGGGGATAGTTGTCGGGCGTGGTCTTCGCCTTCTCGATCAACACACCCAGCACGCGGCGTTCGATTGCCGGCAAGGGCTGCCATCGTGGAGCCGCTACCTCTGGAGTCATCGCACAGATACAACCTCATGGATCGCAGAGAGCTGTGGACGAACGGGCTTTAGCCGCGCCGAGCAAGCGCCGTGCCCCAGGGCCCGCGCCGTGCAGGCACGGGCCGCTGCCAGGCGGCCCCGCGGCTGCCACAGTCGCCCAATACTCCGGCACGTTTCCCTCCCGCACGCCCAGGGCGCTTGCCCAGCAACCCAGCCGCTAGGAGGCGTCGTACGGCAGCCGCGGAGACTCCACAGCATAGCGGAAGAGCTGGTCCCATGCAGCATCCAACCGCGCCAGGGCCGCCGGCAAATCCAAGGCCCGCACGCGGCCCTCCGCCAGCCGCTCTACCAGCCCCATCCGCTCGAGCTTCCGCAGCGCGTCGCTCACCTCGAAATCGATCTGGTAGTGAATCAAGCCCGCCAGAAACTCCTCAATACGGCAATCCAGCTCCGTATTGCTCCAGCCCTGCGGCCCAGCCTCGCGCCACAAGAAATACCAGGCCAGCACGGCCTCTCGCAGCTCTTGCTCCTCTGCCTCGTCGACCAAACGGTGCAGCACGCCCGCGTTGTTATCCAGGTTCTGGTAATACAAACTGCGGGTCAGGTTCAACTGGTATCGCTGCACCGTACGCACGTGCGCATGGAACGAACGCAGCCCATAGCCCAGTGTCCCCCCCAGCAAACCCAGAAAGGCCAGCGCCCCATACACCCCCGTGGCGAGCAGCACCAAGGCTCCCTGCACCACCTTCCACACAGCAATCGCCAGCCCCGACACGATGGGCAGCAGAATCTTGCCCCGATCGAAGATGCTCATCCGCACGCGGCTGCCGGGCAGCAGCATGTCAAGATCCATTGTGGGGATGTTTTTGAAGATTTTCAGATAGATCGTCTGCGGGTCGCCATGCTCTTCGCGGTCCAGGCGTTCGCGGAGGCGGAAGATGACTACCAGCCGCTGATAGATGGGTACGTCGACCTCTGGGGGGCGCAGCGGCCAGAAGAAGAGGCGGCGGGGCCGGCGGCGGCGCAGCACGGCGGCGCCGCGAGCGAACACCTCGAGCTGTTCAAAGCGAGAGAAGTCGACCGCCAGATTGACGCCCCACTCGCTCATGGCGTCCAGTGCCCGCTCCAGGTCCGCCTGGGAAAGGCGGGTGAAGTTGGCCCAGGCGAGCACGCTGCGAAAGCGGTCGAACATCGTTTGGGCGCGGTGCTGCCGCTCTTCGGCAGACATTACCCAGATGGGCGTGGTATCCGCGTCGGGGTCGAAGGGCGCATAGGCCGTCTTCAGTTCCTCGAGGAATTGCTGGAACTCGAAGTGGATCGTCGCTTCCAGCAAGCGACAAAGGCGCAGGAAGCCGGTGCGTTCTGCCTCGTCCAGTGCGGGCTCGCGGGCCAGCACGGTAATCAGATCGCTCTTGCGAATGGGGATGAAGTTTTCGATGCGCCAGTTTGAGGGCACGGCCGCCGTGGTGGGGGATGGGGCGGCATCGGCGGCTTCCGGGCGGTTGGTGCTCACGCCAGCAAGTTCGGGGGTAGGGGCATGTGTCACGGGCGAGGCGGGGTGGGGCGTCCAGCAGCGGCCGGCGCAGGTTGGCCGCCAGGTTGCACGCCACGTTCAGAGACGGCTGCGAGTGGTTGTCCGACCGCCAATTGGGCGGAGCCAATCCCCCGCGGAAAATACGTCATACGAAGCCGTTTTTCACCGCCCACACGGCTGCCTGGGTGCGATCGGCCGCGTTGATCTTTAGTAGCAACCGCTGGATGTTCTCTTTTACCGTGTCTGCTGAGATCGCCAGCGAGCGGCTGATCTCCCGATTGCTCAGCCCCAGCGCCAAGTGCCGCAGCACCTGTGCCTCGCGCTGGGTCAGATCGGCCGCCGGCTGCGGCAGGCGGTCTCGCCTGGCCATGATTTGAGCCACGCGATGCAGCGGCCCCTGCCCCTCGACGGCCCGACCCGCCGCCACGGCTCGGATAGTCTGCACAATCTGCTCCCGCGTGGAGCCCTTGAGCAAGTATTCGCTGGCCCCCAGTGCTCGCGCCCTGGCAATGTATGTGGGATTGTCGTAGGTCGAGAAGATGATCACCCTGGTTTTGGGCGATGCCTGCTTCAGGCGTGCCAGAGTCTCCAACCCGTCACCATCCGACATCCGAATGTCCAATAGTACCACGTGAGGCCGGTGCTTGCGGGTTAGAGCGACCGCCTCGTTGCCGCCGGGCGCTTGCCCCACCACCTGCACGCCGGTATCTTCGAGCAGACGGGCCAAGCCGCTGCGTACAACTGGATGGTCGTCCGCAATCACGACCTTGATGCTCATCCTCGTATCCCCTCAGGCGAAGGATCCGCCGACCTCCACCACCTCAACTCGCACTGGCGCATCCCAGCCTTGTCGCACCGCCAGCCATGCTGCCGAGGCCATGCCGGCCAGGCGCAAAACGCACAACCCCGGCCCTGGCACGCCGCGGTGGGAACATGCCCCCCCGGGCAGAGGCTTCTGTTCAAATGGCCAATCCGTGCCGCATGCCACCTCCATCCTCTCCTCCCCATCGCATGCGCGGACCGGAGCAACGCTCCCAGATGGCGAAGACCGGTTTGCACATGTTCCAGACTAGTCTGCCCATGCAACGGGAGCAAGCCTCTTCGCCGCGCAGGGGCAGACGACCTACAGATGTGCGCATGGTTTGCAGGCCAACAGTCTTGGAACAAGCGGACTAAGGGCGCAACGCTACCGATTCTCCAGGCGTTTACGGATGAAATGTGCTGCCCACGGGCAGAGATGCAAGCCACAGGCGGCGTGTGCACAGGGGATGCAAGGAGCTTGCGTCCCCCACGACCATTCTTCACTTGACTGATAACGTGCGTGCGTCGCTGGGCGATGACAAGGACCGTTCGCGCTGGCTCGCATCTGCCGCGCGGATGGTTGCAGCTCCGCAGGCTCGCGCGGCTCGATTCGGCCGCAACCGCCTATCCGAGAGCGTGCAAAGAGATACCGCGGACCGCTTGAAAGCGGCCATTACGAACCGGCGGTCACAACGGCTGTGGGGCGTCTGTTCACCAACAATGGTTGCGCTGGACGATGGCGATGAAGCGCAACGCCGCAAAGACGCCTGGGGGGAGGAAGTCCTCGCCCGTCTACTTGGCGCCTTTGCACCTCGGCGCCCTGGCGTGGAGTCTCTGTCATGGCCGTTGGCCACTGGCTGCATGGCGGTCGGGGCGGCCGTTTCCTTTTCCAACACGGTGCGACTGGGCAAAATCGACCCCACGAGTGCCGAGGCCATCGCCCGGCACGCGAAAGCGCTTCTGTGGGCCTACACTGGCCGGCAACTGATTCCATGGGATGCGCGCGTCTGGCTGCCAAACATGAGTAGCTAACGTGACGACAAACTGGCGACCCGTCGGGCGGGTGGAACCGCAACCACGCCTCGCCGTCGGCAAGTTCTTGACGGGCTGGCGGAACTGCAAGAAGGCAAGGGGCCGCAGGCCTACGGTCCTGGGGCAATCGAGCGCGGCGCCGTGAAGAGGCGCTGCCGCAGGCCCACGTCCCTGCAGGCCTGGAGGCAGACCGTGGAGGAGCGGTCGATCCCTTTGGCACGCATCGCTCAGGCTCCTGGCCCAGCGTCGCCCCCTTGGCGGGGGGTGACGAAGCGGCCAGGGAACACGCCGAGCGTTGCCCTGCCGCAGTATGTCCATCCGACCGAAGCGGCCCACGCCCTAGTGCTGCACGGGCGTGCCGAAGTGCTGGACGAGCGTCCCGATGCACAGACACATGCAGGCGCAAAACGCAGCCCACTGGAGGCGCAAAAAGCGGCGCAGCAAGCTACGGCAGAAAATTGCATGGCCACGCAAACTTCGCCACAAACGCTTGAGAGTTGCGGTGTTATGCAAGACGTTGCTGAACGTAACATATTGCTGCAAAACGGCTTACGGAAGTGCATGGGAATCGAACCCACCGACCGCACGGTTCACGCGCGGCCCAGCGGTTTTGAAGACCGTGGCCACCACCAGGTGTGCAGGCACTTCCCGATCGCGGCGGTTAGACCCAATCAAGGCCGGTTTCCTGCCGCACGCGATCCTTGAAATCTCCCAGCAGGCCGCCAATGGCATCCCACCGTTCGGGGCGGCGTAGCTCAATATCGCCCTGTAGGTTCACTCGCACAATGCTTTTCTCGGTCACACCGAGCCGCCGCAACTCCTCGGCCGTTACCTCACCCTTGCTGACGATCCGCATCAGCACATCGCCCGTCATCTCAATGAACTGCATATGCACATTGCTGCCAATTAGCACTCTCCCTCCGCAATCGGTTCATATCATAACCGGCGGCGGCCCGCAAAACCATGACCATGCAAACCGCAAACCGCGGTCGGCCGTGAGCAAGCATTCTTGGTTGCGCCGGGGCCGCCTAAGCGATGCGCTCGCCTCGCCCCGCTTCGCAGACAGCTCAAGGGGAGGGATCCGCGGCGCCCGCCCCCTCGGACAGGATCTTGCCCAGTTGCAGAGCCGGCGTGCCTTCCACTGCCCCGGGCTCTGCTGCCTCCGCAGGCAACTCCAAATCGCGTTCGGCCTCGGCCGCGCTTTCCTGTTCAGCAGCCTGCACGAGGGAGGCCACCTCGCGACGCCCTGCCAGGTAGTAGCCCATGCCCACCGCGGCAATGGCCACGGTGACCAGCCGGTAGGCAAACGCTGCCAGCAATCCCATTCCCTTCTCCGCCGCCAGGCCTGCGGGAATACGTCGATACAGGAACTCCAGCACGCCTTCGAAGGCGCCCAGCCCCCCAACCGGCAGCGGCAGCACGCCCGTGACCATCGCCAGGGGCACGGCCACAAAATGATCCGCCAGCGAGGGGGCCCTGGGCAGGATGCCGCGGGCCGCCAGGTAGATGCCGATGGCGTTCAATGCGTGCACTGCCAGACTGAGCATACCGGCGGCCGCCAGCACGGCCAGCCGCGAGCGATAGATCCGCACGGCCGTGATCAGCTTGCGAAGAATCGTGCCGATACGCGGCAGGCGACCGAGGGCCTCGCTCAGTCGGCCGTTGGTGACGCCGGGCACCAACACCACCACGAGTGCAAGGCCACCCAGGCCGGTACACGCCAGGGTAAAACGGGCGATGCCCTGCACTTCCGGGATGGGGCTGGCGAACTGCCCTGTGCAGCACAGTGCGAGGGCGGCGAGAAGGAACAGGCAATACAAGCCGATCAGCCGATCGATCACCACCGTGGCCACGGCTTCGGCCCTTCTGCCGGGCATCTGACGGGCGATGAACACGGCCTTGATCAGGTCTCCTCCCACGCCGCCGAACGAGACGAAGTTGAACAGATAGCCGAGAAAGCCGAGGCGGAAGGCGTCGCGGGGGGTAAACGGCAGATCGAGGGCCCGTACCAGCAGAAACCAGCGGACGAAGGTCGCGGCCACCGCGGCGAAACAGGCCAGCCAGGCCAGTGCCAACAGTCCCCAATCCTTGCGGCTGTGCAGCAGCGTGGCGAACAGTTGATTGCCACGTGCATCCCAGATGAGCCAGGCCACGATGCCCAGCGAGATGCCATATTTGACAATAGCCGCGCCCAGCTTCTTCACACACGCCTCCCGGACGACGCCACAGCCCTCCGCTTGACAGGCCCTTTCTAGGGTGATAACCTCTGCAATTCCCCCATTCAAGCCCATTCTTGAAACAGCGGGGGTACCGGGGGATTAGCTCAGTTGGGAGAGCGTC
>JAIMBC010000220.1 GCA_023511675.1 Pirellulales bacterium
ATAGAATTCCTCGGGCATCTCTGCGTCCATCGCATGCCTCCTTGACAGTCTGAAAGCCCGGAGGACAGAATGGCGCACATTCCGTGCCAAAACCCAGTTTTGTCACAGCCTCTTAAGCGTCGCACGCCCGATCGCTCGGACATGGAGGGGTGGCGGCGCTTGCTCTTGAATACCGACCTCCTCGCGTCCTCGGGCGGCGAAACGTGTGCGACGGTGGCCGGCCTCCTTCTGTTTGGGAGCTATCCCCATCGCCGGCTCCCACAGGCGGGCGTGACCGCAACGGCATTTCCTGGTCCCGAGAAGGACTACAACACAACGGATGAGGAGCTGATTCGTGGCCCGCTCGTTTCCGTGTTTTCGGCGCGGGGCCGCGTGCTGGAAAAAGGTGTGATTGATCGCACGGTGGACTTCGTCGCCAGAAATATGGGAACGACGGCCTGGCTCGAAGGCGGGCGCAGACGTCGAAAGAAGGCGTTCCCCCTCGATGCGGTCCGTGAGGCGGTGGTGAACGCCGTGGCGCATCGGGATTATACGATTGCCGGCACGGACATCGAAGTGTCGTTGTACAGTGATCGCCTAGAGGTCATCTCGCCGGGACGACTGCCCAATGGAGTGACCGTCGAGAAGATGAAGGAAGGATTACGCGTGGCTCGGAACGAACTTCTCAAGGAGATCTTGCGCGACTATGGTTACGTGGAGCATTTGGGTATGGGGGTGCGTAACCGAATCATCGCTTCGATGAAGAAGCACAACGGTACCGAGCCAGACCTCATCGAAGAGGAAAGTCGCTTCGTTGTCCGTCTTTGGAAGGATCCGCGGCATCCATGATCCCCAAGGGCTGCCATCGTCTCGCCCTGGTGGCGTTCTCGATTGCGGTGGACTCCAAGCACGCGCTGCGCAAGAACGCGATGCGCCACGGGCTTCCATCGACGCTGCATTTGGAGCGGGCGCGGCGGCCGCTGGCGGCGTGCCGGTCCGCCCCGCTGGGCCTGCTGCTGCCCGAGCGGTGCGATCCCCGCTGCCCTCGGAAGTTCAAGGCCAGGGCGGGCAGGACGCTCCTGGGCTTCCCGGGCTGGAACTCACCGAAGCGGCAACAGGAGCTGAAGTCAGATTTATGTCTGCGTCGCGGGCTTCCGGATGACGTCGGCAACGTATCCAAGTGACACGTGACCAGCGAGCCCGACTGGATCGCTTTGCCACGCGACCCGCTCGGGGCCGCACATCCAGCGGAGACGCCGCTGGTCTTCGATCCGTCCGCGGGCAGGGGTTCCATGCCGGTGGAGGCGCTCAGCCAGTGGTAATGAGCAGCGAACAGGGACCGGGGTGGGCGGCAAGAAGGGGGGGGCACCTGGTTTCCAGAATAGGCCCCGTGGGCGGGGCCCCTCGATCCTTGGCCGCGGGGCAGCACGGTAACAGGGCCTGGCGGAAGCCGTAATTCTTCAGAGATGGCCGGTTGCCGGCGGGCATGCCGCGCGGCTACGCTTCGGCCACCACGGGATTGGTGAGCGTGCCGATGTGTTCGATTTCGATCGAGACGGTATCGCCCGGCTGCAAATACACGGGCGGTTGGCGGGCCGACCCCACGCCGTGCGGCGTGCCAGTGAGAATCACCGTGCCGGGGGCGAGGATCGTGCTACCTGAGAGAAACTCGATCAGCGTTGGCACATCGAAGATCATGTCGCTGGTGGTCCAGTCCTGCATGGTCTGGCCGTTGAGCACGGTCTTGATCCGCAGCGCATTGGGGTTGGGCAGCTCATCCGCTGTTACCAGGCAGGGGCCGAGGGGGCAGAAGGTGGCGAAGGTCTTGCCGCGGCACCACTGTCCGCCTCCGCGCTTGAGCTGCCAGTCTCGGGCACTCACATCGTTGGCGCACGTATAGCCCAGCACGTAGTTCAGGGCCTCTGCCCGCGAGACGTTCTGGCAGCGGCGGCCGATGACCACGGCCAGCTCACACTCGTAATCCACGGCCTGGCTGGGTAGCCGGCGGGGCAGCACGATGGGCTGGCCTGGGTGCTGCAAGGCGGTGGTGGTTTTCATGAACACCACGGGATACTCGGGGATGGGCTGGCGGCCCTCCTCGGCATGTTTGCGATAGTTGAGGCCGATGCAGAGGATGTCGCGTGGTTCGAGAGGGGCCAGCAGCAGGGCCAGGTCGGCTGGCTGACCCGTATCGCGCCAGCCCGTGGCCAGATCGCCTTCCAGACGGGTGGCAGTGCCGTCGGCACGCTGAGAACCGTAGTGGACAATGCCGGCAGAATCCTGGTAGCGGATCAGTCTCACGTGGAGCCTCTGTGAAAAAGGGGGGGGACAGCCATGCGGGCTGGTTGGCGGTTTGCCGACGCGGCCGCGGAGTGCATCCCCGGGTCAGCCGTCGGCGGCTGGCGCGCCATGGGGGGCTCCATGGTGGCACAGGGATTGGGGGCGGGTCAAGTGCGGGCGGCATGCAGCAGTGGGAGGTGCTGGCGGCGGGTGGCCGCGACGGCTGCGCCTGGCAAATGCCCGGCCGCCCGTGGGAGCGGGCTGATGGCAGGTGGGAGCGGGCTGACCGCAAGTCGGAGCGGGCTGATGGCCATCGGTAGCAGCAGGAGGCCGAGAAGGTGCGGCTGGCCGCCGGTGCGTGCAGGCCGGTGCGAGCGGGCCAGCGGTCCCGTGCAAGGGAACAAGGGGGGACCTGTGGTTACAGACGGGCAGTTTGGGGTGGCACACAGGGCCGGCCCACGCTGTAGTAGGTAAAGCCGGCGTTGGCCATCATGTTGGGTTCGTAGAGGTTGCGGCCGTCAAACACGACGGGCTGCTTCATTCGCCGCCGCATTTGCTGGAGGTCGGGCCGCTGGAACTGTTTCCACTCGGTGACGATGGCTAGGGCATCTGCGTCGTCGAGGGCGTCGTAGGGGTGGGGGGCATATTCCAGCCGCTCGCCGTACAGGCGGCGGACGTTGTCGAGTGCGGCGGGGTCGTAGACGCGCAGCTTGCAGCCCGCGGCGAGCAGGCGTTCGACGAGTGTCAGCGATGGCGCTTCGCGCACATCGTCGGTGCACGGCTTGAATGCCAGGCCCCAGATGCCGATGCGGCAGGCTGGCAAGCGATCCTGGAAGTGTGCAGCCAGCTTGGTAAACAACCATTCTTTCTGGGCTTCGTTGACTTGGTCGACGGCGGCAAGCATGCGGGGCGGAACGCCATGCTGCCGGGCCATGGCGGCCAGGGCACGCACGTCCTTGGGGAAGCAGCTACCGCCATAGCCTGCACCGGGGAAGAGAAAGGCGAAGCCAATGCGGCTGTCATGGCCGATGCCGCGGCGGACGTCATTGACGTCTGCCTGCATCCGCTCGCAGAGGTTAGCTACCTCGTTGATGAAGCTGATCTTGGTCGCCAGCAGGGCATTGGCCACGTACTTGGTCAGTTCGGCGCTCTCGGGAGACATCACCAGGAACGGCTTCTCGGTACGCAGGTAGGGAGCGTAGACCTCGCGCAGCAATGCTGCGGTCTCGGGCTCGCGGACGCCTACGACCACACGATCGGGCCGCATGAAGTCGTCGATGGCGGCTCCTTCCTTGAGGAACTCCGGATTGCTGGCCACACGGCAGCAGCGGCCGGTGCGTTCTCGCAGGCGCGCCGCGATGCGGGCGTTGGTGCCCACGGGCACGGTGCTCTTCACGGCCAGTACGGCATCTGCGGGCCACACGTCCGCCAGCATGTCCGCAGCCGACCAGACGGCGGCGAGGTCGGCGGAGCCATCCGGCGCGCTAGGCGTGCCCACGGCCAGGAAGATGAGCTGGGCCGAGGCGGCGGCCTCCGCCAGGTGTGTGGTGAAGGCCAGCCGGCCGTCTGCCAGATTCCGTGCCACCAGTTCAGCCAGGCCCGGTTCATAAATGGGCACCTCGCCCCCGCGTAAGCGGCGGATCTTTTCCGTATCGATGTCGTGGCACGCGACTTGGTGGCCGCTTTCAGCCAGACAGGTTCCGGTGACCAGTCCCACGTAGCCCGTGCCCAACACGGCAATGCGCATGTTTGTGCTCCGCAGATGCGATGCGACGGAAAGACCAGACGCCTGCAACGCCAGGGCGGGCCGAGGCAGTCCCTCATCCTCAAGGGGCCGCCATGCTGCCTTGCCCCTACTGCTAGGGTAGCTCAGCGCGGCGCCAGGCGTCGAGCGTATCGGCCACGGTCTGCTCGAGGGTAAAGACCGGCCGCCACCCCGTACAGGCCGCCAGCCGGGAAATATCCGCGATGGGATCGGCACGCTCTTCGTGCGACCGTACCTGGATCTCGCGGTGAGGGCCGGCCAATCTCCGCAATACTTCCAGCACCTCGCCCGTGGTGCGAAGTATGCCTGAGCCCACGTTGTACGCCTCCCCAGGACTGCCATGCAGCATCAGCAGCCGGTAGGCACGCACCACATCTCGCACATCCGAGAGATCGATGCATGTATTGTCGTTCTGGACCACGATGGGGGCGCTGTCGGAGCGGCAGAACTGGGCCACCCACTCGGGCAGCATCATGGGAAGGCCCTGACGCGGCCCGGTGTGTTGAAAGGCCCGGGCCACGACGACGGCGGGCCAGCCGGACCTAGCCCGCTCTGCTAGCAAGCGCTCGGCAGCCAGTTTCGTCTTGCCGTAGCCGCGCCGCGGCGCCAGCGGCCACTGCTCGTCCACGACGGGCGCCTCCCGCGCCACCGGTGCATAGACGTGGCTGCTGCTCACAAACAGCATGCGTGCCTGCGGCGCCGCCTGGGCCAGCACATCCAGCAGGCGCCCGGTGCCCACCACGTTCACGTTCCAGGCGCGCGGGGTGGGCTCAACGTCGCCGCACTCGCGGGGGATGCTCAAGGCAGCGAGGTGGTATACATGCTCTGGCTCAAAGGCGGCCAGGCGCCCGGCCAGCGCCGCATCCTGCTGCGGGGGGCCTTCCAGGTCCCAGGGCCAAAGCTGCACGCTGAAGGCCACGGCAGGCGGCGTGCCGGGACGCCAGCGACCGCTGCTGCTGGTACCGGCCACCACGTCGCCGCAGGCCAGCAGATGTTCGGCCAAGTGCACTCCGGCGAAGCCGCTGATGCCCGTGATCAGTGCTCTGGCCACGTTACCGGTGCCGGACAGCAGACTGAAGCGGTGCATCCACCGGAGGCTGCGGCGCCGGCTGGGGTAGCACCACGTACAACTCGCCGGGGTGGCCGTAGCCGTGATAGGGACCGGCAAGGACCTTGGCCTTGCGCAAGCGCTCGAACAGGGCAGGAGTCACGAACGGCGTGAAGCCATAATTCCCTGGGGCGCGGTAACGCTCGATCCAACCCCAATTCACATAGATGTGCGAGATGCCGCGGCGCAGCAGCTCTGCCCGAATCTCTTCGGGCTGGCGATCTTTGCAGATCTGCTCCAGCACGCAGTCATCGAACACAGTGTTGTAGACCACGGGCACGTCGAGGTCGAAGACCTCGGCGTCTCCCACGAACAGCACACGCTGGATGTTATTGCGCCAACGATTGAGCTGCACGTGCCAGGGATCGATGCGGAGACTGTCCTCGCGCAGCTCTGCCAGAGGCACAAAGAAGCGATTGTACATGCCGCTTTCCAGCCGCGTGGTCAGCAGCAGAGAGACCAGCGTTCCGGCCACCAGCAGCGTGCCCACTGTCAGCCGCCATGCCAGGCGCGAGGTCCACACAGCCCCCACGCCTGCCAACAACGCGAGCACCGGCAGCATCGGCAGCCAGAAGCGGTCGATCCGGTGCGTAAGCAGCCACCACGCCAGCAGAATGTACAGGGCAAAGGCGGAGAGCGCAGCCACCAGCCGCCGCCGGCGGCCCACCCACCAGGCCGCCACAGCCAGCGGCACCATGGTAGGACCGATCCACTCACTGCCCCATCCCACCTTGGCCACGCTCTGGGCAAACTGCTTCAGCGAGTATCCCGGCGGGCGGTGCGCATTGAACCATTGCTCGTTCTTCTTGGGCGTGCGCGTCTGGCCGCCAAAGGTGCTGGTCATCAGGGGGTACACGGGATTACCTGCCAGCACCCAGTTCTTGGCATACCAGGCCCCCCCCATCGCCGCCGCGCTCAAGACAAAGGCGAGGGCCGGCCTCCAGTTCAGCGAGCCGCCCCGAACAAAGCGCGCGACAAACACCCACATTCCTAGTGGCAAGGCCACGAACACCACCGCCGGGTACTTGCACGCCATGGCGGCACCCGCCAGCAATCCGGCCAGCCTTGCCCGACCCAGTGCATGGGGCGAATGATCTGCAAAGGCTTGGCGCCACAGGATCGTGGCATAGAGGGCCAACAAGGCGTAGCAGGCCACCACGCCGTCGATGACTCCGGTGGTGGAAACGATCGCCACCCACGGCGTGGTCAAGTACACCACGGCGGCCAGAATGCCGGCCGAACGATTGGCTAGCCGCCGCCCCGCTGCCAACAGACCAAGTGCCGCTAGCGGCGCAAACGCGGCAATGGCCACTTTGCCCACCAGCGCCCCGTACCACCAGTCTCCCAGCGCTGCCATCGCCGCCAGCACCAGCATCTCTGCCCCCAGCGGCATGTTGCCGTACACATTGTGCGGCATGAAGCCAATATAGCCTTGCTGATAAAACTCCTTGGGAGCCTGCAAGTGGTACTCCCGCGCATCAAAGCCATATTCGCTCATTCCCGGCGGGAGCACGGCACCCAGCACGATCACCAGCAGCGCAGGCAGCGCCAAAAGCAGCCACCAGGGACGGAGCCAGTCGCAGGCCACCTCTTGCTCCGCAGGAGAATGCCCCATGTGCACGCCCTCTCCCCGCCCTTGGCCCCTGCGCCGAGAATCCAAAACCTCCGCGCCGGCATCCCCGGCCGCTGCTGCCGTGCCGGTTGCAGCAGAATCGCCACGCGCCGCGCGGACGCCGTGCCGCAACCGGTCCCACCCCCACATGGCCAGGCAACCCAGCACGGCAAGGGCAGCCGGCCCAAACAACCAAACAGGCCGCTGCAAGCCGCCGGCCAATCCCAGGCACAGCATGTACAGGCTTACGCCCCCTAGTCCCACCCCAAGTGAAAAAACGACCTTCTCCAGCCCATTCAAACCCCCGTCCATGCGGCCCAAACGCAGCACCAGCCTGCCCAGACAGCCGCCCACGGCCAGCAAGGCAGCCGCGCATGCCAACACCGGCAGCCGGTCCGCCATGCCCAACCGCGGCGGGTCGCCAAACCAGTAGGGCAGATTGTCGTCCGGCAGCATGGCGGATACCCAGATCAACTCTCCGCGCCGCACGGCACCCCGCTGGCTGGGCATGGGCGCCCACAAAAACAGCAGCAGGTACCCGCACAGGAACAACAAAAAGGCAGCCAGCTTGCCGTGTTCCAGCCATCCCTTGCCGGTTGCCAGTGCTGCGGCTGGTTGCGGGTTGTTCCCTACGGAGTGCGTTGCCACAAGAAATTTCCTGGAGTCTGGCGCAAGCGGAAGCAAGTCTTGCCCGGGCGGCAATGCTGGCTGTGCCAAGACGTACGAGAACGCGACTCACCCAGCGTACCAACCGTTGTGAGCAGGTCAAGCGGCGTTTCGCCCACGGGTCCGAACGCAGGGGGATAGAGCTGGAAAATCGGCTGGGATATCGAGGCTACGGTGGTCTTGGCGATCAGGAGGTAGGCCCAGCCGCAGGGAAGAGGGGCGTTCAGCGGCTGGAGGGCTGTGGCTTCTGGAGGGCTGTGGCTTCTGGAGGGCTGTGGCTTGGGGGCGGCAGGTCGCGGCAAGCGGAGGGCGGAAGAGGCAGGCGCAGCTCCCTGCGGCTGCGGTGAGGCGTGCAGCGTGGGGTCCCACGCGCCAGCAACGGCATGAGCCGTGTCGGGTCGGGCAGGCGGAGTGCTGCCAGCGGCAAAGCTACGGCCGGGGTTTCCCGCGATTGCGGCGGGGTGTGCGCTGCGTGGGGAGTGGAACGCAGGGGGCAAGCCGAGGAGGCAACCACCGGTCGCTTCCCGGGAGCTTGCGCGATGTCTCAAGAGAGGCGTCACGCGCGCTGGCGGCGCGTCATCCCTCCGGCGGAGGGGTGTAACCCAGGCCCGGTTCGATCAACACGTGGGTACCGAGCGTTCCGTCCTGGATTTCGAACATGGTGGGATAGCGTTCGCGCCAGCCGTCGTTGCCGCGCGGGCAATACTGGCGGGCGTTGCCTTCGATGGCGGCGACGGTGGGGATGCGGGCGGCGAGCGTGGCGGAATGCAAGAAGGAGGCCCCGGGGCAGGTGAGATCTTGCACGCACAGGAACATGCCATATTTCTGGGCGGCGGCGCCCATCAGGAGTGCCTCGGTGTGTCCCTTGCAGGCCTTGAGGGCCACTCCCGAGTAGCCGAGTTCACGGGCCAACAGCAGGCTTTCCAGGTCCACCAGAGATTCATCTATGACCACGGGCTTGATGCGTGCCGCGGCGTGCATGGGGTTTTGCGGCGGGCGACGGAGATCGCGGTGCGTCGGCTGCTCGATGTATTGCACGCGGGCCAGGGCCAGCGGAGCCACGGATTCGAGGCGTGCCAGAAACTCCAGGACGTAGTCCACGTTTGGGCAGCGTTCGTTGAAATCGAGCGAGTAGTGCCAGCGCGTCACGCCGCGCTCGGCCTGGACGGGGGATGCCACGCGGTCCACGGCGGCGACGCGTTCGACATCCCAGGCGAGATCATCTCCGTTGAGCTTGATTTTGAGGTGCGTAAGGCCATTGAAGCGGATCCACTCCGGCAGCGTCTCGGGAAGTCCGTCGTTGATGCGCGCGGGAAGGTCTGCCGGCGTGAGCGGATCGAGCGCCCCCACCAGATGGTAGAGCGGCATCTGCGGCTTGGGCTGGCGGAGCGTATAACGATCGAGGTACTCTCCTGCGAAGTCTGCGGTCAGATAGGCTGCCAGGTCGCGGCTGACGAACTCGGCGGAGAGCAGATGGTAGGAGTTTTGCCCCAGCGCCTTGCCGTAGGCGTCGTGAATGGCTGCCTCCACGGGGCTGGCGGCGACAAGCTGCGCCAGCCGAGGCATGGGCTCCACCAGGCCAAGAGCGGAGACGACCTCGTTGGCCAGGCGATCGTGGGCGGCAGCCAGATCGCGTGTAATGTCCAGGGGATGGCCGCAGCCCGCATAGCGGCCGGCGTCTTCGGCAAGCAGTTGCGCCAGGCGTACCATGGCTGCCAACGCATCTTCAGGCGCCACCTTGCCCGCGGGCCATGCCCAGATGTGGCTCATGGGCATGGAGCCCAGGCCGCGTCCACGGCGGCCCGAACGCGTTTCGACCTCGGCCACGACGTCGATCAGCACGGCATCGGTGACGACGCGGCCGCCGAACTTCATGGGCGCCCGATAGGCGAGCAGCCGGCTGCGCGCGTCCACGTGGCAGAGGCGAATGTCTGTGGATTTGGACACGGCGTGTTTCCTCAAGAATCAAACCGGTGGGGGGCCGGCAGGTCCGATGCGGGATGGCGAGGGCCGCTGGCAAGAGAAGCACACCGGCGGTTCCCGGTCCGGCTTATGGCGGCCACGCCAGCCGAGTGGGGCATCTGGTGGGGCCATGCGTGCCGGCAGCGGCGGTCTTCGCGGGCCTGGCCTTCTGCTTTGCAGAGGGTGGGGCCACGCGCGCTGGCCGCGGCGTTGC
The DNA here is from genome assembly GCA_023511675.1 of Pirellulales bacterium. Lineage (GTDB taxonomy): Bacteria > Planctomycetota > Planctomycetia > Pirellulales > JAIMBC01 > JAIMBC01. Next base: position 9,587 of record JAIMBC010000220.1, read on the forward strand.
CGCGCCAGCTTACACGAGGCCATGGCGTACTGCCCAGACGGCGGCCTGGGTGCGGTCAGTAACGCCGGTCTTACGGAGCACGTTCTGGACGTGCTCCTTGACGGTATCCTGGCTAATGCGCAGGGTGCGGGCCAGCTCCTTGTTGGTGAGACCCATGGCCAGGTAGCGGAGGATTTCCAGTTCGCGCTCGGTGAGGGCGGCATCCGCGGCTGCGCCCTGAATTTCCGCCGGGCGGGCGATGGTGGCACGCCGCAGTTCGGAACCGCTCCAGAGAGCTTCACCCTGTGCCGCGAGACGGATGGCGTCGAGCAGTTCGTCTCGAGAAAGGCCCTTCAGCAAGAATCCCGCGGCGCCCAAGGCATGGGCGCGGGCAATGTAAGTGGGGTTGTCGTAGGTGGAGAGGATCAGCACAGGCAACTGGGGCCGTCGCTTGCGGATGTGTACCAGAGCAGACAGGCCGTCGCCATCGGGCATGCGG
>JAIMBC010000221.1 GCA_023511675.1 Pirellulales bacterium
CCGCTGGCCGCCAGCGCAATGTCGCGCACGATCTCCGCCTCCACGCGGAACCGCCCCTGCCGCGCCAGCCAGCGATTGTAAGGATCCCGCTCCCGCACCGCCCGGTCCGCCTGCGAACTCTGGCGATAGGTCCGCGAGGTAACCATCAACCTGAGCACGTGCTTGACGTTCCAGCCAGAATCGATGAACTCGCTGGCCAGCCAGTCCAGCAGCTCAGGATGGCTCGGCGGCTCTCCCTGCGTGCCCAGATCGTCCGACCGGCGAGACAGCCCGGCGCCAAAACAGAGCTTCCACAGCCGGTTGACAAACACGCGTGCCGTGAGCGGGTTGTGCGGCGAGGTAAGCCAGCGGGCCAGATCGACCCTCGTCTGGCGATGGGCCGGTTCCGGCTCGAACTGCAAGAACTCCGGCACGCCGGGAAGCACGATCTCTCCCGAGTCGTCCATCCAGTTGCCGCGCGGCAAGATGCGTATGGGACGCGGCTCGCACGCCACGGTGGCCGGCATCTGCACCACCTGGGCGGCCAGTGCCGCGCGGGCCTGGTCCAGCTCGGCCAGGCGCTGGCGGAGGGCCTCCGGGTCTTGCGCACCCGCTGAGAGCTGTGCTTGCAGTTGGGAGATCTCGGCGTCGAGACGGGCCAGTTCCGCTGCTTGCTGGCGTGTGGGCGTGGGCATCATGGGGCCCCACTGCCCGTTGTCATTCGCGCCATGATAGATGCCGCGTTCGGTGACGTCGGCAAAAAACGCCTCGAAGCGGTAGAAGTCTCGCGTGGTGTAGGGATCGTATTTGTGGTCGTGGCATTCGGCGCAGCCGAACGTGGCGCCCAGCCAGGCCCCGCTGGTGGCTCGGACGCGATCGGCAGCGTACTTGGCCAGGTATTCTTTGTCCTGACCGCCCCCCTCGGCAGACATCATGTTCAGCCGATTGTACGCGCTGGCGATCCTCTGAGCCGTGCTGGCCTCGGGCAGCAAGTCGCCGGCAAGCTGTTCCAGCGTGAACTGGTCGAAGGGCAGATTGTTATTAAACGCATCGATCACATAGTCCCGATAGGCGAACATGTTGATCGCCTGATCGCCGTGGAAGCCCACGCTGTCTGCATAACGCACCAGATCCAGCCAGAAGATGGCCATCCGCTCGCCGTAATGGGGCGAGGCCAACATGCGATCGACATACTTCTCATAGGCCTCCGCCGAGCCATCTTGCAAGAAGGCTTCCAGTTCTGCCGGATCGGGAGGCAGGCCTCGCAAGTCGAGGCTCGCGCGGCGGGCCAGCGTGGCGCGATCTGCCTCCGGCGCAGGCGAAAGGCCCTGCTGCGCCAGCGCGGCCAGCACAAAGGCGTCGATGGGGTTGTACACGAGCTGTGGATCCGCCACCGGCGGAATGGCCGGCCGCGTGATGGGAAGATAGGCCCAGTGCCCCTGCCAGACCGCACCCTCTTCGATCCAGCGACGCAGCAGCTCGATCTGCGCGGGCGTAAGCTGCTTCTGGTTCTCCGGAGGCGGCATGCGCTGCTGCGGATCCTCGGCCAGCACCCGCCGCAACAGTTCGCTCTCCTCCAGCCTTCCGGCGCGCACGGCCTCGATATTGCCGACCACGCGCGCCAGATCCTCCTGCATGTCCAGTCGCAGCTCCGCCTTGCGCTGGTTTCGGTCGGGCCCGTGGCAGGCATAGCAGTTGTCTGCCAGGATGGGCCGGATCTCGCGGTTGAATTCCACACGCGGCGCCTCGCTCGCGGGCGCCGCCTGAAGTGCTACGAGCACGCTGGCCAGCGTGGCGGCGGCTGGTGCCCGCTGCGGCGGCGAGGGGGCATCCGATGGAGGCAGGGCCGCCTGGCCCAGCGCGGCCAGGCTGACTAGCAGGAACGAGGGGGGCATGGTGGGTTCCTAACAGGCAGGGTTGCTGTTAGCCATCTTGCTTTGGCGTGGGCCGGCCCGTCAAGCGGCGAAGAACCGCTCCCGCCGCTGGCTCGCTAGACGCCTGCCGGCAACCACGGCCTGCAACCTGGCTGCCCTGCTCGGCTGGCGGTGAGCGCACCCCGGCCCACGGTGTTCGTGCGAACGCAGAAAAAAATTTTCGGCGCCGGGAAGCAACTTTGCGGACGGTCGGCCGACAATACTCCCGTAAGCAGCCTGAACCGTAAACACTGCGGCAGCCTGCCGCTGCGCCAGCGAGGGCTGATTCCCCACCTCGTACGCCACCCGCTCCCTCGCTGGCGCGTGCGGCAGCCTGCCGCGTAGCACGACTCGTAACGCGGCTGGTGACGCGGCTCGTCACGCAAAAGTATTCGCAGAAAAGCTGAGCTGCTTGGCATGCTTCGTTACGCGGTGCGCCGGTGCGTTGTTCGAGCGGCCCGCTGCTTTCCGCGGCGCCGAGCTGTTGCTCCCCGCCTTCCGGCAGGCACAGCAGATGGTGCCGGCATGGGACAACCCGTGCCCGCGGGCACGGCCTCCTGGAGAGAGCCTGGCGCCATGGCACCCAGGCGCCGTGGGCACTTGCAAGGCGTGGCCATGCGAAGCGGCAACTAGGGTATGGCAGCGCCTTCTGTCGGGGCCGCGGGCCGCCAGAGGCGCACGCTGCCGTCTGCGCTGCCGCTTGCCAGCCATTCGCCTTGCGGACCGAAGAGCAAGGCGGTCACGGGCGCGCTCTTGGTGTCGATTGTGCTCAGGCTCCGCTCTAGCGCCAGATCGTAGAGGCGAACGTGTGTTCTCTCTGCCCAGGCAATGGAGCGCATCCCTGGGCTGACAGCTATGGCACGTACGTCCGGCGGGCATGCGATGGTGCCTTGCGGGCGGGCATCCGCCACGTGGTAGAGGCGGAGCTGGCCCTCGTCAGCCCAGGCCAGGCTCTGGCCGTCGCTGCTGAAGGCCAGAAGGGTTGCACTGCTGGACTCGGTTGACCACAGGCGGCGGGCCTGCATGCCGTTCAGCACGTACAACTCGACTCGGCCCTCGTCTTCCTCGAATATGGCCACGGCCACGTGCCGCCCATCGGGGCTTAAGGCCAGGCTGCTCACTCTGGTATCGTCCGGCAAGTCCACCACGCGCTGCGTATTGCGAGCGCCCTCGTAAAGCCGCCGCAATTCGACGCCCGACCGCAGGCCGACCGCCAGAAGGGGTTCGAGCTGGTCGAAGCCAATCGACTGGGGAGAGTCCTCACTGGCCGAGATGCGTAGTACCTGCGTCACGGCGCCGTCGGCCAACCGGCGCAGACGCACCGTCCCGTCTCGCGATGCGCTGGCCAGCCGGGTTGCATCGGCCGAGAACGCCAGCGACGTGACGGCGGCGGCGTGTCCAGAATCCAAAGCCGGCTCACCGCTGCGCGGCAGGGTCCACAGGCTTACATCGCCCCGAGCGTGTCCGCAGGCCAGCGTGCCGCCGTCTGGGCTTACAGCCAGCGCCACGGCGGTGCCGAGCTGCCCCGGCGGACCTTCCCCCCCCTGAAAGCGAGGGCTTGGCCCTCCGGTCCGACCGGCATCGCTCACCGAAAGCAGGCCCAGCATCACGCCGCGCGGGGCGTCCCAGCACGCGGCGTCCCAGCAGGCAATGGCCTCGCCATCCGCAGCCAGCAGCAGCTTGGTCTGCGGAACAAATCTCAGCTCGGCCCGGCCCTCGCCGTGCAGGGGCCAGCTCTGCCTCCGGCCGCTCTCCGGCTGCCACACCACGACCTCTTCGCCGCAGGCCACGCCCAGCATGCTTCCATCCTGGCTGAAGGCCAGCCGGTGCGCCGCCTGGCCTAGCGTCAGGCTGCCCGTCAGTCCACCATCCTCGGCCCGCCACACATAGACCGCATCGGACGTGCTTGCCGCCAGCAGCCGGCGATCGGGACTGAAGGCCGCGCACCTGAACGGACCCTTCTCCGACCTGCGAGTGCCGAGGTGCTGCCGGTTGCCCACACGCCAGCGGACCACGCGCCCGTCTCCAAGTGCGGCAGCCAACTCGCGCCCTCGCGGGTCAAACGTCATAGCCAGCGGCAACGATGGCAGCCCGATGATCTGTCGATCCAGCTTGCCATCTCGCAGCCGCCAGAACCGCAGCCCTGCGCCGCCGGCCAGCTCGAATTCGCTCAGGGCACCGCCGCTTGCCAGCAGCTTGTCATCGGGGCTGAAGGCCAGGGTGGCAACCTCGCCGGCGTGGGCATCGAGACTCAGCAGCCTGGCTCCATCGGCAACCTGCCAAACGTGGACGATGCCGCCCGCCGTACCCGCTGCGAGATGCGTACCGTCGTTGCTAAAAGCGAGACACGTAGGCGCGCTGCCCCCCCCGGCAAGGATCCGCAGCGGTTGCGGTGGATCGGCGGATTGCCAGACCCTGCTGACTGGCTGGGCCCAGAGATTCGGCGAAAGCTCCGTCGTGTCGCCGTCCGAACACTGACCCCGAACGCTGGGGGCGTCGCCTCGCGGTGTGTTTGCGCTGTCGGCGTCAGGAGAAACGGCATTCGCCGTGCTCGCACTTTCCTCGGGTTCAGCGGTCGGAGAGCCTCTCTCGACCGAAGGCTGGGATGGCGCGTCATCCCGCCCATCGCCCCCATGCTGGCCGTCACACTTGGCCGGAGGGTGCGGCCCCCTGCCGCTGCCAGCAGTGTCCGTGTCGTCCGTGTCCGTGGCGCGGCCGCCGCCGAACGTCGCGGACGCCTCTGCCTGTTGCATCTCCTGCGCCACCCGCTCTCGCTGCTGGCGCGGATGCATCGGCCGGTTGCGGAAGAGCAGCAGGGCGAGGGCCAGCAAACCAAGGGAGGCCGCGACGCCGACCCATGTCCAGTATTGGGGGGGACGAGTTACGGCGGCAGGGGGGGCCGGAGCGTCTGCCGGATTCTCGTGGCGGCCTCGCCAAGGCAGGCAGTGGCTCTGCTCGGCAGATCCTTCATCTGTGTCCCGGACTATCTGTGGTGAGAGCGACGCTGGGGCCTGCCATGTCGGTAAAACGGCCTCCGGCTCCCTTTCCTCGCCTCTCTCTCTGGCCACCTCTGCCTGGGGAGAGTGAGCCGTCTCTTGGTCGGGGCAGGGACTGCCTGAGGCGGTGCGGCCGGAAAGCTCGGCATCGTATGCCGCCTTGCGTTGGGGATCGCACAACACCTCCCGAGCCTGGACCAGCTCTGCCAGCAGTTGTACGGCGAGGTCGCCTCTGCGGCCGGCCTGGTGTTGATGAACCCGTGCGTAACGCGCAAGCGCTTGCTCTTGAATTCTCTGCACGTCGCGTTCGAAGGGTTGCAGGCCCAACAGGTCATAATGGCTGGGCGGACGCAGCGATGGCGGGATCTGCAACCACTCGAAATAAGGATCGAAGCTATCGTGCTGGCTCACGGACATGCCCTGATGCGACGCGACGATGCCCCAGCCGTCCCGCGCGCTGCTGGTAGATTGTATGGCGCCGCGGGAACAGCGCAAACGGAGACGGGCAGGGCGCCAGCAGCGACCACCGCAGAGCGGCCCATCGGTCGGAGTGGCCCCCGCACGACTGCCGGTGGCAAGCTGGTCTGTTTTTCGGTTGGTCTATTGCGGAGCGGCATCTAGCGGCATGGCCAATTCCAGCGTCGGCCATTGCCGCATCCGCTGCCAGCACTGACCGACGCCGGTCCGCAGCCGAGGAACTGCGTGGCAAGGTATCGCAGCATCGGCTGCGAGCGCTGATCGGCGGGGAGGAAGGGCAGTCTCCAGCCTGTTGCTCGCCACGCCGCTTTGTACAGGTGCTCTCTAGCTATTGTGTATCCCGAGAGGGCGCCGCGGCAGTTCGATTTTGCCGCCGGGCAGCATGGAATTCACTGCTGCCGGCGGGCATAATGGCGCGCACGCCGGCAGCCGCGCGCAGCGCCAGCGGCGCGTCTCGCGGCGTACCTTTTCGCCCCTGCCATTCTGCGTGTGCCTGCGCCAGCCGGACCCCGGCGGGAAGCTCCATGGAAGTGCAACTGAACTTCGAGAACGATGCCACGGTGCTGGTACGCGTCTCCGGCCGCGTGACTCAGCAGGATTTTACGGAGACGCAAGATCCGCTCGAGGCGCGCTACGGTCCCGGCATCTTTTCTCGCAAGATCCTGCTTAGCCTCGAAGACTCCGATTACATGGATTCCAGCGGCGTGGGCTGGCTGTTGCGCTGCAACAAGCGCTGCCGCGAGTCGGGCGGGCGGCTGGTGATCTATGGCACCCCGCCCATGGTCTTGAACATGCTGCGCATGCTCCGCATGGATCTGGTCCTGCACTTGGCCAAGGACGCCGCCGCCGCCCGCGCCCTCCTGGAGGAGGAAAAAGCATGACCAAGCAACGCGGACGGGAAGAACCCGTGGATTTCCAGCCCGTCGAGCCGGTGGATATGAGCGTGCGCGAGGCCGTGGAATCGCTCATCGAGCGAGCGGCCGAGATGCACGCCAGCGACCTGTTTCTCACCTCCGACGAACACGTGGTGGGCATCGCCGTGCGCCACCTGGGAATCGTTATGCCGCTGGGCGAAGTGCATGTGGCGGAGGGCCGCCGCTACATGAACTACATCAAGAGCGCCGCCGGCATGGACCACGCCGAACGCCGCCGCCCGCAAGACGGCCGCTGGATCTACCGCGGCGCCGGCGGCCGGGAAATCGATCTGCGCGTGAGCATCGTCCCAACCCTGCATGGCGAAGACTTCTGCCTGCGGCTGTTGGACCGCCATCTCCAGTTGCGTTCCCTTGCCGCCCTGGGCCTGTTGCGGCACCAGCAAGACGAGCTGTTGGCCATGCTCAATGCGCCCAGCGGTTTGATCCTGGTCACCGGCCCGGCCGGCAGCGGCAAGACCACCACGCTGTACGCCTGCCTGAACTATCTCAACACGGGCAGCCGCAAGATCAACACCATCGAAGATCCCATCGAGTACGCCATTCCCGGCGTGCGGCAGTCTCAGGTCAATCTGCACATCGATCTCGACTTTCCCGACCTGTTGCAAGGCGTGCTGCGGCAATCTCCCGACGTGATCATGCTGGGAGAGATCCGCGACCCGCTCACCGCGCGCACAGCCATCCGCGCGGCCAACAGCGGCCATCTGGTGCTGGCCACGCTGCACTCTCCCATCGCGGCCACGGCAGTACAAACCATGCTGGCCCTCGAATCCCTGCCCCACTTTCTGGCCAGCAGCCTGCGCGGCGTGGTTTCGCAGCGGCTGGTGCGCACGCTCTGCCCGGCATGCAAGACCAAGCTTGACATCTCCGAATCGCCGCAGACCTTTGCCGAGGTCAAGGCCTGGCTCGAACCCGGCCAAGGCAATGCCATCTACTCGGCCGCAGGTTGCCAGCAGTGCCTGAAGACGGGGTATGTCAACCGCACCGGCGTGTTCGAGGTGCTGGTCATCAACCGCGAGCTGCGTTCCATGATCGCGCAGGGCTGCTCCGCCGTCGAGCTGGAGCGGCAGGCCATCGATCAGGGCATGCTCGAGTTCCGACGCGTGGGCCTGGTGAAGGTAGCACAGGGCGTCACCAGCACAGAGGAGGTGCTACGTGTCGTGCCCGCCGAGTATCTCGGTATCGAAATGTGAGCCTGTCGGGACGATGCGGGCGGAGCGGCAAGCGTGAGCAGCCGGCGCGGCGTGGTAGGGGTGATCGTGCGGCGCGGTTGCTGGCTGGTGATCCGCCGCTCGCACCTGGTGGCGGCGCCAGGGGCCTACTGCTTTCCCGGCGGAGGGATTCAATCCGATGAAGACGAGCCCGCCGCACTGGTGCGCGAGTTGACCGAGGAGTTGGGCGTGTCGGTGCGGCCGCTCAAGCACCTCTGGCAAGGCACTACCCCGCGTGGCGTCTCTCTGAGCTGGTGGCAAGCATGGCTGCCCGAGCAGGCAGTGCTCCGCCCCGCGCCTTTCGAGGTCGCTGCCGTGCACTGGCTGGCGCCTGACTTGCTCGCCACGCTGCCGGGATTGTTGCCCAGCAACCGCCAATTCCTCAGCGCCTGGTCGCGCGGCGAGGTTCGGCTGGTGGAAAAGACAGCCGGCTAGACCGCTGCGCCCTGTAGGCCTTGTGCCGCCTGAATCGATTGCAGTGATCATGCCAAATGGGCGGCTCCGCCGGGGCCATCACGCAGGGGCTGCCGTGAGGCCAAGCAGCCGGCGCGGTGCCGAGCTGGCACGGCCTGACTCGGAGAGGTGCCAGCCAACTGCCGGCGTGCAGGCCTGCGGCCGTATCTCGCTGGAACAGTAGCATTCGGCAGCACCGGCGCGGCTCGGTGAACGGTCAAGTTTGTCTAGCCCAGAAAGTTTGGCACAAGCATACATCTTTCCCAGGTGCTAGATTTTCTCGGGCTGCCGGGTCGATGCTCGTAGCAGCCCGGCAGCGCGTGACCGCAGGCGTTGGGGGCAAGTCTCGATCAGTAAGGGTTCGAGCATGATGAAGTCGAAATCGTCGAGCGAAGTTCCCCTGGACCGCCGCCGCCTCGTCGACCGCCGCCGGAAAGAGCGCCGCCAGGCGGACGTGCCCGTTGCCGTTGAGCGGCGGCAGGGAGAGCGGCGCGCCAAGACGGCACGCCGCCGGCAAATCGATCCCACCACGTGCGAGCGCGATTACACGGCCGACGAGGTCGAGTTCATGCGCGCCCTGGACGACTACAAGCGCCGTAGCGGCCGGATGTTTCCCACCTGCAGCGAGATCCTCGAGGTCCTGCGGGGCTTGGGATACGTGAAGGTCCAACAGCAGGCGCCCATCTCTGAAGCCGGTGAAGTGTCCGGTGCGGAGCCGGCCAACCCGGAAACGCCGCCGACGGTCAGTTGCTAGCAACAAGGACGTGTGTACCTGCCTGCACGGCAGAGGGCAGCTAGGCCCTGCAAGGTGGGCGCATTTCCTCGGCGAACGTCGAGCAGGCGAACGTCGAGCAGTGCCAACCGGGTGATAGGGGTGGTGGGCGGGCGCCGCAGGCGCTGCCATGGCAAGCGCTGCCATGGCAGGCGACGTGTGCAGCGCTGCGGTGGCTCAGGACGGCGGCTCCACGTGCTGGGGCTGTCTGATCAGGACGGGAACTGTGGCCGCGGCGGTTTCCGACCCGCGTGGCCGCGGCTATAATGGGGCGAGGTGAAACCCTCTTCGGCCACGTGGGGGGTGGAATCGTCCCGCCTGCCGCCCGCCCTGTGCCCTGTACCTGGTTTCTGGCGCTGGATCCATGCCTCGTCCCAAACTGCGTTCGCCCGATCAGCCGCTAGCGCTGCAATGTGTGTTTGGGATGCTGGAGTTCCTGGCCTCGCTCAAGCTGGCCGTGGTGCTGATCTTTGCGGCGGCCCTCGTGCTGGCCTGGGGCACGTTTGTGGAGAGCGAGCTGGGCACGCCCGCGGTGCAATACGGGGTGTACGGCACCTGGTGGTTCACCTTGCTCAATGTGTTGTTGGCTGCCAGCATTTTTTGCGCGGCCTTGGTGCGTTTTCCCTGGAAGCGCCATCAGACGGGTTTTGTGATCACGCACCTGGGTCTGCTGGTGTTGTTGTTCGGTTGCTGGCTCACGCGGCGGGGCTGGATCGACGCGCAGTTGCCGGTGTTTGAGGGGGCTGCGGGGCACATCGCTTACGAGGACTCTCAGCACTTCCGCTTGACGATCTCGGGGCGTGAGGGGGAGGAGCGTATTCTGGAGATCCCCTTTGTCTCGGGGCCGTTCAACTGGCAAGACTACGAGACGGCCTGGTTCCCCTGGCGGTGGTCGCAGGGCGGGCTGCGATGGCAGGGCAGGCCCCGCTGGTGGTTTCCCTGGAGCCTGGCGCGGCGCGACCGGGGGGTGATTTTCGATCAGGACGGCATCCGCCTGGAGGTGCTGGACTACTACGCCTCCTCGAACCTGGTGGATGCCCCCTACCTCCGCCTGCAATTGAGCATGCCCGGCGAGGTGAGGATGGGTCCAGATGGAAAGCCCCAGACCGGCCCCCAGCGTTGGGTGCCCGTGGAACTCAAGGCCCGCCGTGGCCCCGCCTTGCCCGAGCACCGCTTCCCGCCCGCACAGCGGCAGCAAATGGGTGGCGGCAGCCTGGTGCTGCTGTTGGCCGCCGCTGCCGCGGAAGAAGCCGCCTTCTTGTCCAGCCAGCCGGAGGGAGAACTGGGCGAGCAGGGCCAGGTGGTACTGTGG
>JAIMBC010000222.1 GCA_023511675.1 Pirellulales bacterium
CCCCTTCCCCCCTCGCTCACTCGCTTCTCGCTCCTCGCTTCTCCCTCCATCCTCTGCCCTCACGTCTCTGTCACACGTGTTCGCCCGCCCCGGCGCGATGGTGCCGGTGTGCGGTTACCCTCAGCAGGCCATCCCACCTGTGGACACCGACTGGGTCCATCCTGCACCCGCCTTATTGAGACAGGCTGGCACAGCGGAATGCAACGGCGTCGTATTCCTCCCATCCTCTGGCTACTTCGCCGGCTGTTGCCGCTTGGCGTATGCCTTCAGCTCCGGGGGCAAGTCCGTGACCAAATTGCTGCTGGAGATGTTCCACACGATCACGCCCGAGTCGTAAAACTTCGCTCGCTTGATGGCAACATCTACCAGGAACGATGTGGGCTTTCCGCCCTCCTCGAACGTCACCGCATAGCGGGCCTCCACCAACTGGCCCCGGCTCAACGGAGTCTGCCGTAGCACTCTGTACAGCCGTACCCGCGCCCGGCGCCCCAGCCGCAACAAGGCCCGCACCTCCGGCTTGTACAGCCACTCCCGCAGACTTTGCTCGGCTGAAAACGCGGCACGGTAGAACCCCCACACCTCCTCCTCGTCCTTGGGAATTGCGCCCGGGGCGTCCATCGTCAGCCGATGAGCTAGGTGCGGCTTGTTGTTTGCGAGGTAGCCGAACCACTGATCCGCCAGCCGCAACGCCCTGACGCGCATGATCCACATGTCCAAGAACACATGCGCCGGCGCCGCCACCAGCAGGATCAGCGACAACGCCAGGCCAATTTGCCCCAACCGCCGTCCGATCATGGGAGGCGCCGCTTGCGCGATGCGCCACAGGGCGACGGCATTCACCCCCACCGCCACGGCCGGCACCAACCAGAACACCGGATGCACCAGTGCCAGCAAGGAAACAATGCCCAGCACCAGCCCAAACAGGGCCATCAGGCTCAACGGCCGATAGCCCGGCACCTCAGCCATCGTCTCCGTAGCTTCGACCAGCGACTCAGTCTGGGCCTCGTCCATTCGGAAACCGCACGAACTCCTCTGAATCCACGCCTGCTGCCCCCACGCACGCAAAGAGCGCCTTATGCGACCCTAACTCTGGCCGCGCAGCGTGTCAAGGTACCCGGACGCTCCGCGGCAGGTGCATGGCTGTTGCGCGCCATGGCCCGAGGAAAGCGTTGCTGGGCGACCACCACTCGTCATGGCAGGGGGAGGTGCTGCTGGCGTACACTTGCTGGCACGGCACATCTGAGCCTTGCGACGCTAGGGCTGACGGCTCTCGCACGCTTCGTGCCGGCTTGTCGTGGCGGGGCGGAGGTTCAGTAGCTGAGGCTCAGTAGCTCAGGAACTCCACCAGCCGACTGGCCCGGCGCGGCGTACGCAGGCGCCGGAAGGCAAAGGCCTCGATCTGCCGGATGCGTTCGCGCGAGAGAGCGAAGCGTGCCCCAATCTCTTCGAGCGTATGGCACAAACCGTCTTGCAGGCCGAACCGCAGCCGCAGCACCTCTTGTTCGCGCGGGGCCAGTTCGGCCAGCAATTCCTGGACGCGTTCCTTGAGTCGGGCCTGGGTATCTTCATAGAGGGGCTCCGTCGACCTCGGGTCGGGCAGGAGGTCGCGAGCAGGCTGATCTCCGCTGTCACCGAGGGGGTGATCCAGGGAGAGCGTGGGTTGAGAGAGGATCAGCAATTCCCGGGCGCGGTGGGGAGGCATGCCGGCGCGTTGTGCCACTTCCTCGAGGGTGGGGGTGCGGCCGGTGAGGCGCGCGCACTCGCGCATGGCGGTTCGCAGCCGCGTCATGGCAGCCAGCATGCTGGCTGGTAGCCGGATGGTGCGGGTCTGTCGAGCCACAGCCGCGGCGATCGACTGACGGATCCACCAGGTGGCATAGGTGGCGAAGCGGTAGCCCCGCGTGCACTGAAAGCGCTCCGTGGCGCGAATCAGCCCGGCGTTTCCCTCCTGAATAAGGTCGAGGAAGCTTAGCCCCCGATTGCGGTAACGCTTGGCCACGGCGACCACTAGCCGCAGGTTGCCCGAGATCAAGTGGCGTTGCGCAGACTCGAAAGCGGCTTGTCGACTCTGCACGGCGGCCAGCCAGCGGCCCAGGGTTCGCGGCGTTTCTTGCAGCCGACGCACCAGACGGGCTAAACGCTGCCGCTCCCCTTGGGCCGCCAGGGCATCCATGTATTGAGCCGCACGCTGCATTCTCTCCAGCCACTGTCGCAGGCGGCGGCTGCGGATTCCCATTTCTTCAACAAGCCGGGCAGCACGCCGCCGCAACCGCAGCAGTTGTTTCCAGGCCTGCCGACGCCGGTAAACGGGTATCCGTGGCGAAATGGCCATCTCGAATAGCCTGCGCGACCTGCGCCGCATGCCGCGCAGCGTCTCCAGGGTGCAGTGCAGCCGGAGCCGAACGGCATCTCGGTCCTCTCCGTAAAGCTGCAAGGCGTGATCGAGGCGGATCTGGCCGCGCGACACACGCAGCAACAGGCGCTCGCAGCGAGAAAGAATCCAGTCGCTTGCCAGCAGGTTGCGCCGCCAGCTTCGGCGCGCCCGCTCCATCTCCTGCGCCACCTCCAACTCTGTCTGGCGGTCCAGCACGGGCAGCTCCCGCATCTGCACCAGGTACAGGCGCACCGGATCCGCCGTGGGGCTCGCCCTGGCCCCACAACGTGGTGCGGTACCGTTGGTCCGAAGACCGGCAGGGGCGTCTACTTGGACTACTTGCATTTCGGGCCACCTGTCTCCTCCCGCCCCTCTTTCCGCTATGCGAACGCCGCGGCCATTTGCGACAGGCTGAAGCGAAAAATTTCACGAGCGAGCAAGTTTTGCCACAAAGTATTTACCCTCCATGACTTGTGTCATCGCTCCCTCTAGGGGCGGCTCCGGCGCCGCCACCGCCTGCCAGGATCTGCCCCGCGGCTTTCCAGACCGGTGGGGCGTAAAAGCCCCCCTCGCGAGCAATTCCTCATTGTTCGCGGTTTTCTCGACTCATGGGGCAGCAATCCCGCCGGCACGCCCCGGGTCAAGGAGCCGTAACGGCACGGGGGCTGGCATGCATCCCGACCCCCAGCCGCCGGCGATGGCGACCATCGTCACAACCGACGCTTGCTTTTTGTGGCCCCCGCGCGCAGAATACGTCGCATAGACGTACGTCAACACGTTCAGCCACGTGCTGCCTAGCTTGCCTTGCCCCGCCCTCAACGAACGGCGGTGCGGCACGGCCGGTCGGTGCCCCTAGGCAAGGTGCCTAGGCAACTGCGGTATCAGCCCATCCGCTCCCCAGAGAGAGCGCTCGCCCCTTGACCTTCGGAGGTTTGCACCATGAACAAGACACCCTCGCTCCGCCGGCTGGCGTTCACCCTTGTCGAACTGCTGGTGGTGATTGCCATCATCGGGGTGCTCGTCGCCCTGCTGTTGCCGGCCGTTCAGGCCGCGCGGGAGGCAGCACGCCGCGCAAGTTGCAACAACAATCTCAAGCAACTCGGCGTGGCCCTGCACAACTACCACGATGCCTACAACCGCCTGCCCATGAACTACATCGTCTGGGATAACACCCAGGGCGGCAACGGCGATCTACGCGGCAGCTATCTAGTGCGGCTGCTGCCCTACATCGAGCAGGGCGGCCCGCTGTACGAGCGCATCGACTTCCGGGTGTGGAACTTCGACCAGAACAACGTAGGGCCCATCATGCCCGACGGAGATTACATCTATTCGAAGGTCGTGCCCACGTTTCGGTGCCCCAGTGACAACTCCCCCGATACGAACCGCGACAACAATCGTGCCCTGGCGAACTATGGCATGTCGATGGGGGCGCAGAACATGCCGCCATACAACTCTTACTGCGTTTTACCCAACTATGTGGGCTATGGGCCGGGCTTTGCCGTGCATGGCGATGCGGCGCGGACAGATTGGTTTGGCACCGGCCCTGAAGGGCATGGCAACTGGTCGTGGGGGGAGCCGAACCGGGCCATTTCGGGCATCATCAGCCGGGGCGGCTACCGGTTTGAGCCTGGCTGGGCGAGCAGCTCGGTGCCGGTGAATCACGCACCGTGGGCGGCCCGCTTTCGCGACGTGGTGGATGGCACGGCGAACGTGATCGCCATGGGAGAGTTTCGGCCCTATTGCGGCGACCACGCCTACAACGGCTGGTTTCACGCCAATGCCATGTGGTTTGCTACCACGGCGCCGATCAATTTCAACACGTGCCCCGGGGAGAATGGCAACCCCTCGGAGCACTGGGCCAATCCGCCGCCTGCCGGCAGAGAGTGCAACGCCATGTTCACCTGGACCACTTCCCAGGGTTTCAAGAGCCGCCACCCTGGCGGTGCGCAATTCGTGTTCTGCGACGGCTCGGTACATTTCCTGTCCGAGACCATCAACTACGACATGTACCAGCGGCTGGGCGACCGGCGTGACGGCCTGCCGGTGTTCGGTTACTAGCTAACCGCTGTACCCCGGGCAGCCGTGCGTGGAAGCCGAAGACCGTGCGGCGTACACGGCGGCTGCACCGGGGCCTAGTGGCTGAGTTGAGCGGTGCGTGGCGTGCAAGGTGGGCTGCGTCAGGCGGAAAGAGAGGGAGACGGGGGCAAGGCGGCGTAGCCTCAGCAAGGCGAAAGGGACGGTAGCCTTGCAAGAGTCGGCGTGCCGTGGGGCGAGCGCGCGCTTGGCGGGTTAGCCGCGCTGCTCAGGCGGAGAAGCCGCCTGGGTCTGGGGGCCAGCATTGGCATACGCCAGCGAAGGGCGGAGGATGGTGCACTGTATGGCGGTGTGGTAGCCGCCGCGCAAATGGCACCTGGGAGGGCCGCTTATTGTTCCAGGGGAAAACGTGAGGCGGCACAGTTTGCCAGTTTGACAAGCACGTAGGCTGTGGCGGAATACGCAAGATTTTCTGTACACGTTCGCGTTGATGCGGTGGGGCGCCTTCTCGGCGGCAACCGGCTCGCCCGCCAGGTCGAGCCAGAAGGGGCGGTGGAGTCGGGGTGGGAGAAACTGCTTGCTAACGCCCATTTATAGTTGCTAGGATGAAGTGGCGTGCCCCTGGACCGATCGCCGCGAACGCCGCGCGTTGCCATGTGCGCAAGAGACTTCAAGGCCGCGATGTGGATTCCAGGTTGGTGCTGCGAGAGGCCCTCTGGGCCGAAGGTTAAGGCTGCAAGCGATTCGCCGGCAATGTCGAGCAGGACGAGTCGTGCGAAGCGTTAAGTCGTCATTTCATTATTCGTGTCTCCGCTGCGCGGTAGCGTTTTTCAGCCAGCGCGTGGCGGCAGGGGATTTGATTCTGGAGGACATCTAGTATGACGTGCTCGTTGCGACGTGCTGGGCTGGCATTTGGGCTGGTGGCGGCGGTCTACCTGAGCGGCTGCGGGTCGGATGCGCCCAAGATCACCACGGTGCCGGTGACTGGCAAGGTCACGTATAACGGTCAGCCGGTGGAGGGGGCGACGGTGGCATTCATTCCGAACAACCCGGATGGGCGGCCTGCACGGGGTACGACGGACGCGCAGGGTGTGTACACCCTGGTGACGTATTTGGGGCCCAACGACCAGCCTTCTGGCGCCGAGCCGGGCGAGTACAAAGTCACCATTGAGAAGACGCAGGTCGCTCCAGGGTCCGCCTTGCCCGGGAAGCCCGCAGAGGGTACCGACCCGACGGAGATGATGCAGAAGCAGTTCGACATGTCGAAGATGAAGACCGAGAACGAGGCTGAGATGCGGCAGAAGATGATGGGCGGCGAGGGCATAAGCCCCATGCAGCAGCCGGAGATGCAGGATCTGATTCCGGCCAAGTACAAGAACCCGAACTCGTCGGGTTTGACCGCGTCGGTAGGCCCCAGCGGGGGCACCTTCGACTTTGCGCTGACCGATTAGGCCGGCGACGACTTTGGGGGGCCAGGGCGTAGCGACGATGCGTCGAGCGATCCGTTGGGTGCTCCTGGGGGTGGTGGTTGCCGGTTTGGCGGCAGGCGCCATGCCCCTGTGGAACAAATTGGGCGTGGAGTTTCGCCTGGTCAAGGTACGGAGCCTGCTGCGCAAGGCCCAGCCGAGAGATGCCATCCCCCTCTTGGAGTGGGTCGTGCAGCGGGTTCCGGACCGGGCGGAGGTGCATTACTTGCTTGCCGTGGCCAATCGCCGTTCCGGCCGGCTCGATCGCGTGATGGAACCGTTGGAAGAGGCGTCCCGGCTGGGATGGCCCCCCAAGGATCTCCATCGCCAGTACCTGCTGCTGCTGTTTCAGGGCGGCAACTTTGCCGACTCGGAGATGCAGCTCCGCGATATGCTCTTGCGGCAGAACCTGCCCAACGACGTGGCGGAAGAAATCTACGAAGCGCTGGTCAAGGGCTATCTCTCTGAGATGCGAGCCGAAGAGGCCGTGGTCTGTCTCGACCACTGGATCCGCTGGCGGCCCGCCAACATTGAAGCCCGCTTGTTGCGTGCCGAGCTGCTGGGCATGACGCAGGAGTACGATCAGGAACGTGCAGAATATCTCGACGTGCTGGCCATCGACCCCAAGCACGTCGAGGCACGCATGCGGCTGGCACGCTCCTTGATGCGTGCCAGCCAGGTGCGTGAGGCACGAGACCATTTCCGTCGCTGCTATGAGCTGGAGCCGGACAATGGCCAGGTGTTGCTGGGCCTGGCGGAGTGCGAGATGCGGTTGGGCGATCTGCAGGCAGCCACCGAGTATCTGAAGGAAGCCGAGCGGCTCAATCTGCCCAACGATGTGGCCACCATCGTGTACTCCATGCGGGGCCAGATTCTGGTACGCCAGCAGAAGTACGAGGAAGCCCTCAAGCCGCTGAAGCAGGCGCTTGCGGCCTCTCCCAACAATAGCGACGCCCTTTATGCGATGGGGCAGTCCTTGATCCGCCTGGGCCGCAAGAAAGAGGCGCAAACGTACCTCGAGCGGTCGCGCCAGACCACGCTCGATGCAGGCCGCATGCAGGATCTGCTGGTGGAGATTCTCATTGATCCCACCAATCCCGACCTGCGCTTCCGCATTGCTAAGCAGCTTCTGGCCGTGGGGATGGAAGACGAAGCCAAGACGATGTTGCTTACGGTGCTGCGTTACAATCGCAGGCACGAGGGGGCACACCAGATGCTGGCCGAGTACTATGAGAAGAAGGGCAACCGCGAACAGGCAGAGAAGCATCGCCGTGCCTTGCAAGAGTTGAAGGAGGCGGCTCGCTCCCAGCCGCCGCCAGATGCGCTGGTCCCCGTGGGAGCCGAACAGCAGTCGACGGCGTCTGCCCCCGAAAGCGTCCCGGTGCCATAATACCATGGAAAGCAATCCTCACATCCCGTTGCCGCAGTTTCAGGCCGGCAACTCCGCCGCCGGCGAGGATGAGCAGCACACACGTCTGGCCACCGCCCCGATGCCCGAGGCGGCCCAGATGGAGGGAGGCGAGCAGCCGGCCGATGCCGCTGAGCAATCCCCGGCCGGCGGGACGGAGCCTCTGGTGCCGCCCATGCATTTGGCCGTGGTGGCTGTAGCGGGGCTGCTGGTCGCTGGGGGCGTGTGGGCTTGGCTGAGCTATCATCATCGCCCAGGTGTGCGGTTTGAGCGCGGGCTGGCCGCCTTGCGCGAGGGAGATCGGCTCCGCGAGAAACAGCAAGTGGCCGAGGCCGCCCAGCGCTTCGAAGAGGTTCGCAAGATGGGGGAGTCGCTGGAGCAGGAAGTAGGCTACGGGCCGCATGCCAGCTTGCTGCTGGGGGCTGCCCACCTGCGCGCCGGACGGCCGGACCGTGCCGTGGACGAGTTGCAGTTTGCGTGGGATCATCCCGACACGCGTGTGGCGGCCAGCACCCTGCTGGGAGAGGCCTACTACAAGCTGAACGATATCCGCCGAGCGCAGATCGTGCTCAATCGGGTTGTCACCAGCCTGGACAAGGAATATGCGCCGGCTCATCGCTGGCTGGCCGTGATCTATTTTGACCTCGGCGCCATGTCCCAGGCTCTGTACCACCTGGAGCAAGTGGCACGTCTCGATCCCAACGATCCCAGGCCTCATCGCACCATGGCCTACATTCGCAAGGATTTTGGCAATGGGGCGGGGGCGATCGAGGACTATCTCGAGTCGTTGCGTCGGGACCCCAACCAGATCGATCGTGAGTCGATCTTGATGGAACTGGCGGGCGTCTACCATCGGTTGCACCAGGATCGCGAGGCGTTGGAAACCCTCAGCAAGCTTCCGCCCTCGGCTGCCGCGCTGGCACTGACGGCTGAGTGCCATTACAGCCTGGGAAACCAACAGGAGGCACGCAAGTTCGTCGAAGAGGCGCTCAAGCTGGATCCCAACTATGTGCCGGCCATGCTCACCAAGGCGGCCATGCTCACCGCCGCCGGCGAGCATGCTCAAGCGGCCGAAGTGCTCGAAGTGGCGGTCGAACACAGCCCCAAGGAGTTCAGCGCACGCTATGCACTGGCGCAGGCCTACCTGCGACTGGGCCGCAAGCAAGAGGCGGACGAACACATGAAGGTCGTCCGCGAGTTGAAAGAGAACCTGGATCTCTACGCGCGGCTGGTACAACAGTCGATCGACGAACCCGGAAACGCCCAGGTTCGCTTCCAGCTTGGTATCCTGGCCATGGAGCTGGGCATGGAAGGGATCGATGAGAACTGGTTCAAGGCAGCGGTGGCCATCGAACCGGGGCACGTTGAAGCCAAACAGCTTCTGGAAAAGCTGCGTGCCGAGCGCAAACCCACCCCCCAGTCCCTCGGCGGCCCGCCCAAGCCGTAGCTGTGGCAGGGAGCATGCCGCGGGGCAAGCGCTATTTCCAGACCACCGGCGCCACGTTCCCAGCAGGCTCCCCGGCCCCCACTCGACCCGACAAAGGCTGTTGGCGCAGCCCGTTCGGAGACACGTCGCAGCGTGGGCAGGGCGGGAAGGCCTCGCCAGAGGGCCGAACGCCATCGAGCATGGCAGCCCGTAGCATGCAGCGGAGCGGCCGCGCCTGCCTGGTCTCCCTCCTCCGCTGTCCCAGCAAGTACGACGCGCCGCTTCACTCCTTCACGCGCGGCCGAGACATGTGCCCCGGCTGCGGCGCGCCGTCCGGGACGCCCTGCACCCCTTCTTGCTCGCGTTCTTCAGACGCGGCAGACACGGCACCAGGCCATGGAGTGCTATGTTTGCAGCAGAGCCCTATGTCTGGACACCTACATCAACCCGGCCTCTCGGCCGGCTGGCTCCGCCAGCGGCGGCATGGCGTGATTGAGATCCGCGCTGGCCGACTGCATGCGCTGCGCCCCGTGCTTGTGGCGCGCCGGGCGACGTTCCTCGACCATTGGTGGGGGCTTTGGCGGCATCGCCATGCGGCGCCGCGCGATTGCG
Source organism: Pirellulales bacterium (assembly GCA_023511675.1). Classification (GTDB taxonomy): domain Bacteria; phylum Planctomycetota; class Planctomycetia; order Pirellulales; family JAIMBC01; genus JAIMBC01. The sequence goes on from JAIMBC010000222.1 coordinate 9,321, forward strand.
TGCGCTGCTGGTTTCATCACCCTGCCTCGGCTCCGCGCTACCTTGCGCTGGCCTATGTGGTCTCCTGGCCAGGTACGCATCTGGCCTCCTTCAGGCTGGCGCTGCGCGTGCTGGATGAAATCGCCCGCCTCCGCCAGGTGGACGCGATCGTGTGCGACGTGGCCAACAGCCGCATCTCGGACCGATTGCTCGCCCGCTGGGGTTGGACGCCCCATGCCCCCCAGCGCTGGCACCGCAACTATATCAAGCGCTTCTACGGAAGCTACCCCCCGCCCCTCGAACTGGCCGCGGAGGCCGATAGCCTTGCATGCGTCTGACCACCCCAGCCCTGGAGGTGGGGGGCCAGAGACTTGTGTGCGGAGGGGCCGAGCCGGCGCTGAGGCAGGCGAGACGCCCGCTTCCCTCTGCGCGCTCGCCGAGGCGCTGAGGCGTGCGGCACAACCGCCTCCCGAGGGCGAGTGGAGCAGGCGGCAAAAGCAACGCCGGCTATCCGCCGCATCGCCGCAGGGGGGCAGGAGGTACATCCCCTAGCCGCAGGACGCGGCCGTGCCCTCGCTACCCGGCGAGGGTGCAGAGACCGCCGAGAGCAAGGCATG
>JAIMBC010000223.1 GCA_023511675.1 Pirellulales bacterium
CCCCCGCCGCAGCGGGGCGCAGCCAGCCGTTGCCGGCTGCGGAGGCGCGGGACCCCCGCCTGGTACTGGCCATCGTCATCGTCTCACTGGCCACGCTGGCCGCGGCTGCCGCCGCCATCTACTGGAGCTTGCACGCTTTCTAATGGTGGCCCATGCCAGCGGCCCCATAGAAATCATCCCAGCGGCGCAGCATCTGTTCGGGCGTGGCAGTACCGGTGGTGCCAAGCTGCTGGATGGTGATCGAGGCAGCCAGATTGCCGACGGCCGCGGCTTCTACCAGCGTCGTGCCGGCCAGCAGGCTGCACACGATGCCGGCCATGGCGGCGTCGCCCGCTCCGACAGGGTCGATAGGGGGCGGCACCACCGGCCCGGGGACATGTTGCACACCCTCTGCGTTCGGGTCGGCCGCCACCATGCCGCGTTCGCCCAGCGTGCATAGCACGGGGCAAGCCGTCTGCACAGCCAGGCGATGGGCCGCACGGCCCATGACCTCGAGCCACTCGGCCGGCGGTGACACCTTCGGCGTCTCCCCCAGCGCTCGCAGGCACTCGGCGGCATTGGGTTTGAGCACGCCACAGCGGTAACGGCCCGCGTGGGCACGGCTGTCCACCACCATCACGGGCGTGCCCGAGCTACGCACCATCTCAGACAGACAGTCCCGCACCCGAGTTGTGACCACTCCCCAATTCTCCTCGCAGATCTGGTCCGACACCACGAGCGCATCCGCGGCTGCCAGCGCACGCCCGAGCGCCTCCAGCAAGCGTTCTTCCGTCTCGGCGGAGAGGGGGTGACGGCTGCGGAAATCAAGGCGGTTCAGCTCGCGCCAGCTTCCATCTGCTTGTTGTTGCAAGGGCTTGGTGTAGGTCGGCGTGAGGCGTGCGGCATCTTCCACCAGGTAAGAGGTATCGGCCGGCAGTCGTTCGATCTCGCGCAGCAGCTCGTAGGCATGGCCGTCGCGGCCGAGGATGCTGACAGGGAGCAGCCGGCCGATGCCCAGGGCCGCCAGGTTGTTCATCACCGTGCCCATGGCCCCGGGGCTGCTGCGCAGCCGCGTCACCTGATACGCCTCCAGGCCCGTCTCCAGCGAGAGTTCGTGGATGCCCGCGGGTATTTCCAGATAGCGATCCAGGAACAGATCTCCCAGCAGGGCCACCCGGCACCGCGGCACCTGGGCCAGCACCTGCTCGAGCCGCTGCCGGCCGATCACGGCTGTTGCTCCGCGCGCAGGGCCGCCAGCCGCAAGTGCGGAATGGTCTGCCGATGGTCTCCGCACACGTAGAAGCTTTCGCCGCCATCAGCCACGGTGCGTACCAGGATGGTCTTCCAGGGGCGGTAGTAGTACTGGGGGTTGTGCTTGGGCGCTTCCTCGTGATAGTTGCCGTGGATGGGGATCAGATCGAAGGCGGCGGTAGTGAAGCGAGAGATCCGCTCGCCGCGTTGGTGGGCCACATTGCGGGCCATGGCGAGCGCCTTCAGATACACTTCTGGACCCATCACCGCTGTGCCGAAGCAGAGAAACACTCCCCCTTCGAGCTGCGAAACCGTGTGACAGAGAATGAGAAAGTCTCGGTAGGTGGCTTGGCCGCCCGCAGCCGGATCGAAGTTCGGGTGCTCGTGAATGATGTCGTAGCCAAACCCCACGTGCACGGTAACCGGCACGCCCAGCCGATACGCCGCGGCCAGCACGCTGGTCTCTTTGTAGGGGAAGGGGCCTTCCAGGATCGCCTTGCCCAGGCACTCTCCCCAGCCCAAGCCGGCGCCGGCCCCCTGTGCCACAATCTCGTTGATCTCGGCAGTTTCTCGCCACAGGCCGAACTCGCCCGAGCGGATGTAGCGAGCCACACTCTCGCACGTGGCGCCGATGCGGGCCAGCTCATAATCATGGATGGGGCCGGCCCCATTCATCCCGATGTGTGTGATCAGTTTGCGTTCCATCATGTCGATAAGCTGCCGCGCCACGCCGGCCCTGATCACGTGCGCGCCGCACAGAAGCAGCCGAGCGGCTCCCCGCCGGCGGGCTTCCACCAGCCGTCGGCCCAGGAGATCCACAGCGTGGGCCGCCTCGGGCTCCAGCGGCGGGGGCGCATGGTCCAGCGGCAGCAGCGAGGCATGCGTCAGATCATGCTGCCGCTCAGCCAGCGGCTTGATCAGCAGCTTGCTGCGGTCGAATTGGGGATAGCGAGACATGGCTGAAGGCGGCTGCCTGAAGCGTTCATGCGGGCTGAACGCCGGTGCGGGGCAGCGGGTTCGAACGTGGGCGTGCGGTCGGGATCCCGGTATCTGGCGGCGGCATCCGGGCGAACCGCCCGTCCCGCCGCGAACGCCCCAGCGCTACAGCCCAAGCAGATCCAGCAGTTCTTGTTCCTGGCGGTAATCTCCCACGATGATGTCGGCACCCGCGCGGAGCAGTCGGTTGCGTTTCCACTCGTTGATGCCCTGGCGTGTCTCTTCGTTGCTGGCGACTCCCACCGCCACGCCGCCGACGCGGCGGGTTTCCTCAATTTCCACGAATCCATCGCCAAAGGCCAGCAGTTGGCTGCCGGAGATGCCTGTTTCTTGCAGGATGCGCTGGATCACCAGCGCCTTGGAGAAGGTCCGGTAGTTGTCCACGGCACCGTAAATGCGGGGACCGAAGAACTGATCCACATCCAGGGCATGGGCCTCTTTGCGGACGTAGACCAGATCGGTTCCCGAGGCGAGGTACAGGGGCAGGCCGCGCTGGTGCAAGCGGGCTAGCAGCCGGTGCGTGCCCGGCACGGTCAGCTCCTCGGGGGTGAGGGTGCCTGCTTCCAGGGCCGCCACCCGCGGGCGGATGCGTTCCCAGAGCAATTCGTGGTAGCGGCGCTTGTACTCGAGCGGATCGCAGGGCGTGGCGCCGCGGGCTCGTACTTCTTCGGCAAGCTGGAGCATCTGGTAGATGGTCTGCTTGCCATTGAGGCGCATGACGAACTCTTCCACGTGGGCGTGCAGCGCTTCGCGGCTTTCCTGGGTACCCGTGGCGGCCAAGATGTCGACCATCATGGGGATCATCACGTCCTGCCACCCGCGGCGGATGAGGGAAAGCGTGCCGTCGAAGTCGAACAACACGGCGCGGAACTCGCCGCGCGGAAAATCCTGGCGGATGACTTCGATCATGGCCTTCTTAGGCGCGGATCAAGTGCTCAAGGATGTACAGTTCGAGGGCTTCGTAATCGCGCGCTTGCCGGAATGCCTCCACCTTGGCCTCGTCCAGGCTGCGCACCAGCGCCAGCAGGTGATGGAACATCCGCAGGCTGTTGGCCAGATGCTTCGTGTCGTCGGCTTGCTTGGTGGTGCGCATGGCCTTCACGTCCAGCCCCACCACGCCGATCTCGTAGTAGCGCGCGCGATCCAGCACCCAAACCTGATTGAACGCACGCCGCAGATCGACCGAGCCGAAGGCCTTGTCCTGATCGTACTTCAGCCCGTTCTGGTCGTTGAGGTGCACGCTCCACAGCTTCTGGTGCCACAAGGCATAGGCCATGTCGTCCGCCGGATCCAGCCCGGCGAGAATGCTGTGGGCCGTCTCGATCAACACCCCCACGCGGCTGGGATCGGCGGTGCGATATACCAGGCCCATGAAATGTCCCACGGTGGGGCAGTAGGCCTGGTCCATCGGCTCGTTGGGCTTCATCTCGCCGACCACGCGGATCTTCGGGTCGTAGGAAAGGATATCGTTCACCGCCTCCACCAGACGCTCGATGGCCAGCACGGGATCCTTGGCCTCACGGATATAGGTGCCCTCGCGGGCGGGCCAGAGGACCATCAGGTCCACGCCGAGATGATTGGCGATGTCCACGGCGCGGCGGGTGCGGTCACGGGCATAGCGCCGGCTGGCGGCATTGTTCGACGTGTAGGCGCCATCGATGGTACGGGGATCCTCCCACAAGCGCGGGGCGATGAACTCGGCGGCCAGGCCCTCGTCTTCCAGCAGCCGCTTGACGCGCGCCGCCCCGCGCGCCGTTTGGGCCGCATTCCAATCGGCCGGCACCACATCATCGTCATGGAACTGCACGTGGGTAAAACCCAGCTCTCGATAACGGCGGATCTTGCGGGCAAACGGCACTTCCTTGCGTACCGGCGGTCCAAAGGGATCGGCCCCCGTCGAAATGTTCCACGGTCCGAAACTGAAGCGATACGTGCCGTTGTGGGTTGCCATGCAAGCTTTCTCCGCAATCTGCTCCGCACTGGAAAACGGCAGTGTACGCACCACCGGCCGCCTGCGGAAGGGGGAGGCCCAGCCGTCCCGAGAGCGTTCCGGCAGCGTGCGGCACCGCTGGAGTGCCGCTCCAGCGTGCGTGTGTTTCAACGCAGCGCGAGCTTGCCACCGCCAGGCAGGCGTGCTCGCCGCAGGGCGGCCTTGCAGAAACGCTGGGCCTGACACTCTCCGCCGGCAAGGCAAGCGCCGCCACAAGGCAGCCGAATCTAGTCTGGCCGCAAGACAGCCAGAATCGAAATGGCCGCCTGGCAGCCCGCTTCAGGCCGGCCGCCAGGGGGCAGATCGGGGCTGAGCTGCCGACAGGCGGCCCAACGCCCGAGGCAAACCGTCGAGGTCGGTGGGGATGTGCCTGGCCGTAGCCGGGCCAATCCATCACGCGCTGCTTTACCGGCAGCTCGCGGGCGCCCCTTGGCGGCGGGTGGGGCAATCGGCAGAGGTAGCTTTGCCGCTCGCTCTGAGCGTGGCCTGCGTCACCTTTTGGGGGAGTCAGGCCGGCCGCTACGTGCGTGTCTTCGCGTTCCAGTCGGCTGCTGAGATCCTGGATGCCGCCAGGGCCGCCGGTGCGTGCCTTCTCTACTGCCTTGCCGCAACAGGCCACCGCAGCAGCCCACGGAGGGCGCTGGCTCGATTGCATTCCACCCGGGCAAGGCGCTATGTTGGGCCATGGGGCCGCGAGCAACTGGCGGAACCGCAACATGAGCGCCTCGAACGTACGTTACCTGGTGTTCGACACGGAGAGCGTGGCCGATGGTGCCCTGGTGGCCCGGCTGCGGTACGCCGCCGAGCAGCTTTCGGCCGAGGAGGCTGTGGCCCGCTACCGCGCCGATCTGCAAGAGAAGTACCAGAGCGACTTTATCCCCTACACCTACCAGGTACCCGCCGCCATTGTTGTCGCCAAGGTGGCGGCAGACTACCACCTGCTGGATGTGGTGGCACTGGATGAGCCGCGGTTCCGGCCGCATGTGATGACCGAACACTTCTGGCGCGGGTGGGAACGCTACGGCCGCCCCACGCTGGTCAGTTTCAACGGCCGCAGTTTCGACGTGCCCTTGCTGGAGCTGGCCGCGTTCCGCTACGGGGTGAGTGTGCCCGGCTGGTTCCACAGTACGGCCAAGGGCTACGAACAACCCCGTAACCGCTATAACACTGAGGCCCACCTCGACCTGCAAGACCTGCTTACCAACTTTGGAGTGTGCCGCTTTACCGGCGGATTGAACCTGGCGGCCAACCTGCTGGGCAAGCCCGGCAAGCTGGACGTACAGGGACATATGGTGCAAGACCTGTACGCCGCCGGCCGCCTAGCCGAGATTGTCGACTACTGCCGCTGCGACGTGCTGGATACATACTTTGTCTTTCTGCGCACGCGCGTGCTGACGGGCTTGCTGACGCGCTCAGCCGAACAGCAACTCATTGCGCAAACAAAGGTGTGGCTGGAGGCCCAGCGGCAAAGCATACCCGCCTATCGCACCTACCTGGACCATTGGGGCGACTGGCCGGATCCCTGGCGCGACAGCGAGCAGCCAACAGAAAGTAGCAGGTAGAACGAAGCGCGGCGATTTCCCGCGCGGCGGCCTGGCGGTGCAGAACTCACAGATATCCGCCCTGCAAGACCGTACGCGGCAACGCTTTGCGACGGCCCATGGAGGCACGCGCTCCGTCGCGTCCGAGCGAGGCACGCGCTCCGTCGCGTCCGGTGGAGGGATGCGCTCCGTCGCGTCCGGGCCAACGCAAATCGTGGGTGCCGAATCGCGGCTACGACGGAGCGTGCCCTCCAGCGCAAGGCGTGCCCATGGAGGGGCGCGCTCCGTCGCGTCCGGCCGTAGGCAAACTTTAGGTGCTCAATCACAGACCCCTGCCCGTCACGAACAGACGCCCTCCACCCCTCCTCTCCTGCATGCCCACCCCTATCTCCGATGCAACAGCAGTGCCCGCCAGCCGGCGCGGCGTGCAGCGAGGTAGTCGCACTCGAGGTCGTCCCCGATCAGCAATAGCTCGTGCGGGGCGCAGCCCAGCGCCTGCTGGACGTGCGAGAAAAAGCCCGCCGCAGGCTTGCGAAAGCCAACCTGCGACGAGATGAACAGCCCTTGGCATGCGGCCAGGGCAGGCTGCCCGCGCCAGATGGACTCCAGCCGGGCATCGAAGTTCGAGGCGATGTACCAGGGGATGCCTGCCGCTTGCAGCGTGGCAAGCGCGGCGGGCACATCGTCGTAGAGCTGCCAATGTTGGGGCTGGGCAAAGTGGTCCCACAGGGCGGCGAAGAGGCTATCGAGGGCGATGGCCTCGGGGAAGACTTCTGCTACCAGCTCGCGCCACCAGGTGCGTTCGTGGGCCTCGCTGGTGCGGCCCTGGCCGTAGAGGGAGGAGGCTCGGCGGCGCGACCAGGCTCGAGCGTAGCGGCGGGCGACCTCGTCGGGTGCGGCGGCGCACCCCCACTGCGCGGCAACGCGTGCATACACCTCGGCTGCTGGCGGAGCGGGGTAGATGAGCGTACCGGCGGCGTCAAAGAGTACGGCCCGTGGCAGCGTTGAGCGTGGCACGTTGCAATGGCCAGAGCGGCGGCAGGGCCCTATCCTCCCAGCCAGCCGCCCAGGTATTTCATCAGGTCCTTGCCGATCACGAACAGCATGAGTGCGGCCACAAAGATCACGCCTGCCCAGACATAGGGCAGCAGCACTTTTTCGCCCACCGGCTTGCGCCGCACCCACTCCGCAGCCAGCAGTACCAGGTGGCCGCCGTCCAGGGGCGCGATGGGCAGCAGGTTCAACACCGCCAGCGTGGCGCTGAGCATGGCCAGGAAGAGCAGGAAATAAGAGAACCCCACCTGGGCAGCCGCTCCGCCCGCCGCGGCAATCGCCACCGGCCCGCCCAGCGCGTTCATGGAAACCTGCCCCGTGGCCAGCCGCCAGATCGTGCGCGGTACCTGGGTGAGCGATTCCGTGGCCTGCCGTGCCCCCAGCATGAGTGCCTCGGCCACGTTGTTTGCCTTGCGCTCTGCCAGCAGCATCTCGAAGACCAGGCCACGCAGAGGATAATGCGCATCGCGTAGCTCATGGGGTTCCAGCTCGTAGCTCCCGCCATCGGCGGTTTGCAGCAGCACGCGCGTGCCCAGCGCGCTGGTTTGCAGTAGCGAGTGCAACCAGGGCCAGTCACTGCCTGCCATTTCCTGACCGGCGAAGACCATGTCGATCGGTTTGTCCTGGGCGAGCTGTTCGTGCCTGCCGGGGAAGAACTTTCCGTTGGCGAGCACCTGGCCGGGCTTCATACCGGCTCGCTGCGCCGGGCTGCCGGGCAGCACGGCCTTTACGCGCGGCTCGACTGCTAGGGCGATACCCAGCACCGGAATGCTCAAGGGAGAGCCGGGCCGGGGGCTGTCCTCGAACACGTAGTTTGCGGCAAGTTGCACCGCCACGCGCTGCTTCTTGCCCTTTCGCTCAAACTCCAGCATGATCTGACCTGGCGCCAGCCTCTGCAAACGTTCGGCCAGCGTCAGCGGATCGCCCACCGGCTCTCCGTTGTAAGCCACCAGCCGGTCTCCAGCCCGCAGCCCCGCACGCCCTGCCGGAGAATCGGGACGCAGCGCAACGATGGGGCCTGCCGCCAGCACCACCCCCAGGTGGCGGAACCGCTGTGGCGGCACAGTCACGACCATCTCTGTTGGCCCTGCAAGGCTACTGCCCTGCGCCCCATCGCCATGCCGCCGAACGGTAAGCCGCACCGGCCGGTCTCTGCGTTCCGTAAGCAGCACGTTCAGGTCGCGATAGCTGGCCACGGGCCTGCCATCGACAGCAACGATCTCATCCTGCGGCACCAGCGCAGGCTGGCTGGCAGCCGCCGCGGAGGCTTCGAGGTACGGCCGGCCGGCCGCCAAGCGGGTGCTGAATGAGACCAGCGTGATGCCGATGGTCGGATGGTCATTTCTGGGCAGACGGTGCGGCTTGATGTTCAGATGCAGCGGCTCTGCCTCGCCTGGACGCCGGATGACCACATCCACGCCGCGGTCCATGTCGGCCAGGGCAATCCGCGCGCGCACATCCATATCGAATCGCGGCTCGACAATCCCATCGAAGACCAGAAACTCGTCGCCAATTTGCACGCCGGCCTTCCAAGCAGGGTCGCCCGGCACCAGATCGCAGATCACCGCACGCACGTAGTCCACGCCTAGCCCATAGGCCACACAGGACACCAGAAAACAAAATATGGCGTTCATGATCACGCCCGCAGAAATGATCGCCATCCGCTGCGGCACGCTCTTGGCCAAGTAGCTGCGCGGATCGATCTCCGTGGGCGAACCTTCCAGCAGGCTGCGTTCGTGCTCCTCGTGCACCCGCGCGGGATTGTCATCCTGCCCCAGCATCTTCACGTATCCCCCCAGCGGAAAGATGCCGATCCCATACTCCGTCTCCCCCCAGCGGAAACGGCAGAGCCGCAGCCCGAAGAAGTCAAACCCCAGGTAGAACTTCTCGCACTTCACGCCGCACCACTTGGCCACGGCAAAATGGCCCAGTTCGTGCACGAAGATCACCATCCCCAGGCCGAGGGCCACCTCCAGAATGAGCACCGCCCACTGCCACGCCTCCGCCAGCGACAACGCCATCAGGCACATGCCCATCGAGCAACCTCCTCGCGCGCCCACACGTCCAGGGCGAATAACTGTTCCAGCGTTGGATGAGCTTCAAAGTGGTGTGCCTCGAGCACGCTGCGGCAGGCAGGCACAATATCCACAAACCGCAGCTCGCCGGCCAGAAAGGCGGCCACGGCCGCCTCATTGGCAGCGTTGATCACAGCCCCGGCCGTACCCCCCACGCGCGCCACCTCCGTTCCCAGCGCCAGGGCAGGAAACCGCTCGAAATCGGCGGGCTCAAACTCCAGCCTCCAGGCCTGGGACCAGTCGATCCGCCGGGCCACGCCCTCCCGCCGTTCCGGCCAGGTGAGGGCAAACTGGATCGGCAGCTTCATGTCCGGCGGGCTGAGCTGCGCGACCACCGAACCGTCGACAAACTCGACGAAAGAGTGCACCACGGATTGCGGGTGGATCACCACCTCGATCTGATCCACGCACAGATCGAACAGCCAGCGGGCCTCGACGATCTCCAGGGCCTTGTTCATCATCGTGGCGGAGTCGACCGTGATTTTAGGCCCCATCTCCCAGGTGGGATGGGCCAGGGCCTCGGCCACCGTGACCTCGGCAAGCTGCTGCGGCGTATGGCAACGGAACGGGCCCCCGCTGGCGGTCAACACCACGCGGCGGACCTCCTGGCGCCTCCCCGCCTGCATGGCCTGAAACACCGCGCTGTGCTCGCTATCCACGGGCACGATGCTGGCACCGCGCTGGCGTGCCAGCTCCGTCACCAGCGGCCCGGCCATCACCAGCGTCTCCTTGTTTGCCAGCGCTACCCGCTTGCCCGCCTCTAACGCCGCCCAGGTCCCCCGCAGACCCGCACTGCCCACGATGGCCGAAAGCACCACATCCACCTCCGGCCTGGCCACCGCTTCAGCCAGCGCATCGTCTCCCACCAGCAGCTCCATCTCGGGGGGCAGGCCGCTCCAGTCTTGGGCCAGGGCTGCGTTGGGATCGGTGACCACCAGCCAGCGGGGCCGCACTTGCCGGTCCTGGCGTGCCAGCAGGGCCGTGCTGCTGTGGGCGGCCAACAGCGCCGCC
>JAIMBC010000224.1 GCA_023511675.1 Pirellulales bacterium
GCCACATACCTCTGCTACCGGTGCGCGGGCGCAGATGCAGCTTGTGTGATCGGACGGTCGCCGTAGAGCCAGCGCAACTCGGGATCGGCGTCGATGACCTCATGCCAGTGCGTGCCGTCGAACGGGCCACGCCGCAGGCGGCCCGCGGCACGCTGCGATGGCGCTGGGCCACCAGATTCAACCGGCTGCCGCGCCTGGCCACCTGTGGTCGATACTGCGGGCAAGCCAGCCGAATCCAAGCGAGCCCAACCCGCCGCTGGGGCACGCTGACCTCTTGACTGCCGATGCGGCACGGGGGCCTCGTCCCGTTCGGACAAGGCTGCATCCAGCAGCAGTCGGTTGAGTTCTTCGAGATCGCCCGTTGCAAACGCAGGCGTCGATGCCGGTCTCGTCTCTGCCAGATGGGCAGAAGGCGCGAGGCTGGCTGCGGGGGCTGATGCCGGTGTTGCGGCAGCAGCGGCAGGTGTCATCGCGTCGGTAGCTTCGGCATCAGCAGGCTGAGGTTCGAGCCTTGCAGTTCTCGACGGCTGTGGAGTTGCCGACCCTGTTGTGGCAGCGGTGGTACTCCTGGTGGCGCTGCGGCGGGACGCTGGCCGCGGCGGTCCGCTACGCGAGGGCAGCTCCCAGGCAGGCACCTTGAGTGCCTTGAAGAGCTTGAACACATGTTCGTGGCAGGTAAACACCAGGAGCTGATGGCCTTCTAATGCAAACTCGCGCAACACCTGCACCGCCGCGCGGGCACGCTGTGCGTCGAAGTTGACCAACACGTCGTCCAGCACCAGGGGCAACGCATGCCCGCGCTCAGCAAACAGGCGCACCAGGGCCAGCCGTAGCGCCAGGTAAAGCTGCTCCCGCGTGCCACGACTCAAAACGGCCGGATCGAGCGAGCGGCCTGCCGCGTCGTCCACCCGCAGCACCTGCTCGTCCAGAGGCGTCCACACCCGCTGGTAGCTGCCCCCCGTAAGCTGTTGCAAATAGTGGGAGGCTGCACGCAAGGCCTCGGGCTGATGCCGTGCCTCGAACTCGGCCCGGATGGAGACCAGCAACCGCCGCGCGACGCTGAGCACCTGGAACCGCTCGACCGCTTGCGCCAGTCTCGCCTCGGCCTGCCCAAGGGACACAGCCAAGCGGGGCAAGCTCTCGTCTTCGGCCAGGTGTGCGAGTTGCTGGCAGAGCTGGCCGCGCGACTCGTGGAGCGAGCGGATCTCCATCTCGAGCTGTTGCAGGCGTTCGGCCTGCTCTTCCCACTGCTGCTCCAGGCGTGCAGCATCTGGACCGGTCAGCCAGGACTCGATGGACTGCCGGAGCGCGAGAGGGGGTTCTCCGGCCTGTGCGGCCAGCAGGGCGGCGATTTCTTGCCCGAGGCGGTCATGTTCTGCCTGCCAGGCGTCGGCTTCGGCGCGGCGTGAGGCGCGGGCACGCAGTTCGTCTTCGGTGGCGGTATTTGCCGCGCGGAGCAAGCGTTTGCGCCGCCGGGCCAGATGCTGGAGGCGGCGGCTGAGTTGCTGCTGGCGGCGGTGCAACAGGCGGGCATGGCGGACGAGTGCGCGGCGGCGCACGACCGCCTGCTGGTGCGCCTCCAGCGCGTTGCGCAACTCGGGGAGGCGTTCGCGTAACGGACCTGCGGGCAGGTTCAACCCAGCTTCGGCCAGCGTTTGCTCGAGGCGAGCGGCAAAGGCTTGCAGCTCACGTCGGCATGCCGCCTCCTCGTTTCGCTGGCGTGCCAGTTCCGCCTCGAGGTCGCGCAGACGGCGGAAGGAGCGTGCCGTGTCTGAGAGGCGATTGGGTTCAAAGCCATCGGGCAGGCCGACGGCGGCTAACGCTTCTTTCCAGCGTCGCGTTGCGGTCTTGAGTTGGGCCTGGGCAGATTCGGCCGCCTGCTGTGCCAGCTCGGCCTGCTGCCGGGCAGCACGTTGTCGCGCATCGGCGGCCGCCTGATCTTCCAGCTCTGCCAGGGCTCGCTCTGCTTGCTCCAGGCGCACCGCGAGCGAGCCGCCACTGCGAGGCAGCTTCGCGTCGAGTGCCTGTGCTTCCTGCTCCGCTTGGGCCAACTCCTGTTCCAGCAAGGCAAGCTGCTGCTGGCACAGCTCGCGCTGGCGGCGGGTGCCCCGCTCCATGCTGACCTTGCCGCCCACGGCCAGGCCGGCTGCGGCCAGGCCGAGGATGGTGAGTGTCCAGCCCGCCTCCCCCACAACCGACGTGGGCAGCACTAACCCAGACAACGCAAGGGCTGCACCGCAGACAAAGAGCGCTCCCCACCCCAGCAGCACCCAGCCGGGCAGCAGTTCCCGTTCCAGCAGACGGCGATGGTCCCCTTGCAGCTCTTGGCGTCGGACTCGCAACTGATCGAGCCGCTCGTCGATCTGCAAGCGGCGGCGAAGCTGCTGGACCAGGTTGCCTGCCTGCTCAAGTGCGGCCGTGAGACGATCCGCGGCGGTATTCTCGGCGGCTGCACCTGCCGCCGCAACATGGGCTGACTCCGCTGGCACGGCCCGCACACGCTCTTGCGCAGCACGCCATGCGGTTCGTGCTTCCCGCAGCTCGGCAGCGGCGGCGCGGAGATGCCCCAGCAGGCGGCCCGCGGCGGCCACGCTGGCGGCATCGTCGCGGGCCAGACCGGGGCCGAGCTGTTTCCGTTCCGCTTCCAGGTTGGCTTCGAGTTGCTGTCTTGCTTGTTGCAGCTCCTCGATGCGTGTTTCTAGCGAAACGGCCCAGGACTGCTGGTCCAGCAGGGCCTCTAGCCGCGGGAGCTGGCGTTGGACTGCCCGGCTGGGTGCCAGCCGCGCCAGCTTGCGGCGCGTTTGGCGCAGCCGTTTTCGCGCTTGCTGACGACGCGTGCGGCATTGCTCGCTGCGAGCGGCCAGCGCGTCAAGTTGAGCCACGGTACCCGGAGGCAACGGAGGCTGGTTGGCGATTTGCTCCAGACGTGCCGCCAGTTCTGCCCGCTTCTGCCACGGTTCGCGGAGCTTGAGGGCCAGTTCGAGGTGATGCACGCTGCGCCGCAGCGTATCAAGTTCGGCTTGCAGTGCGCCGATGCGCTGTGCAATCTCGTCGCGACGCACAACGAGGGCGGCATAGCGGCTGGCCTGCTGTGATTCTGCCGCCATCTGCTCCGACAAGCGATCGCGCTGCGCGGCGAGGGCGAGCAGTCCCGCATCGCTCGGCAAACGGGTAGCGCAGAGCGGATCGCTCCCCAGCAGTTGCCGCTGGGCCTCTTGCAGCTTTGCCACCACGGCGGCCAGCGAGATGCGGTCGCGCCCCGCGGCCAGACCATACAACTGCTCGGCTGCGGCCGTGTCGGAGAGGGTTGAGAGTTCTTGCAGTTCGCGCAACCCCACGGCAAACACATTGCAGAACACGGCCTCGTCCATCCCGCCCAGCAGAACCTGCAAGAAGCTGGCGGGGCGCTGGCTACCGTCTTCGGCAACCAGCGTCAGCTCCTCGCGGTGCGTGTCGGCACGGGCGTCCAGGTAACGGCCGATCGTGTAGCGTACCGCTCCGTCCGAAACCACGAGGCGGCCGCCCGCCTGCCCGCCCTGAACCGGCGGCAGGTACCGCGCACGCCGCGGTGCCGAGAATCCGTAGAGCACGCCGCGTACAAACTGCAACAGTGTCGTCTTGCCTGCCTCGTTTGGCCCATACACCACGTTCAGGTGATCTGAGAATTCCCCCAGCCGGAGGTCCTTCCACACACCGAAACCGTCGATTTCCACGGCGACAAGCTTCACGCCAGCGGCTCCTCTGCTGACAACACGCTCAGGCCCAGCGCCGCCGCCTCCCGCAGCACGTGCTGGCAGCCGGCCTGTCCGGCCAGCCTGACCAGCGGAGCGAGCGACTGCGCCTCCTCCGGCAAATCCGCGGCGATGTCCGGCATATCCCCCCCCGTCTCCTGCTGCTCCAGCAAACCTCCCACGGCACGCAGGTACATACCGAGCAACGTATCCTCTTCCAAAGCCCGGGCCAGTGCCGTCGCGTCTGGCTCTACCTGGATGCTCACGCACCATGCTGGGGCCGACGCACCTTGCTGGCGCAGCATGGCCGCTACGGCGTGCCGGCACGCCTCGGAGCGCAGCTCGTGGGGCACGCCAGCGCCGCTGAGGGTCACCGTGTACAAGAGCGGCCGATCGCGGCAGCCCGCCTGGCCTTCACTGACACGAAGCTCAATAGCACGTACCAGCTCCTCCCGCGTCGTGGACTTCTCCACCGGCAGCCGGATGTGCAGCCAGCGCAATGCATCGCACGGAACGAATGTGGCAACGACATCGCGGCCGGATTCGCCCACCGTGGCCACCAGGCAGCCATGCGGCCCCACCTCCCGTGGCGAACGCCCCTGCAACTTGCCCGCCTGAAACACGTTGGGGGCCGCGCCCGAGGATGCGGCCTTGCCAGCCCCAGACGCACCCAGCATGCCCGGCATGCTCACGGCCTCCCCAGCAGCCAACGTGCCGCCTCCCTTGGCCAAGCCACCGGCCGTAGACAGCGGCCAGGCTCCCCCCAAAGCCCCCGCCTGTCCGCCGCAGGCCCAGTAGTCCACCGTGCCGTGCGCAACACGCCCAGGCATCTCCGGGCACACCGCGATGGTGAACAGTGGCGATGCGCCCAGCATCAGGTCCCCTGCTGCCTGGAAAGCAGAGCCGCAGCCGACAATCCGAGCCACCGGCTGCTGCTCTCGATGATGATACACCTCAGCCACACGGTCGCGCGGAAAGCGGTACACATTGTCCGGCAAGGCGAAGGCGGCGGGCCAAGCTGGCGCTCCGGCCCAGTAGACGCGGATGCCGTGCTGCCGAAGCCGCTCGAACTGTTGGCAGAGTGCCAGCGGCCCGCGCGGTCCGGAACGTTCGGCCGCCACCTGTTCGCCACAAAGCAGGACGAAGTCCACGGCCTCGGCCAGCGCCAGGTCCGTCAATCGTTCGGCCGTGCGGTAGGGCGCCTGCCAGAACAGATCGATGAGCCGATCCGGGATCTCAGCCAGCCCACCGACGGGCTGGTGTAATGCCAGATCGCCAGCATGAATGAACCGTAAGGGCCGTGGGGCCACAGGCGCGCCTCCTTGCGTGCGCAGCCATCCAACGCCTGGCCCGGACGAGCGACGTGCCCTCGCGGACCACAGCGGAACGCCCCACCAGTCTAAGACATCGGCCCAATTGCAGCCAGCCCAGTTTGCCTGGCTTCCCGAGCGGGAAGCAGCCGGGCCGATGATGAGCGACGGGCGGCGTTGCTGTCAGGACCGTGCGCGGGCGACGCCCCTACGCTTCAATGTGAGCCCGCCACCGCGCAGATTTGCCACGGTCTGCCTGCGGAAAGTACACTGAATCATCGTTGTTGCTGTTCACGATCACGGCCTGACCATGTCCGTTACGGTCCGCGACTTTTCTCGATTGCTGGCTCAGTCGCAGCTATTCGAGCCAGAAGCATGCCGCCAGTGGCTGGCACGCTATGCCAAGCAGCATGGGCTACAGCCCGACGCCGCCGCAGAGGGGCTGGCCGCCTGGCTGGTCCAAAGCGGCGCGTTGAGCGTGTATCAGGCCCGGGTGCTGATGGCAGGTCAGCCGGGGCCATTTGTGTACGGTGCGTATCGCGTCGTCGACCGCGTTGCCTCTGGACGGTTGGCAGGGTTGTTTCGGGCCGTGCACGCGGCCACGCAGCATCCCGTAGGGCTGTGGTTCCTCAGCGGTCCGGCACTGGCCGATGCTACCACATTGGCGGCGTTGCAGCAGATATGCGCGCGTGCCTGTCAGGCTGCCGGGTTGCAGCCGCAGCTCGCCAGGGCATGGCAGCTTGTGGACTTGGGCCGCTTCAAGTTTGTGGTGCTGGAAGATCTGTGCGGCGAGTCACTCGATGAGGCGGCTGCTGCACAAGCTGGCCTTGCGCCGGCGGAGGCGTGCCGGCACGTGTGGCATGCGGCGCAGGCAGTTGCGGCCTTGCATGCCGCCGGCTTGGTGCACGGAGACGTACGGCCCGGCAATATACTGCTGCTCCCTCAACAGCGCATCAAGCTGTTGCATTTTCCGCTGGCGCCGGACCCGCTTGCACCCCCGCTGTCCACGCGGCTTACCCAGGCGGCCGCCAGCGGTGTGGCGGTGCCTGAAGTCGATTACCTGGCGCCCGAGGCAGCACTAGGACAACCGCTTGGCCCATCGGCCGATATCTACAGTTTGGGATGCACGCTCTACAAGCTGTTGACGGGGCGCGTGCCCTTCCCTGGCGGGAGCACGCAGGAGAAGCTCAGCCGCCACGTGCAACAGATGCCGCAGCCGCTGGAACAGCTCGTGCCCGGCGTGCCTCCGGCCCTGGCCCAAGGCGTGGCCAGGATGCTGGCCAAGCAGCCTCAGCACCGCCCCGTGAGCGCGATGGCGGTGTGCGAGATGCTCGCGCCGCATCTGCTCCCCGAGCACCTCCAGAGCAGCCCCGGCCCGAGTTTGCCTTCCTTGGCGGCCTTTCAGGCGGCCATCGCAGCCGAGTCTGCCAGCGGGCCAAGCTTGGGCCAGCGTGCTGGATCTGTGGGTCAGCCCCAGGGTCTTCCTCCCACGCCTCCGACTGCGGCTCCCCGCTTTGTAGTAGGTACGGCAGCGGCTGAGCCGGCAGGCCAGCAACCAGCGCCGCCCACGCCGCTGCCCGTTAGCATGCCAGAGGCCGCTGCCTCCCCCGCTGGAGCAGGAGCTGCTGCCGCGGGCACGCCCGCAGCCCCCTCGCCGCTGGTTGGTGGCCAGCCCAGTTTCCCTCAAGTCGTGCCGCAGACCGCGACGACCGGCGGAGGGCCGAGCAGCGGTCTAGGGCGGCTGAGCCGCAAACGCGACCGTTCCCAGGTGCCCGTGGTCATCGGCAGCGTAGCAGCAGCGGTGGCAGCGATGGGGGCGTTCGCTTATTTCATGTCCACAGCCGATCGCTCGGGACCGCAGCCAACGGCGACGGCGGCCAAGACGGCAAGCGGCGAGGAGGAGGGCTCATCACCGGGCAGCACGCAGGCAAAGCGTACCGTGAAGCCTACTCCCAGCGACAAACAGAACGCCCCACCAGAACAAGCAGAGCAAGGCGAGTCTCCCGCCGTGCCTCCCCCCCCAGACACGGCGGCTGGGGTTGATGATCCGCTCTGGGAGCTGCCCCGTCGCAGTCGGCCAATCGACGTGCAGTGGCTGCCGCCCGGGCCGCAGTTGATCGTTCACCTCCGGCCGCAGCGGCTGCTGGCACACTCCGAGGGCGAGAAGCTGCTCGACCCGCGGACGCTCGGCCCCCTGGCCGCGCTGCTGTCTGAACAGGTACCCAAGCTGACCGGCCTGCCGCTGGCCCGGCTGGAGCGGCTGTTGGTAGGCGTCTACGACATGTCGCCCGAGCCGGTGGAGGTAAGCCTCGTCGCCTATGCGGCGGATGAACTGGTTCTCAGCGAATTGCTGGCTGCCTGGAACAACCCCGCACAGAGTGAAGTGCAGGCAGATGGGGCCGCCGCACCCGCCTGGAAAGGCGGAGGACGCGCCTGGTGGCTGCCCGCGGGCGAAGCCGGGCGCACCGTGGTATCAGTGCCCGAGAAGGCCTTGGCGGAAGTCGTTGCTTCGGGGGATGGACCTGTTGCCTTGCGTCGCCAGCTCGAGCTGCTGTTACGCAGCAGCGATCGGGACTACGAGCTGACGGTGCTGGCCGCTCCAGACTTTTTGTTCACGGGCGGCAAGGCCCTGCTGGGCGGCCCGGCGGCAAGGCTCAAACAGCCGCTGGACGACTTCCTCACCTTCCGCTCCGACCAAGGCGAGTTCGAACTCCCCAAGGGGGCCATGCTCAGCGTCGCCTTGGATGAACGGCTGTTCATCGAACTGCGCATCGACAACTCCAGCTTGGTCCGGCCCAGCCCCATCCTTGCCCGCGAGTACCGCGAAAAGGTCCGCAGCCTGTCACGCCAGGTCAACGCCTACCTCCGCTCCCTCTACCTCTCCCCCTACAGCAAGGAGGTGCTCTGGGATTTCCCAGGCCGCCTGGCAGCCCTGGGCCGCATGACCACCTCTGGAATCGACGAAAACCAGGTGGTGCTGCGTGCCTATCTGCCCGCCAAGGCCGCACACAACCTCGCCATGAATTGCTATCTGGCCCTGCTTGAGACGCCGGGCGCCGCACCGCCCCCGGTCGTGTCGGCGAGTGGCAACAACACCCAGGCCCCCCTCACCGCGGCCCAACGACTCGAGAAGCCCATGGCGCTCAGCTTTCCTCGCAACACGCTGGAGCGAGCGTTGGAGATGGTCAGCGAAGAAATCGGCGTGCCCATCATCATCCTGGGAACGGAC
Organism: Pirellulales bacterium; assembly: GCA_023511675.1. Lineage (GTDB taxonomy): Bacteria > Planctomycetota > Planctomycetia > Pirellulales > JAIMBC01 > JAIMBC01. Next base: position 8,271 of record JAIMBC010000224.1, read on the forward strand.
TTGCAGATTGAGGGCATTACCAAGAATCAGTCGTTTGGCATGGAAGAGGGGGAGCAGCCCGCTCGCGAGATCCTGCGCAAGATCCTTGCCAAGGCCGACACCGCAGGCCGGCTGCTGTATGTCATCAAACGTCGGGAAGAAGACGGCCAGGAAGTGCTGTACGTCACCACCCGCGCTGCCGCTGAGAAACGCCAAGACCCCATTCCTGCGGAATTTGCCTCCGAAAAGCCGCCCAAAAAAGGCGGAGGATAGCAGCAAAATCTCTGCTGGCAGGTTATCATCTTAGGAGCGGCACCGCCCGCTGCGCCATCGGAATGGGAACCCAAGCCTTGGCCACCGAGCTGTTCTCCATCACGTGCACCACCTGCCAGGCACGCCTGCGCGTCCGCCATGCCGACGCCATTGGCCAGATACTCGCCTGCCCGCGCTGCCAGAGCATGGTTAAGGTGCTGCCGCCCCCAGGCTGGTCCCCACCGCAAGCACACCCAGTCTCCAGCGGCACTCCGGCTGGGCCTGCCTCATCGCGTCTGGCGGCGGCCGCGGCCCCCTCGCCCCCCACGCGAGCAGGTGACGGCGGCCTGCCATTTCCAACCGCGCAATCATCGCAGACCGGCCATGCCTCACCATCCGTCCAGCCGGCACCAACCGAAGCCAGCGCGGAACACGGCACAGAAGCGGCAAAGGTGGCGCACGCTCATGCGCCTGGCGCGGCTTGCACCTCGCAGGCGCCGGCTTGCCCGCCCCTGCCGGCCGCCGCAAGCGCGTTCGAGGCACAGGCTGCCGCTGGACGCGCAGCGGTTCACGCCGCCTCAAATTGGTTCCAGGGCAGCGATGAGGCGTTTCATAGCCTGCTCCACGCTCCGGAGGGGACCGCCGTGGCAGGTGAACGCAGCCACCTCGGGTTAGCGCTCGCACGCCTTAGAGACATGGCCGCAAGCATGCTACCACCGGCGACGCGGTCGCACTATGGACTGTATGCAGGTGTGGCTGCCCTGGCAGTGAGCGTTGCCGCCGTGGTCTGGGTGTTTGTGCCCGGGCCGTCAGATCACCGAGAGAGCACCCCTGTCCTGGCTCAGGCGAATGGTGCGGACGCAGCCGTGGCGGGGCAGCAAGCCGCGGCGGCTCAGGCTGCGTCCGGCGCGCAGAGTCCGCCGCCCGGTGCAGCACCGGCCGCCGGCCGCCCGCACCCAGATGCCGACCACGGCCCACAGGCACCCAAGCCCGCGCGTCAAGCCGATCGTGTCGCCGAAAAAGCGGATGCAGCGGCAGGAAGTCCTGCCCCAGGCGGCCGCGAGGATAAAGCAAGCAGCCGGAAGCCAAAGAAAGGATCGAGAGGCAGATCTCCCAAAGCCGGAGCCAAGGCCGCCAGCGCCGCTGGCAGCGATGCGGCGGCAGCCGCCACCACAGCAACGGAGCACGCCGCGGATGGCAATGCCGCAAGTAATTTGGATGCCGACGGCGACACTCCCGCCCGCATTCCAGCGGATGCCGCAGGCGATGATGCGGCGGCGGATGCCACCGCGTCCGACGACAGGGCCAAGGAGGATGACAGCCAAGATGGCGTGACGCAGGAGGAAGCC
>JAIMBC010000225.1 GCA_023511675.1 Pirellulales bacterium
CCCGCCTCCCCAGCGGCGGCTGCCCCCCTGGCTGAAGCGCCGCCCCCCCTCGGGCAATGCCAACGGCTACACGGCACGCGTGCTGGCCGAACTCGACCTGCAAACCGTTTGCGAGCATGCACGCTGCCCCAATCGCGCCGAGTGCTACGCCTGGAAAACCGCCACCTTCATGATCCTGGGCAGCGTGTGCACACGCCGCTGCGGCTTCTGCGCCGTGCCCAAAGGACGCACCCAGCCCGTGGCAGACGATGAACCCCAGCGCCTCGCCGAGGCGGCCGCACGCCTGCAGCTTGCACACGTGGTCATCACCTCGGTCACCCGCGACGACCTGCCCGATGGCGGGGCCGAGCACTTTTATCGCTGCATTCTCGCGGTACGACAGGGCACGGGAGCTACGGTGGAAGTGCTCACGCCCGACTTCATCGGCAAGGCCGGCGCCCTGGAACGCGTGATGGCGGCCCGCCCCGAGGTCTTTAACCACAACACGGAGACGGTGCCGCGGCTCTATCCCCTGGTGCGCGGCCGCAAGAGCCGCTATGCCTGGACACTGGACCTGCTGCGCCGTGCTGCGGAACTCTGCCCCACAAGCAAGATCAAGAGCGGCCTGATGCTGGGCCTGGGGGAAACGCGGGCAGAACTGCTCGATACGCTGGCGGAGCTGCGTGCCGCGGGCTGCACGCTGCTCACCCTGGGCCAGTACCTCCAGCCCAGTCCGCAGCATCTGCCTGTGGTCCGTTACGTGCCGCCCGAGGAGTTCGAGGAACTCGGCTGCCTGGCACGGCGGCTGGGGTTCGAGCGGGTGGCGAGCGGGCCGTTTGTCCGCTCCAGCTACCACGCGAGGGAAATGGTGGAGGGGTAGCGGGGCGCAGCGACGGCGACTGATCGGGTATTGAAGGAGGCATGCCAGCCGACGCAGAGCAACCCTGCCGGGAAGTGAAGGCCCGAGAGATTGCCGGGTGGCTTTCGATCCGCACCCCAAGAAGTCGTCACAAATGCCGCGCCAGGTTCGCCAACTCGTCCTGCCGGAGCTGGGGCTGGGAAACGTGCCCATCATCGCCAGCCAGTGGCTGGTGCGGCGTGGGGCTCGCGTCTGTCAGGGCGAGAGTGTGCTGGAAGTACTGGCGGGCGATGTGACGATCGACCTGCCCGCCCCCGTCTCGGGCGTGCTTTCGCGCCGCCTGGTGGCGGCGGAAGCGGTCTTGCAAGCCGGTCAGGCCCTGGCACTGTTTCTGGCTGACGAGGAGGAATAGCCAGCGCAGGCTTGCGGCGGTGCTGGTGGCGGCTGCCGCTTGGTGCGCCAGAGTCAACGCAAGCCTGTGTGCCGGCTCTGGGCCTCGCAAGGCGGGGGCAGCCCTCAACCGCTGTTTCGCCGCTGGAGGCGAGCTTGTGGAATGCCGGAGGTGGGAGTTGAACCCACACGCCCTTGCGGGCACTGGATTTTGAGTCCAGCGCGTCTGCCATTCCGCCACTCCGGCGGGCGCGATAACCAAGTCTTGTGCGAATTGGCAGCCAGGTCAAGTGTCGGCGGGGGCGCGGGCTTGCCAGTCAGGCATGGCCGCCTTCCCATCGCCGCCTTACTCTGGCAGGGGCCTGCCCTTCGTCTCGACCGCGAACGGCAGCACGCACAGGCCCAGCAGGAAGATCCCGCACATGGCCACCCCCGAGTAGCGTTGGGGCTCGGCCGCCCAACCAAACACGTGGCTGTTAAGATAACCGAAGGTAAACGGGCCAATGGCGGCCACAAACCTGCCGACGTTGTAGCAGAACGAGGTTCCCGTGCTGCGCAGCCGCGTGGGGAACAGCTCCGGCAGGTAGATGGCATAGCCCCCGAAGAGCGAGAGCTGGCAAAAGCCCATCAGTGGTATCAGCCAGAACACATGGTGCAATTCGCTGATGTACCAGAAGGCCGCCGCTGTGCTGATCAGGGCCGCAACAAACGAGGCGGCAAAGGCCGGCCGGCGGCCCACATACGCCGTGACCCGGCTAAAGGCATAGATGCCGAAGAAGGCCCCAATGTTCAACATGATCGAGGTGATGCCCGCCCACAGCGTCAGTCGCCCGGCAATCTGGCTCGCTCGCGCCCGGATCCGCGCCGCATGCGCTGACAGCAACTCCTCGACACGCTCGGCACTCGATGCACCTTCCGCCGCATCCCTCAGCCGCTGCTGGGCACGCCGCTCCGCCTCGGCCAGCCACTGCTGGCGCCGGGCTCGCTCCTGGGTACTCTGCGGCGGAATCCGGGCCTGAGCATCCCCCGCATCCAGCCGGGCCAGCAGGGCCCCGGCGGGCGGGTCCGAGACGTTGCCGCCGTTCCCCCCGGCCGACTCTCGCAGCAGTGTGACCAAGGCCCAAAACACGCGCTCGGCGTCGCGGGTGCCGGGCTGCGGGCTGATCAGATCTGCCGGCTGGATGGGCGGCTCTTGCCGCAGGAGGGCGTGGGGCGCGGCCATCGCTAGGCCGACAAACTCCTGGTCGGCCTCAGCCGCACCCTTTGCACGGGCCTCCTCGATAAATGCCTTGCTGAATACCGAGCGGTTGAGGTCGATGCTGAAGAACCCGATCCCCCACAGGCCGATCACGCCGGAACTCGCCAAGAGCATGCCCACCATGGCACGGCTTCTCCACCGCGGGTCGCCGAACAACTCTCGATAGGACCCAGGCGGCGGGGCGTCTTTCTGCCGCGCGGCCTGCTGCCAACGTTCGGGCTCCTTCAACCGCCGCCGAATGAGAATCACCAGCAGTGCCGGCAGCGTCCCCACCAGAAACATCACACGCCAGGCGCTCATGGTGAAGCCAAACAGGCTCACCTTGCCCAGCACGCCGGTCTTCTCGACTTCAGACAGGCCGATGCTGATCAGCGCGGCGGAGATGTTGCCCACCGCGGAGAGAGCCTGCAACCAACCCAGGGCCGAACTGCGTGCGCGATCCGGCATCACCTCGGCCACCAGGGCCACGCCCACAGCAAACTCGCCCCCCACCCCCAGCCCTGTAAGAAAACGGTACAAGGCGAAGTCCCAGAAACCCACCGAGAACGCGCTGAGGCCCGTAAATAGCGAATAGACCAGAATCGTCAATAGCATGGTCTTGGCACGGCCAATCCGGTCGCCCAGCACGCCGAAGCCCATGCCCCCCGCCGCCCAACCCATCAGAAAGATCGATGTCGCATACGGCCCATACTCGGAGACCGCCCTCGGATCGGCCTTGCTGCCCGGGCTGGCTGCCAGCAATTCGTTCATCGCCGGCACACGAGCCAGATTGAATAGCTGCTGGTCCATGGTGTCGAACAGCCACCCCAACGCTGCCACGACAAACACGAACCAATGGTAACGATTCAGCTCTCGATACCAGGGGCGGGTTGGAGATTCCATCATGATTAAGGAGGCGGGATCGGGGCGGGGCCGGCGGCGGCAGCACAGCCGCCGGCCGTAACCGGGGGACGGCCAGGCCTGGTCGCATGAAACGCATCCGGCTGCACCCCCTCCGTGCGGTCTGCATCGCGCGGCTGGTACCTGGACTCCGCCCCAGTGTTCACCGGCCGGCTGCGCCCGTCAAGTAGCTACCGTCGCTGGATTCGGCACGCTGGTTCGACCACAATAACAAGTGCGGGCAACATCCCGTGCCCTGATGGGTGCACGCAGCCGCCTGGAGCTGCGGAGGGATGATGCCTGCCTCGAGTTCTGCCATGATGTCCGCTGAGAATCAGGTCGCCCGGCATGGCCAGAGAGGCCTTGCACTCCTCCGGCGCTGTAGCGCCGCCCCATTGGCGCACCTTGACCTTGCCCGCAAGTTGAGTTGCTAATGCCCGTTCGATTCTCTTGCCACGGCTGCGGACACAAGTTGCGGGTATCGCGACGGCGTGCCGGCACGGCCGTATCGTGCCCCCACTGCGGTACACAAGTGTTGGTACCTGCCGCAGAACATGCAGCAGCGGCCATCCCACCGCCCCACGCCCCCCTTCCCCCCCCAGCACCGCCGCCCACCTTTGAAGAAATAGGGCGGCTGCTCGCTCCGCACGCTGGCGCCGCGGCCTTACCGGCTTCGGGCGGAGGGATGGCTCCGGGTGCGAATCCCGCGGTGGGGCCGGCAGCACTTCCCGCCTTCGAGGGCGGTGCGGGCCAGGCGCCGCGGCCGGGTGGGACGCATCTTGCCGGTGGCCAATTAGCGACGGCGCGCGAGCCGATGTTGCTGGTAAAACGCACCGTGGTCTACGTGCAGGCCGTGTTGCTGCTGGCGATGGGCGTGTTGGGCTTTGCCCTGGGCTATGTCATGGGCCAGGCCCGCGCCAGAGTCCAGGCACGCCAAGCGGTCGAAGAGGCCGCTGAAACGCCACCCGTCGTGGTCCAGGGCACCCTGGTCTATGAGAAGGCGCCCGGCGAACTGGCGCCGGACGAAGACGCCGTCGCCCTGGCTCTGCCCACCAACATGCAGCCCGACATCCGTTTTCAAGCCCGCGGCCTGCGCCCCGACGATCGCTGGGAACGGGACCGCACCCCAGGGCTAGAAGCCATCGCCAGCCTGGGAGGCGATTATGCCCGCGCCAATGCAGAGGGACGGGTAGAACTGGTTGTACGCAAACCCGGAGATTATTACCTGCTGCTCATCTCCAAGCATGCCGATCGCCGGCCGGGAGATGGCGTCCGCCCCCGTGATGCCACCGAACTGTCCGCCTACTTCGAGTCTCCCCTGGACCTGCTGGGAACCAAGAAGTACGACTGGTCCGTGCAGCACTTTTCGGGTACGCCCAGCCCCTTCAACCACAGCTTCGGCAAGGACGAGCAGTAACGCTGCGGAGACGCGAAGCGCTCCATAACCGCCTCTCGACGAGGCCACCGCAGCACACGCTGCGGCATCTGCCAGGGTAGCGTTGGAAGCGTTCCGTGCACGCACCTCGCGGGCGCCTGGGCGGGGCGCAGCTACCGGAAAGGCGGGACAGCTCTCCCTGTCATCTGCGTGCGGACTCCCCCGCATGCCGCCGTCATCCTCCCACCGCCTTAAGACCGTGCGCGTGCCACCACGCGATGAAAGTGCAACTGCACCTCGCGCTCCGCCACCCGCCGCACCCCCTCCACCAAGCAGTGCGGCTCGTTGTCCTGCTGCCCGAGGCGAATGATGTCCTCCAACGCCATGCCCGGCGGTACTGTAAACGTCGACTGGTAAATAATCTGGTTGCCCGCATCCAGATCCGGCACGATGAAATGACACGTCGCCCCATAGGTGAGCATGCGGCTGGCATATGCCGCATGATACGGCCGCAAGCCGGGGAAGGCAGGCAGCAGACCGTGATGCAGGTTGATGATCCTGCCGCCCGCATACTTCCAGCAAATGGCCGCCGGCAGGATCCGCATGTAGCGCGCCAGCACCAGATAATCGACCTGGTACTCGTCCAGCACGTGGACGAACCGCTCGTGATCGGCTTGGCCGGCCTCGTCTCCAATCATGTGCCAGTCGACGCCGAACTGCTCCGCCAGCGACCGGCAGTGGGGCCGATTGCCCAGCATCACTGCCGCCTGCGCCTTGACCCGTCCGTCTCGCAGCGCGCGCAGCAGGGCCAGCGCCGGCTCCGGCCGGTAGGTGGTGGCGATGGCCAGCCGAGGAGGTCCGCCGCGGGCCTCTGGAGACCACACACGGATCGAAAGCCCCTTGAGCCGGCCGATCTCGGCCATCGCCTGCTCCACCGCCGGCAACTGGCTGCCCTCGATCTCCATCCGCAACAGCATGGCGAACAGGCACTCTTCGTCATGGTCGTACATCTGGATCTCTGCAATGTTCGCCCCCTGCCCCGTGACATAATGCACGATCGGGTCGGCCAGCCCCCGATTGTCCGGGCCCACCGCAGTAATCACCACTTGCATGGCACACATCCTATCTACGTGCTTTGCTTCTGGCTGTAGCGCGTCGTGCTCAAGTGTACCGCGCGGCCGCTACACACGCGGCAAAGCTTTGCAGTGGCTGGTCCCGGCCGCGGACGCCCGAGCGTGGCTGCCCTGCCAGCCACTCCGTCCCCCAGCCGTTCGACGAGCAGAGGGCTGTCGAATGGACGCCGGTCTGGTCGTTGACCCGCCAGGAGGTCCGCTACCTGCCGACTGCGTTCTGCTACTACGACTATCCGATGGAGCAACCGTATTGCTTTGCGTGCTCGAACGGCAAGGCGGCCGGCAATACGCTGGAAGAAGCTATTCTCCAGGGCTTATTCGAGCTGGTGGAGCGCGACGCCGTGGCCTGGTGGTGGTACAACCGCGTCCGCCGGCCGGAGGTGGATCTGGACAGCTTCGACGAGCCGTACCTGCGGCAACTTGCTGCCTTTCTGCGCGACGATCAACAGCGCGAACTGTGGGCCGTGGATGTGACGTCCGATCTGGGAATTCCCGTGTTCGCCGCGTTGTCGCGGCGCACCGACCGCCAGCCGGTGCAGATTCTGTTGGGGTTGGGCGCGCATTTCGATGCTCGCATCGACCTGTTGCGCGCCGTGACCGAATTGAACCAGATGCTCACCTGGGTACTGACGGATCGAGAGGGAAAACCGCTGGTGGCGGACAGCATCGACGATCCGGAAACGCTTGCCTGGCTTAGCACGGCCACGCGCGAGAACCAGCCCTACCTTGTCCCTGCTGAAGGTCCGCTGCGCCGGCAGGCGGACTTTCCCCAGTGTCAGACCGATGACATCCGCGACGATGTGCTGGCCTGCCAGGCGCTCGTCGAGGAGCGCGGTCTGGAGATGCTGGTGCTGGATCAGACTCGGCCGGACATCGGCCTGCCGGTGGTCAAGGTGATCGTGCCTGGGCTGCGGCATTTCTGGGCGCGATTCGCCCCGGGGCGGTTGTACGACGTTCCGGTGCAGCTTGGCTGGTTGCCGCAGCCGCTGCGCGAAGAACAGCTCAACCCCATTCCGCTCTTCTTTTGATTTTAATAGGCAGGCCGAAGCCGGGAGACAGCGCGGCGGCGACCGACAGTATGGTGCGTACCGTGGCCTCCTCATTGGTTCTGTCATTGGGAGAAGGTGCGGTTCTGGCCGAGCAGGGCCAGCAAGTGGTCTGCATCCGCTCCCAGAGCGCCCAGATCACGCTGCGAAACCTGACGCCTGGCGTGCGGCACGCCTGGCGCTGCCTGGCGCATGGCGGAGAGGCCGAGGACGCACTGGCCGAGGGTATCGAGCAGCGCGACGGCACCAGCGGGCTAAGCCGCTGGCATTACTATCTGCAACAGCTCCGCCGCCGCGGCTTGATCTGGTGGATGGCACTTTGCAACGGCCGGCCCCTGGCCACGCGAATACCGACATCTCCGTCGTTCATTTACCCCGACCGCCGCACTCGCCCGCATCAGGCGTATGTGCTGTCGCGCTTCGCTTACCTGCACACGGCGGACGGCCAGATGTTGCTCGAATCTCCCCTGGCACATGCCCACATTCGGCTGCACGACGTGCGCACGGCGGCACTCGTCCATTCGCTCGCCCCTCCCGCTCGAACAAGCGAGCTGGCTGCTTCCGGCCCCGGCCTGAGTGCCGGCGACATCGCGATGTTCTTGGACGTGCTGCTCAATGCGAACATGATCGGCGAAGCGGACGAAGCGGGAGTCTCGGCCACGGATCGTTCAGCGGCCTTGCAGAGCTGGGAGTTCCACGACCTGCTGTTCCATGCCCGCAGCCGGCTGGGCGGCCATGCCAATCCGGCGGGAGCCGCCTTTCGCTTCGCGGGGCAGCACGCTCCGCCGCCGGCACTGAAACCGCAGTCGGCGGCAGAGGCCGTTGACCTCGAGCGGCCCGATCCCGCTCAACTGCGGCAGCAGGATCCGCCCTTCGCCGAGGTCCAGCAGGGCCGGCGCTCGGTTCGGGAATATGGGGCCAGGCCAATCACCGCGCCGCAGTTGGGAGAATTCCTGTAGCGGGTCGGGCGAGTAACTGAGTGCACCGTGGGGGAAGCGCCGAAACCGCAGGGGCCGGTCCGGCTGGAGCTGGCTTGCCGGCCCTACCCGGCGGGCGGTGCGCTGTATGAGCTGGAGCTGTATGTGGCCGTCAATGCTTGTGACGGGCTGGCCGCTGGGCTGTACCACTATGAACGCCAGTCACACAGGCTGGCGAGGATCTCCGGACGGACGGCCGCAGTGGACCATTTGCTTCAGGATGCGGCCGGCGCGTCGGGAATTGCGCGGGAGCGGTTGCAGCTTTTGCTGATCGTAGCGGCACGCTTACAGCGGGTGGCCTGGAAGTACGCCTCGGTAGCATACGCCCTGACCCTCAAGCACGTGGGCGTCTTGTACCAGACCATGTACCTGGCGGCGACGGCGATGAACCTGGCCCCCTGCGCTTTTGGCTGCGGCGACGCCGATCTGTTCGCCCGCGCCGCGGGGACGGACTACTATGCCGAAACATCGGTGGGCGAGTTCTTGCTAGGGAGCAAGGTCTGAGGCAGCAACACCTGCCGGAATCTGAGTGCCAGCCGTGCTCACCGCGTGCCGCACGTGCGAGTCGCGCTGGACATTTAGGGCTGTTCTTGCTGGGTCGGCCGAACGCGGAGCACGGCGTAGACGAGAAACTCGGGCACGTCGCAGCGCAGGCGGCCGCTAATGACGGAGAAGGGTACGGCGCGCGGCTCGGGATCCTCGGGCGTGATCAGGAGGACCTCTGCGACATGCATGTCGGGCCGCAGCAGCAGATCGACAGCCAGACCCGCGGCGGGAATGGGCCGTTCGTCCTCGATGCCGCGGCCGGGACTGCGCGGCTCGGCAGGCTCCTGGCGGTTGTAGTTGACGAAATGGAGGTCGATCTCGTCCTCCTGGGAGGGGCGGCTGGCCGAGACGCGCACGGCTGGTGGACCTGTGAAAAGGCTGAGGCCTGCGGGCAGCTCCGCGGGCAGTTGATCAAGAGACGAGGGATCGAGGACAAGCTGATACCCATCCAGGAGGTGCGGCTGGAGCAGATCGTCGGGCCGCACGTCGAACAGTACTTTTCGGTCGAGCAGCTCCTTGCCAAGCTTCTTGAAGCGGTCCAGAGGTCGCAGGTCTCCCTCGTGGATGGCGCGCCGCGGGAACGTTAGCAATACCTCCGCATGGGGACGATTGGCGCGATAGAGCGCATCGTAACGGCGGAGGAAGCCGTAGTAACGGATCAACTCGTTGCGTGCGGCCGGGTCTTGAAAGCGCGTGTAGAACCCCATGGGCGCTCCGCCGTTGGCGGCCAGTTCGGCGATGGCGGCGCGGATGCGTGTTAGTTCGTACTTGCCCAGGGTGAAAGGTTTGTCCTCAAAGGCGCCGCGGATGTACCGGGCCTGAAGGGTGCCATCGCCCAGGAAGCCTTGAGCCAGGTCCGTAAACACCAGGGCGCCGCCGGTGCTGTACCAGAGGTAGTCTTCGTCTCGGCCCCACAGTTCTGGCGGCAGCAAGCAGCGTTCGTCCCCTGCGATCTGACTGAAGTCTCCCAGATGATTCCACTGGGCCACAATGAGATCCGGCTTGAGGCTGCGGCCATACTCGACAAACACCTCGTCGAATGCACGCTTGTTGGCGATCTGCGAGAAGCGCAGCATCTCTCGCCGCAGCGGCGTGGACTGCTCCGGGTCATGCCAGGCCACGATCTCGGGAAACACGTGCGTTTGCAGATCCTCGATGCCGAACCGCTCTCGCAGCTCGTCTGGCGAGAAACGGCCGCCCAGGTATGTGCGAAACGCCTCCTGGCAATAGTTGCACAGGCAATTGTGCCGGTAGAAGTAGTTGATCATGAAGCCATCTACGCCGCGCTGAATGCCGCGGCGTACCCAGGCACGCAGCACGGCGCGCCAGTGGGGGTTGTTCAAGCAGCCCCAGTACTCTGCCATGCCGCCGATGGAGTACTGGCGGTCCACCAGGGGCTGCCCTGCTG
>JAIMBC010000226.1 GCA_023511675.1 Pirellulales bacterium
AGTTTGGCCTCGGCGGGGGCATTTGCCGCCTCATGGAGGGCCACGCTCCGTCGTGGCCGTGATTGCTGCCCACGTTTGCGCTGGCCCGGACGCACGGAGCGCGTCCCTCCAGGCCACAGATGCACCGGCAGGCCTTCTTGCTGTCACGATTCGGTGCCGCTCAAGGCGCTTTGCTCAAACCGCCGCAGCCTCTCTGCCTACGACCGCCACTGCTCGCAATCGATCGGCGTTGGCATCCTCGACCTCGGTTGCGTGAACTCGTCATGTCCCCCTCCCGCACGCAAGCTACCAACGCCATCAAGAATGTTTGGGGTGTACGGTTACGCCGGCGCGGCCGTGACGGCCGATTGTGCAAGGCAGGCTTAGGCGGGCAACAGGCCCGATGGCAGCGAAGGGGGTGGGGGCGAAGGCGGCCTGGCCTGTCAGTCGCCGGCAGTCGGTGTCAGATCGACCAGCCAGGCCTGGGGGATGGCGGCTTCGACGATGTAGCGGGCCAGGTTCAACCAGGGGCCGCAGCGGTCGAGCACATTACTGTCGGCGGTGGCGACCGGCTCGCTGGACTGGGCCAGTTTGGCGTCAGGATTGAAGGCCAGCTCCACCTGCCAGGGCCATCCATGTTCTGCGGCCGCCGCCAGCAGGCGAGCCTTGAGGCGGCCGCTGTTGGAAACGGGGCTATCCAGCAGCCAGCGGCAGTCGGTCACACCCAGTTCGCTGAGGGCTTGGCCGATCAGGGCGACGGCTTGCTCGGTCTCGGCGACCTTCCGCCACGTGCCGTGCATGCTGGCCATGTCGCGCAGGCACGCGTCGCAGCTTACCAGCACGACGCCGCCTGCCAGCGCCGCCTCGATCGTGGTGAGCACGTTATAGCCGTCGATCCACAACGGGCGGCCGGCCGCCATCTGCGGGGCAAGCCGGCGGGCGGTGCGACTGGCCAGCGCATCGTCCGCACAGGCGGCGCGGGCCACGGCCACGCGCTGCCTTGCCGAGAGCGCATAACGGTCTCCCACCAGCTTGAGCGACGAGGGCGCGGCGTAGGAGCGTGAGAGCAGCCAGTTCAGGTCGGCCACGGCAGCGCGCAGGCGGGGCAGGCAATCCGTGGCAAACAGTTGTGCATCCTGCGGGTGCGGTCCGCGATGCGCTCGCCGATCAGGCACGACACAGCCTCGCCGCGAGCGCCTTTCAGCGTTGGTAGGTGCCGATCAGCAATCCTTCGCCGATGATGTGGCCTTTCATGGCCGCCAGCAGGGCCTCTTTTTCCAGCCCCGGGGCCAGCTCCAGCGGCGCATCCAGTGCGTACAGGCGGAAGTGGTAATGGTGCACGCCGTGTCCCGGCGGCGGTGCGGGACCGCGCCAGCCGATGATCGTGCCTTGCTTCCATGAGTTGCGGCCCTGCAAGGCGCCCTTCGGGTCATCCAGCCGAGACTGGTTGGGCACCCCCTCCGGCAGCGAGCGGACGTCGCCCGGAATCTTGTAAATCACCCAGTGCACCCAGGGCTGGGGCGTGGGGGCGTCGGGATCGTCGCAGATCAGTGCGAACTCTTGCGTGCCCTGAGGCACGCCCTCCCAGGCCAAGGGCGGCGAGATATTCCGGCCATCCGCCGTGAAACGCTGTGGGATGGCCTGGCCCGAAGCAAACGCCGTGCTCTGCAACGACATGCTCATCTGAGCCTCCCGGGCGGTGCAGCCGCCCCCGCCAAGTAACACAATTGGTAACACAATTGTCAGCGTCAACCCAAGCTTGCGCATACGTTGATTGTACGATCCTTTCCACCAAGCGAAAACGCAGCCCGCCTACCGACGGAAGGCGATACCGCCCGGCCTTCAAGGCGCCTGCCTCGCCCCTAGATCCCCCATGGATCTTCCACCGTGCAACCAGGGGGCCACGCAGCATGCGGTATGACGTGCGAGACCTGGTGCCGCCATGATGCATGGACGCATGCTGCCTAGTTGGGTGCCGCCCTGATTGCTGCCCCGTTCGCCGATCCCCGTTGGGCTGATGCCGCCCTGCGCACACACCTGCGCGCCATGACCGTCCTGACGGCACTGGCCAAGGTGGTATACTTGACTGTGCCCCCGCTTGACCTCCAGCTTGGCGTGTTGCCCGAGATGCCTCCCCTCTCCAGCCCGCCTGATTCCGCTGCCGCAGACGTGGCCCCACCCGCGGCCGGCGAAAAGTTGCATCCGTCCGTACCGCTGGGCCGTTATTCCCGTGCCCAGGTGATGCCGGCCGTACGCCGCCTCTCGAAGGTGAATAACTGGCGGACTGCCGGCTACATCGCCCTGCACTGGACGGTGATCATTGGTTGCGTGTGGGCGGCCCTGGCCAGCGGCCACTGGCTGGTATATGTGGTTGCAGGGGTGGTGATTGGCACGCGGTTGCAGGCCCTGGGCGTGATGCTGCACGATGGCACCCACTGGCTGCTGTTCAGCAATCGCACGGTGAACGACGTGTGCAGCGACCTGTTTCTGGCCTTCCCGCTGGGGTTGAGCACCGAGTTATACCGGGCCACGCATTTTCGCCACCACCGCTTCACCAACACGGACGATGATCCCGACCTGGTCATCCAGCGCGAGGATCACGACTGGTTCGACTGGCCCAAGAGCCGTCTCGGCTGCGTGTGGGTGCTGGTGAAAAGCTTGCTGGGCCTGAACATGCTCAAGGCGGCACCCTTCTACAAGCAGTGGTCACCCTGGTACAACTTCTTCAACCGCTGCTGCGCGCTAAGCCAGCGCACTCGCTGGCTGCTTGTGCTCTCCACAGCGGCGGTATACGCGGGCGTGGTGGCCACAGGCAAGCCTTTGCAAATCTTGCTGCTGTTCCTGATCCCCAGCATCACCGTCCTGAACCTGGTGAACCGGATTCGCGCTACAGCCGAGCATCTGGAAACTCCGGGGGACCATGAACTCAACGCCACACGCACCGTACTGCCTACGTGGTGGGAACGGCTGGTCATTGCTCCGCTGGGTGTCAATTACCACCTCGAGCATCATCTGTTTCCCTCTGTCCCCGGCCCCAACCTGGGCAAGCTCCATCGTCTGTTGATGGAAGACGAAGAGTTCCGCTCGCGTGCCCATATCACACGCAGCTACGTGGGCGTGATCGGGGAGCTGATGCGCTGGTGCGCACGATCAGCCGGCGACCCGCAAGTGCAAGACGTGCCCAGCGGCAAAGCTGCGGAGTGAAACCGGCGGGCAGGCAGCGGCGGCGTCGGGCAAAGCTTGACTGATAGTCGTTTCGCGCCGGCAAGCTGCCATGCCGAGGGTCCGCTTGCGTTTCTCGGCGGCGTGAGGGTGTTGCCAGCGCTGCCTTATCCCACACGTTCCACCACCGCTGGTGTCCAGTCCCCGAGTCCCGGCAGGCAGAGTTGGCGCGGCGGATGTTGCATCTGGCGGTAGCGGCGACGGTACGCTTCGCACAAAAAGAGCAGTACCTCGAGCACCAGCAAGTCGGCTCGATGGAGTACGTGGCGAGCGCTGCGACTGCCCAAGCCGCGCAACAGGTCTTCCACGGCTTCCAAGTGCAGGGCCACAAGCTGGCCGGCCGAGAGCCCTGCACGCACCAGGATCTCGCCGATGCCAGCCATCTCGCTGCCCATGTGGCCCGAACCCATCACCACATAGGCCCGCAGCAACTCGCGGTACTGGCTCACAAGACGGCTCGGCAAGCTGGCACGTGGCACGGCGGCTTCGCGCAGCAAATGCTGGCTGGGGCTGACAGCGGCAGCACCGCCGGCCTCTGCATCGCTCGGTACCGGCGAGCCAGTTCCGCCAGCCTGTTCGGGGCCCGCCGAGCTGCCACCTGCCTGCATGGCCTCCAGCTCCGCGACCAGGGCACGCTGATGTGCGAGCAGCCGTTCGGCCTCTTGATGCTCCCACTGCAGACGCTGTCGCTGTGCCTGGGCAAGCTGGCGGTTTTCTCGCACCAGGCGATGCCAGTCGACGGCGCGGGCCAGACTCCAGATGAGGCCGCGGGTAGTGGCCGTATGGACACAAACGTAGGCATCCGCACCGACCTCATAAGCGAGCGCCGCCAGTTCTTGTTCGCTCTCCTCGCCCAGGATCACGGCAGGGTATTCGAAGCCGCCCGCACGCAGGCCGGCGACCAGCTCCAGGGCATCCAGATCCGGCAGGTGATGGCTGACGAGCAACCCGTCGAACGTTTCTTCTTGCAAGCGGGCCAGTCCGGCAGCCGCACCAGTGGCCTCCTCTAGCTCGATGCGCACCGCTCGGTCGCCAGCAAAGGCCTCCGCCAGCCACCCGCCGGTCCGGCCAGGCGTGGTAATAAAGAGCAGGCGCATCGCGTGGGGCAGTGCTCCCCATGGGCCTTGCTGGAAGCGCGCGAGTGCGTCTTGCAGGGCGTTGGCCATCCTAAATCCTTACCAGGATATGCCTTCAGCGGCGTCAGCGGCGGCAACTCTAGCGTTGCCGCCATGCGGGGTCAAGGCAGATCGCTTGCCCGCATTGCTGCTGTGCTGGCGTGCTGCCCTGCCGTGGTGGGCAGTGGCATCTCGGTTCTGTGGTGCGGCGGGCAGCGATCATGTTCAGGCGGTTCACGGGGAGCATGCACGGCCCAATTCCGCAGTTCGTCCCCGAAAAAGCAGTGAGCTTGCCCGATCGGCCTGGGCCAGGCGGGCACACGCTGGGCGTTCAATGCATCATTCCCGAGAGTGGCTCATGGGGGTGCAGCTCATCGGAACCAGCCGGGCAGGGAGCCGATGCTGGCAGCGGCGGCACTAGCAACTTGCGCACGGTCAAGCAGTTCAGGCAACACTTTCCGTGCCCTCTTCCTATCCAGACGAGGTGCGGGCGCCTCTACCAACGGCCCGCTTGAGGAGCCGCGACCGCACCAAGCCGGTCAGTTGGAGCGAGGCGGCGTCGGTTTCGTATCAGCCGGACTGCGCCAACGAGTGCATGCGGTGTTTAAACCGCCCTGGGTGGTCTTCAGGGTCAGCCCCCACATGCGCCAAGGCGCATGCCAGATGGCTTGAGCCGGACGTGCAGGCCGTGGCAAGCGGCCTTGCTGAACCCATGGGCTTTTACTACCGTAACCTTAGACGGGGCAAAGGATTCAGGCTCAGCCAACGGTTTCATGCCGAAGGCCGCCGAACGGTTGGGAGGTGCACATCATGTCCGCCAATGCTTGCCTGCCACATCAGGGCGAGATGCTGCGCCTATCGCGCCGGCGGAGCGGTGTGGGGCGGACGTGGTGGCTCGCCTGCCTCGCCCTGCTGCCTGCGTTGGACGTTCACGCCCAGCAAGAACTATCCAGGGCACGCGAGTTGTGGCTGCGTGGCAAATACGCCGAGGCGGAGGCGGCCTTTCAGGGCCTGCAATCGGCTGCACCCGTGGATGCGGCTCTAGGACTCTCCCGCTGCCAAAGCAGTCGGGGAATGTTCGCTCAGGCTGCAGAACGGCTCGAGGCTGCGTTAGCCGCACATCCTGACTCCGCCGCACTGCACGTGGAGCTGGCAGAACTGGCGCTGGCGCGGGGGGACTACGAGCGGGCTTCCCGCGCCATTGAACAGGCACTCAAAGTGGAGGGCGAGAACCTGCATGCCCGCTGGCTCGAGGCAGAACTGGCCAGGCTGCAAGGCAGGTTGGAGGATGCCGATCGCGGCTATGCCTGGCTGGTAGACTACTACAATACGCACGAGGTGGTCAATGCGGCCGAGTTGCGGTCCATTGGGTTGGCCGCCGCACAGTACGCCCGCTGGCATCGGCTTAGCGACCAGTTCCGCTTTCTCGTCAACGAGTTGTATCCGGATGCATTGGCCGCCGAACCCGCCTACTGGCCCGCGCATTATGAGGCAGGCCTGCTCTACCTCGAAAAGTACAACCAGCCGGAGGCCGAGCGGGAGTTCAAGGCCGCACTGGCCATCAACCCCAACGCGGCCGAGGTGTACGCAGCCCTGGCGCAACTGGCGATTCAAAACTACCGCCTGGAAGACGCGCAGAGGGCGGCGGCCCAGGCGCTCGAATTGAACCCCAACCTGCTGGCCGCACACTGGTGCCGCGCCGATGCGCATCTGGCCAACTTCGAGACGGCAGAGGCGCTGAAGATCCTCCAGCAGGCGCTGCCGCTGAACCCGTATGCCGAGGGGACGCTGGGCCGCCTGGCAGCGTGCTATGCGGTGCTGGACGGAGTGGCTGACGAACCCGCCGCCGAGGCGCAAACCCGCTATGGCCAGGTGATCGCGCAGGCGACGCAGCGGAACCCGCATGCCGGCGATTTCTTCTTTGCCCTGGCCTCGGCGCTGGATACCACGCGCCGCTTTCCCGCGGCCGCCCGCTACTACGAGGAGAGCGTGCGCCGCATGCCGCAACTGGTAGCGCCGCGAGGTGCGCTGGGATTGCTGTACCTCCGGCTCGGCGAGGAGGAGCGTGCACGGCAGATCCTCGAAGAATCGTTCCAGAGCGATCCGTTCAACGTGCGCGTGAAGAACAGCCTCGAAGTGCTTGATGTGCTGGCCGGATATGCCGTGCTGGAGACGGAGCATTTTGTGCTCAAGTTCGACCGGGCGCACGACGCCGTGCTCGCCCGCTGCGCGGCACGTTATCTCGAAGAGGAGGTGTATCCGCAGCTCACGCGGCAGTTCGGCTTCGAACCGGAGGGAAAGACGCTGTTCGAATTCTTCAGCCGCAACCGCAATACGAGCGGGCACGGCTGGTTCAGCGCTCGTATGGTTGGTTTGCCCTACATCGGGACGGTGGGAGCCTGCGCGGGCAGGATGGTGGCGCTGGCCTCTCCCAACGACATGCCCAAGAAGTACAACTGGGCACGTGTCCTGAAGCACGAGTTTGTGCACGTGCTGAACTTGCAGCAGAGCCGGTTCAATATCCCCCACTGGTTTACCGAAGCCCTGGCCGTAGAGAGCGAGGGCTATCCCCGCCCGCAGGCGTGGAACGAGTTGCTGGCCGAACGCGTGCCCCGCGGCGAGCTGTTCGACCTGAACACGATCAACCTGGGCTTCATTCGGCCCGCCTCCAGTCTCGACTGGCAAATGGCCTACTGCCAGGCCCAGCTTTATGCCCAGTACATGGTCGCGGCCTACGGGGACGATGCCCTGGCACGCATGCTGGCGGCGTACCGAGACAACCTCGACACCAGGGCCGCCCTGCAGCGCTGTTTCGGCACATCTCAGGAGGAGTTCGAGCGAGGCTATCAAGAATACCTCCGTGGCGTGGTGGCCGGGTTGACGTCCCGTGCCCGCGCGCCAGCCATGAGCCTGGCGCAGCTCGTGCGGGCACATCGCGAGCGTCCAGACGACCCCGACCTCGCCGCGCGATTGGCCCAGGCACACTTCGGACGCAAGGCCTATCCCCAGGCCCGCGCCCTGGCAGAGCAGGTGCTGGCTGGCCATCCCGCCCACCCGCTGGCCAGCTACGTCCTGGCTCGGGTACGCTTGGTGGTAGGAGAAGAGAAACAGGCCCTGGCGCTGCTGGAGGCCGCCTTCGACCCCACAGACCCGGAAGAGCACGTGCTCAGCTTGCTGGCCTCCTTGCGCCTCAAGGCCGAGCAGTACGAGGAGGCGGCGCGTCTGTATGCCCTGGCAGCGGCCCGAGATCCCTCGAACCCGCAGTGGCTCAAGTCTCTGGCCGGCGTATACTTGAAAACCCGAGACAACCAGCGGCTGGCTGAGGTGCTGGTCAAGCTGGCAGAGGCCGATGCCGACGACGTGCTGGTGCGTAAAAAACTCGCCCAGCTCGCCGTGGCGGACGCCCGCTGGGAAGACGCCCGCCGTTGGGCCAGCGAGGTACTGCATATCGACACGCAGGATTCCCAAGCGCATGCCCAACTTGCACAGGCCCTGAACCAGCTTGGACAGCACCCCCGTGCTGCCGAAGCATATGAACTGGCCGTCCAGCTCGACCCCGACCAACTCGCCTGGCGGTTTGCCTGGGCAGAAACGTGCCACCGCGCGGGTCAGGATGCCCGTGCCCGCGAGATCCTGGCTGAACTCCTGGCACGGCAGCCGGACTATCCCGGTGCCCACGCCTTGCTGGAACAACTCAAGCCATGATCAGCGCACATCCCGCACTTATGCCGCCGAGCCGGCGCCCCGACAACTCGATTTGGGAGACCATGCTGCTGTGAGCGACCTCAGCCTGGGCCAGTTTCAGCAACTGATACGCGACATGTACCTCAAGAAGGATCTGGCCCGGGGCATCGACGGAACCTTCATGTGGCTGATGGAAGAGGTGGGCGAACTGGCCGCCGCGCTGCGCTGCGGGTCCGTGGAGCAGCAGCGGGAGGAATTTGCCGACGTGCTCGCCTGGTTGGCCACCATCGCCAACGTGGCGGGCATCGACCTGGCCGATGCCGTGATGCGCAAGTACGGATCAGGCTGTCCCGGCTGCGGAGAGCTGGTCTGCACATGCGACGACGTGGAGAAGCCATGAGGCGGGCGTACATCCTGGCGGCGTGTGCGGGGCTGGCGGCGGCATGGCTGGCGGCCGAGGCACCGGGCGCTGTGGCGGTGCCCCCGCAGATTGTCAGCGTGCGTGTCGGATTTGCCGATGGCTCGCGCGTCCGTGCCGCCACCTACTACAAGCCAGGCACCTGGACGCCGGTAGAAGTGGAGCTGTCCGGCGGAAGCGAACGCCTTACCGGAGAGATCGAGCTGACGGTGCCCGATGCGGCTGGCGTGCCCTGCACGTACCGCGATCCTTCCCGCCGGCGGGTGTTGTTGCTACCCGGAAAGTCCGTGCGGCGCGTGTTGTATGCGCGATTTCCCGAAACGCCGTTCATGCGGGTCACTTTTCGCACGCAGGCAGGCGTGGCATGCACGCGCCAGATCACCAGCGACGATCAGGATCCGCGGCTGCATCTGCCGCCCCCGTTGGGGAGCGGCGCGCGCTTGCTGCTGGTGCTGGGGCCTTCGATCGGATTGGAGCGGGCATTTCCTCCCGCTGCTGATTCGGACCAGGCGGAAGTCGCAGTGGTGCGGCTGGCAGGAGCCAGACAGCTACCCACGCGCTGGTATGGGCTGGAGGGTGTCGACGCGGTGGTGGTGTCCACCAGTCGGCCGGAACTGCTGCGGGACCTGCGAGAAGGGGACGCGCGCGTGCGCGCGTTGGCAGACTGGGTGCAGATGGGCGGCAGGTTGATCGTGTGCGCGGGAGCGCGTGCCGAGGAGGTCTTGGCGCCGGGCATGCCGCTGGCGAGATTCGCACCGGGACAGTTGCTAGGCGTGATCGACCTGGCGCAAGGGGCCGCTCTGGAAGCGTACACAGGGCTGGAGGCACCTCGGCCCATCGCCCCGCGCGGCGAGCCGCTGCGGTTGCTCGTGCCGCGGTTTGCAGGCGTGCGTGGTAAGGTGGAGGCTGCCGAGGGCGGCCTGCCGCTGGTGGTACGTACGCCTTGGGCTTGCGGCGAGGTGGTGTTTGTGGGCGTGGATCTGGATCGCCGTCCTCTGGCGGATTGGCCGTCGCGGACGGCGGTGGTGCGGCGGCTGTTGGAGGGCCGCCCGCAGCGGTACATCGACGCGCCGGCCCCGAGCGCCGCGGCGCGGGTATTGGGCTACGAGGACCTGGCAGGCCAGTTGTACCTGGCCCTGGACGAATTTGACGGCGTGCGCGTGGTACCCTTCTGGCTGGTGGCGTTGCTGGTGCTGGTATATGTGGCGATGATCGGCCCGCTGGATTATCTGCTGGTCAAATACGGGCTGAGGCGAATGGAAGCCACCTGGATCACCTTTCCCCTGATCGTCCTCGGCGTGAGTGGTGCGGCCTATGGGGCAGCCGTGTGGCTCAAGGGGGACCAGGTGCGCATGAATCAAGCGGATCTGGTGGATGTGGATCTGGAAAGCCGCGTGGTGCGCGGCACCACCTGGCTCAATGTGTA
>JAIMBC010000227.1 GCA_023511675.1 Pirellulales bacterium
GGGCGGAGACGTGGAGGCGGTCAAGTCGTTCCTGCTGGAGCGCCACAACGAAGGGCTGCTCAACATCGAGGCTCTCTGTGTGGTGGGCGCGGAGATGGGGGCCACGGTAGCTCTGGCCTGGAGCGGGCTCGATTGGAGCTGGCCCGTGCTGGCCACGGGAAAGCAAGGGCAGGACGTGAAGGGCTTGGTGCTGCTCTCGCCCGTCTACAACTTCAAGGGACTGAAAATCACGCGGGCGATTGACGATCCCAGGGTCCGCAGCGAAGTCTCCCTCTACATCGTGGTGGGCAAAGCCGACACGAAGGCGCGGCGCGACGCTGAACGCCTCTACAAGGCCCTGGAACGCTACCACCCCAAGCCGGAAAAGCCGGAGGACCGGGATCTGGTGCTCAACCTGGACATGGATACCAAGCTCCAGGGTACAAAACTATTGGAGGAGCCGACGCTCAAGCTGGAGGATCGGATTGTCAATTTCATCCGCAAGCGGCTGGTGGAGCGCAATTTTCCCTGGAAGGAGCGCCGCCCGCCCCTGGGCAATTGAGGCGCGGCATCAAACCGCCGCAGCGGAGCATGTCGCTCCGCTGCTGGCTGCGCCTGCCGGCGATCTGATTGGGCCGGGGATGGGCCCTCTCAAGCACCTTTGCATGACCAGGCCGGTGGCGCTTGCCAACTTCGATTCTGCCCCATTCTTCGCCCGCTGTCGGGCTCGCCGCCTGCCCCGCTCTGTTGATGCCTGCGCAGAGCACCCGCAGGCGGCAGCCTGTAGGGGCTATGCAGCCTAAACCGTCTGGCCGCCAGGACAGGGCCGCCCGGGCCAGCCGCGCTGTGCCCCAGCCTGACGCATCTGGCCGCAGATTTCGCTAGGAATAATAGAAGGCTACTCAGAGCAGGAGTTCACCATGAGCTGGCATATGAAACTTTGCGGATTGTTGCTGGCAAGTGCCGCACTGACGGCCGGCCCAGCGGGCATTGCCGATCCCCAGGCAGAAGGGGATCATGCCGCCGCGTCGCAAGCCGCAGGTGCGGTCAGGCTGCGGAACATCGTGAAGAGCAAGATCAAGGATCCGGAGATCCTGCAAACCGTGCGCGACTGGACGCACATCCAGGAAGGAGGGGCCGTGCTGGTCGAGTACACCGTGCACCTGCTGCAAGACGGAGATTACAAGCCGCTCACCGAAGCAGAACTCGCCGCGCAGCGGTTCCAGGTCGGCGACCAATTCCTTCTCACGGTGCAGGCGCAGACCACGTGCTACATCTACGTCATCAACCAGGGCCCCACCGGCACCATCACCTGCCTGCTGCCAGACAAGGAAGGCCAGCCCCCCCGGCTGGAGCGGGGCCAGAAGAAAGTCTTCCCCGGTGGGAACGACGCCTTCGAATTCCAGGAGCCGGCCGGCGACGAGAAGTTCTTCGTCGTCGCCACGGCAGAGCCGGTCGCCGACCTGGATGCCCTGGCCAGCGCCGTTTGCCAGCAGGACGAGTCTCTGCTCACGCCGCAGCAAAAGGAGCTGAAGAAGAAGATCGTTTCCGAGGGTGTGTCGGTACTCAAGTCCCTGGAACAGCGGCAGGCCGCACTGCCCAGCTTTGTCGGCGAGCTGTCACAGCCTAATGTGGAGAAGTTCGCCGCCAAGACCGCGCGTACGCGCGGAATCAAGGCGCCCAAACAGGTGGTGCTCCGCGAGGCACTTCCCGACGGCGGCACGCTGGGCGGTACCATCGACAGCGAGGGCCCGGCCCGTTATGTAGCCGTGCTGGAACTGAAAACGGGCGACAAGCAATAGCGGCCAGGTACCGTTCCCATGCCACCCCACGGCTCCGTCTGGGACTGCTACTGTGAGCAGCCCCGCCGGTTGCCACCGGGGCGCGCGGCCCTTGTCCAGCGGGATGATATGCGGTAGTGTCTGCCTCACGCCGCTCGCCCTTGACCTTACCGCCCGGCTTGCAGCACCTTGTGTCATACCAATCAGCTCGCCGGCGAACATCCTGGCACATCTGTGTGAAGACGCAGCGGCCCGTACCGCCGGGCGCCCAGGGCCTTCGTGCCCAAAAGGCGAATGCTGGCCAACCGGCTCGCCTGGCAGGCAGCAAGCTTGTACATCGTGCATCGTACCTGATTGGCCTTGCAACACGGCCTGCGTGGGAGAAGCCATGACCTCACTGGTGCACCTGATCGGCCCGTGCCTGCCGCCATCGTTGCAGCCACGGCGCGCCGCATTCCCCCTGCTCCGCAAACCCCGGCGCAAACCCCCGCCGGTCGTCGTGGCAGCAATTCTGCTGGGCGCGCTCGGCAGCCTGCCGGGAGCAAGGGGACAGGGAGTGGAGGATCCCACCCGCCCCTTCTTGCAACTCAACCTGCCGGGCCACACCGCTAGTGTGAAGGCGCTGGCATTCGTTTCAGAGCCGCAGGGGGAGTCGCAATTCCTGTGCTCCGGCGGCCTGGACAAGGTGGTGCAGGTGTGGAACATGGCCAAGGCACGGGATATTGGCATCTCACCCCTGCGCGCGGGCGCTCTGTTGCATGAGCGGACGATCCGCTGGCAGGTGGGACGTGGTCCCCGCGGCAGCATCTTCGCGCTGGCGGCCTCTCCGCGGCAGCGGTGGTTGGCGCTGGCCGGCTACGGCACCATGGGCGGGACGGGCGAGATACTGCTGGTAGATCCCGTAACGGGAGAACTTCAGACCGTGTTGCAGGGCCACACGCAGGCAGTGACCGCCCTGGCCTTTGCGGCCGATGGCACCATGCTGGCTAGCTCGGATGCCGACGGCCGTACCCTGCTGTGGCACCGCCAGGATGGTACCTGGCAATCCCGCCAGATCTACCCGCCCGACCGTGAGAACCGTGCCTACGGCCCGGCACTTGCCGAACGCATCAGAGCCTTGCCCGTGGTCCGACCCGTGGCTGTTCTTGGCAACGAGGCGGTACTGCTGCCCGTCGTCAACACCCAGCGTGTGCGCGAAGGCCGGCCCCTGATCTGGCATCTGCAGCGCGTGAGCATCGCCAACTTTCGCGAGCACGACACACTGCCGGCGGAGCACACGGGGCAGGTGCTGGCCCTGGCCGTTAGTGGGGACGGCCGGCGCGTGGCCTCGGCAGACGCCACGGGGCACATCTGGCTTTGGGCGGACGGCCTCTCCCGCCCGCCACGACGAATCTCCGCCGGCGCCCGCGTCGCCTCCTTGGCCCTCACGCCCGACGGTTCGCGCCTGCTGGTCGGCACGCAGGCCGCACGCGATGCCTCGGGGCGGCTGCTGGTGTACCAGGCAGGCACCGGCGAGGAACTGGCCCAGCGGGAGATCGGGCCGGATCACGTTGCCGCCCTGGCCGTTGATCGCGAAGGGCGCCGCGTCGCCTGCACGGGTGGGGAGCATCACGGCGTGCTGCTGTTGGACGTGGATGATTTGCAGCGGCCCATGCCGTTGCGCGGGGTGGGCAGCCAGATCTGGCGCGTGGCCTTTGCGGACGACCCCGCCAGCTACCGCGTGGCTTTTGGTATCAGCCACCGAGGTCAAGACGCGGCGTTCAATCGGTATGGCGAGGTGGCTGAGGCATTCGACCCGGCCGCGCTAGCCCTGGGTGAGGCGCAGGGCGAGTGGATCGATCCCGAGTCCGGCGCTGGCGCATGGGAGGCTCGGCTCGAGCCGCCGGCTGCCGGCCTGCCCAGCACGCTGCGGCTGTACCAGGGCGGGCAACTGCGCGGTGAGGTCCCCCTGGATCCAGCCATCGACGGGCGTGTGCGCAGCTACTGCTGGATACCCGGAGATGGCCCGGACCCCGTGGCCGTGGCCGTGGGCACAGACAGGCAGCATGCCATCTATGTGTACGCCCTGGATCCGGCAGGGCCCAGCCTGTTGCGCGCCTTCCGCGGCCATCACGATTGGGTTACCTCCCTTTCCGTCTCGCGGGATGGCAAGTACCTGGCCAGCGGTTCGGCAGACGGCACCATTCGCTTCTGGAGCCTTTCGAGGCTCTTGCAGGGAGCCGCTGCACGCTGGGGAGCCACGCTTGTGGCACGCGAGGGCCGGCTGATCGTCACCGAGCTGGACCCCGCTGGCCCCCTGTTCCGCATGGGGGTGCGGGCTGACGATGTGCTGCTGCGCATCGGGTTCCTCGACGCACAAGGGCAAGTTCGCCATCAAGATCAGCCCGCGGCCATTTTGCGCACGCTCCGAGAAATCTCCTGGCAGCGCGGCCAGGTGACGTTCTTTTTCCAGCGCGGCGGCCAGCCTCGTCCCCCCTTTCAGGCGCTTCCGGCATGGCAGCCACTGGCCAGCCTGTTTGCCACGCGCACGGGAGAGTGGGCGTTTTTCACTCCAGAAGGCTATTACGCCGCTAGCCTCAACGGCCACACCTTCTTTGGCTGGCAGGTCAATCGCGGGCTCGACACGTTGCCCGACTTCTTCAGGGCGGACCAGTTCCGCCGGCAACTTGAACGCCCGGCCGTGATGCAGGACCTGCTGGCACTCGGCAGCTTGCATGCCGCCCTGGCAGCGCACCCCCAGGCAGCACAAACCGACGAGCCTCAACAAGCCGTCGACCAGCTCGTCTCGCGCGTACCGCGCGTGCAGATCACGCAGCCGCCCGCAGGCAGTCTTGTCGCCGGCGAGTTGCTCCGCGTGCAGGCCCGCGTGCTGGTTCCGCTCGGCACTCAACTCGATCAGCCAAGGCTGTTCGCCAACGGTGTAGCCGCCACCAGCCCACGCCAGATCTCCCGCGTCCAAACCCCCGCAGGCGAAGAGCTGCTCTACGAGTGGGATGCCGCCCTGCCTGCCGATCGCGCAGCCCTGTTGCACGCCTCCGTGCCCACGCTGGATGGCCCCACGGGACTGGATGTGATCCGCCTCGAACGCGGCCCCGATGTGCAGCCTGCCCCGGGCCGGCTGTTCCTGCTGGCCGTGGGCGTCTCTCGGTACCATGATCCCGAACTCGAACTGGAGTTTCCCGTGGCCGATGCCCAGGCGGTGGCCGAGGCGCTGAGCCAGCGATGCGTTGGTCTGTACCAGATGCAACCCCCCGTCCTGCTCGCGGACGAGGATGTGACGCGTGAGAACTGGCAACGCGTCTTTCAACAATTCGTGGCAGAGCTGAAACGAGCCGAGCTAGGCCCCCACGACCTGGTGGTGGTCTTCCTCGCCGGCCACGGCTTTTACGACGAGCGCGCGGAGCGCTTCTACCTCGTCGCCCGCGACGTGGCACGCAGCGACCTGGCCGAGGGCCGCTTCGAAAAGTGCATCCCCTGGAGCGATCTGCACGCCCTGGCCGATCTCACCTGCCGCAAGTTGGCGATGGTCGACGCTTGCGAGAGCGGCATGGTGCTGCCGGGCATCCGCAGCCTGCAAGACGACATGGTGCTTACCCTCACTGCGGCGGCGGACAACAAGCCCTCGCTGGAGCACGAAAGCTGGGGGCATGGTGCGTTTACGAAGGCCCTGCTGGAGGCCATCGCAGAGGGGCAGGCAGACGTTTCTCAGGATCGGTTGGTCTCGCTAGCGGAGACGGTAGGATACGTCCAGTCTCGCGTGCCCGAATTGACCCTGCAGCAATCGAGCATCGCGCAGCGGCCGCAATTTGCGCCCGAGGCCCTGCTCGATGTCACCTCGCTGCCGCTGGCAATTGTCCCCTAGCCGCTGCCGGAATCTGCACGCCCGCCGCCGATCGCACGCTCGCTGGCCCTTCCACACCCGACGCCCCTGCCCCACTTGCCTGGCACGCCGGACGATCCTGGCATACCCGACGATCCTGCGAACGTTCTGACACCGGCCTTCCTGCTTATCGGACGATCCTGGCACGTTGAACGGACAAGGCGCACCACTCGGACCTAGCTCGCCTCTTGCGCCTGGCCGGCAACTTGGGACTGTCGGGCAACTTCGGGCTGGCTCGCAAGATGCGTCTGGGTCGAGCCTTGCACGTGGCCGGCCCCTTGCACCTGATGGAGATCTCGCCCTGTGCAAACGTCTCGCCACAGCAGCCAGCTCATCAGGGCGGCTAGTACCAGCGCAGCCCACTGATAGCCCGTCCAGCCAAGCCAGAGGCGGGCCTCTGGGCGAATGGCCTCGCTGCCCAGGCGGTACGCTGCGTAGCCCAGGATGTAGAGCTTGATAAGCTGGCCGCGGCACCAACCGCGTCGAAAGGCCACCTCTAGCACGGCGGCCGCGGCAAGGTGAAAGATCGATTCATAAATCTGTACAGGGTGGCGCCATATCCCATCCCCGATGTCGATGCCCCATGGCAGCGTGGTAGGCGTGCCGTAGCAGCAGCCGGCGGCCAGGCATGCCCAACGGCCTATACCGATGCTGAGCGCCGCCGGCACTGCGAAGCTGTCTCCCGTCCGTACCCGGACGCCGAGCGACCACTTGGCCAGCTCGACGCCGAGGTAGCCGCCAGCAAGGCCCAACAGCAGTGTCTTGCCGCTGGCCAGCCACGCCGTGCCACGGCAGAGGCTATCCCAGTCGGCAAGCACAAACGGCAGGCGGGCTGCCACCAGGCCCCCGCACACTGCCCCCAGGCAGATGCCCAGCCGCTGGCCGCCGGTCAGACCAAGCGTCCGCTGGCTGCGCCGCGCCGCTGCAACACCGGCCGCCATCGCCAGAGCCATTATGGCCGTATGTGTCCACGGTACGGCGGCCATGGTTCACGCGCTTGAAGCATCCTGGCGCAGGGGGGGCAAGGGCACGTGGCCCCCGCGGTACAGCACGTTGTAGGCGCAGAAGGGAATCACGTGGCCCGAGGGCAACACATGGTGGATGCAGCACTTCATCAGTCGCCGCAGGTCGAAGTTGTAGGCGTCCAGAAACGACGTAATCGTGATGCGAAACACGTCGGCCGACGAGAGCTGCTCCGCCAGGACACGTGCAAAAAAGTCCTCAACATCGCTCTCCCCGGCCGCTTGCTGCACTGGGGCTGCCAATCGCGCGTCGGGATGATGGCGCTTTGTTGCCGGGCCTGCCACGGCGGCCCCCATTCCAGCAAGAGCACGTCCCCCGGCCAGGATGGGCAGCATGGGGAAAGCCGCACCGGACAAAGCTGCTTGCACGCCGCTGGAACCGCCAGCGAAGCCGCTGCTCGATTTGTCGCCGCACTGCCCGCCGCAACAGCCCAACCTGGCCAGGTATTGTTCCATCAGCTTCCGTGCCCGCGGCCGCGTAAAGGTAATGCCGTTGGCCAAGAGTTCAGGATAGGTGCGCGCATCGATCCACCGCAACAGGGGTACCACCTTCCCCCCCCGGCGGTAGGCGTACGCCAGACTGTGGCAGTTGGGGTGCGCGCAGGGAAGCGGCATGAAGTCTTGTGGCTCGAACAGCCCGTCCGTCTGCTGGCAAATGCCGCGGATGCAGTCAGGAAATGTGACCCGCTTCTCCAGGTCTTGCGGCGGCACGTGGCGTCCCGAGTACGTGGCCGGCTGAAAGCTCACGCCGGAAATCCATGGCCTCTCCAGCCCAAAGCGGACAATCGCTCCAAGTTCGTCCTCGTTGACCCCTGCCTCGACCGCCGCCACCAGCGTGATCCGCACGCCTGCGGCGGCTAGGGCCTCTACGGCCCGCAGCTTCACCTCCAGCAAGCGCTCGCCGCGCAGGGCCATGCTCGTGGCGTGCCGGAAGCCGTCGAATTGCAAGTACACCTCCAGCTTGCTGCCATGCTGCGCCAGCGCCGCGACCAGTTTGGGGTCATGTGCCAGGCGAATGCCGTTGGTGTTCACCATCACCACGTCGATCGGCTGACGGCAGGCATGATCCAGCACCTCCAGAAACTGGGGGTGGATCGTGGGCTCGCCGCCGGAAAGTTGTAGCACTTCCGGGAGGCCTTCTACCTGCAACAGGCGATCGATGGCCCGGCGGCATTCGTCCAGACTCAGGTGCTGCCCGCCGGGTCCGCTGGCGGCATAGCACAAGGGGCAGGTCAGATTGCAGTTGCTGGTGATTTCCACCAGGCCCACGCAGGTGTGCTGTTCGTGCTCGCTGCACAGCCCGCAGTCGTAGGGACAGCCGCGCTGGGGTTCGACGCCAAACGCGGCCGGCAGCCGGGCCGGTACGGCGTACTCCAGACGGTCGTAAAGACCGACATCGCTGCAAACAAAGTCTTCCCGCACGCCGTGCGTGGAGCAGCGCTTGCGAAAATAGACTCGCCCGCCGCGGGCAATGATCTTGGCAGGCACAACCGCCAGGCACTCCGGGCAGAGGCTGTGTGTGGTGCCCAGGAACACGTGGTCGCGCAAGTTCGGCTGGGGCTCGGGGGCGGGGATGGCGTGCGGAGCCGCATCCGGCTGATCTGCGTCGGGAGCGGACCGAGCGTGCAATGGCTCGCCGCCGAGCGCGGCGTTACAAGGTGCTGCTCCGCAAGGCCCTCGATCGAGGGGCGTCGCCGGCTCGCGCGGCTGGTCCGCTGTCATGGGCTTCATCGCCGTCTTCTCCACAACGGCTGGATGAGCAGCACCACGCCGATGCCAGCCGCCAGACCTGCCAGGGCGCCGACGCCCAGCGCCACGGGTATTACATCCAATCCGCGGGCCACGCCAAGCGCCTCGCTGCCCACGGCGGCTGCAAAGCAGCTTCCGGCGAAGGCCGCAGCCGCCGCCGTGCAGACAGTGATCAGCGTCACAAACGACACGGCCAGCGAACTCACGAGGGTTGCAAACCGCTCCTCCGGCTTATCGTCACGGGCACTGGGGGCCGAGGTAATCACCCACGTGCGCACCAAGGCGGGCACGATGACAATTGTCAGGGCAATGCCCAGCCCCGGCCAGATCAGCCCTACCCCCAGGCACAGTGCGGCCAGGGTGGTGACCGTGAGCATGCCGCTGATGGTGAAGGTCATGCGGAGCTGTTCCGGCGGCGGGGGGGTGCTGAGCACCTCGGCCTCCATGCTCACATCGCGGGCACTGACCGCCGCACCGCACAGCCAGCAGCTATGCGCTGTCGCTTCGACCGTGGCCCCGCAGTCCGGGCATTGCGCAACGGGCGGAGGCGTGTGTGACATGGAGGGCTACCCTGCTGTGCGCGCGTAGGAACGGATGCCGCCAACGCCTAAAGGCGGCAATGCCTTGAGGATATCACGCGGGCCGATCTGTTTTTGCACCTCCGGAGGCCGGCGGCGAGGCGCGCCGCTGGTAATCTTCAGCCAGCCGCCGCACGTAGCGCGCCATCTGGCCCAGGATCACGCCGCTCAGCACCAGCGCCAGCAGCACCATGGCCTGCTCGTGCCGAGGAACGCGCAGGTCTCTGTGCGTACCGAACCGCGCATAACCCAGCAAGAACACGTACCCCGCCACGCACGCCGCCGAGGCACATTGCACCAGTCGCAGATTGAACCGCAGCGCCGCCAGCAACAGCACAAGGAAATAGGCAACCACCAGCGGACTCTTGGGGCCGTCCGCCACCACCAGGATCAAGGTGAGCAGCAGCACGTCCAGGCAGGTAGTGCCGTACTTCAGCCACTTGGGAAACCAGTTCTGCCGCAGGGCCATCAACACGCCTAGGCTGAGCATGGCCCACAGAAGGGCCAGCATGGTGATGCGGGCATGGAACTGCGCGTCCACCCCGGGCAGCGGCGCCACCCGAATGGGCCCGAGCTGTACTCCGTAATAGTTGACCAGTTCGATCAGGTAAAACGCCCCAATCCCGCAGATCCGCAGCAGGTTGGCCCGCGCCTCGCCCTCATACTCTTGCCAGCGGCTGACGATGTACCATTGACGGTCGGCCTGGCCCGGCGTTGCCTGGGGAGCGGTTGTCACGGAATGAACCCTTCGAGGTGGATGGTTCCCAATGTACTAGGGAATGCCGCCGCCTGCCAGCCGCGACGCGACTGGCAGAACCAGTTTGCGTCTGCCAAGGCCCTGCCCATGCGTGGTC
>JAIMBC010000023.1 GCA_023511675.1 Pirellulales bacterium
ACCTCCCAGGGAAGAGTCGGCCCGGCCGGCCGCGGTCCTCGAACTGCCGCATGAGCCGGCGGACCTGGTCGAACTGCTTGAGGAGCCGGTTGACGTCCTGAACGGTCGTGCCGCTCCCGGCTGCGATGCGCCGCCGGCGGCTGCCGTCGATCAGCTGCGGCTGCGCGCGCTCCTGCGGGGTCATCGACTGGATCATCGCCTCGATGCGCCGGAGCTGCGTCTCGTCCACGGTCAGCCCGGGGAGCTTCGCGCGCGAGAACCCCGGGATCATCTCGAGGAGCTGGTCGATCGGGCCCATCTGCCGCACCTGCCGGAGCTGCTCGAGGAAGTCGGCGAAGGTGAACTGGGCGCGCCGCAGCTTTCGCTCGAGCTCCGCGGCCTGCTCGGCGGAGAGCGCCTGCTCGGCGCGCTCGATCAACGTGAGCACGTCGCCCATCCCCAGGATGCGCGAAGCCATCCGGTCGGGGTGGAACGCCTCGAGCGCCTCGGGCCGTTCGCCGGTGCCCACGAACAGGATCGGCAGCCCGGTCGCGGCCACCACCGAGAGCGCGGCGCCGCCGCGCGCGTCGCCGTCGAGCTTGGCGAGGACGAGTCCGTCCAGGCGCAGCCGGGCCGCGAACTGCTCCGCCATCCGCACCGCGTCCTGGCCGGCCATCGCGTCGAGCACGAGCAGCGTCTCCTGCGGCTGCAGCGCCTCGTGCAGCGCGGCGAGCTCGGCCATCAGGGCGTCGTCGGCGTGCAGCCGCCCGGCCGAGTCGACCACCACGACGTCGTGGCCATCGGCGGCTGCCTGCGCCACCGCCGCACGCGCCACGGCCACCGGGTCGCCCGCGCCCTCGGCGGCGAAGACCGGCACGCGGACGGCCGCCCCCACCACCTGGAGCTGCCGGACCGCGGCCGGCCGCCGCAGGTCGGTCGCGACGAGCAGCGGATTCCGGCCGCGCCGCCGCAGCAGGGCGGCGAGCTTGCCCGCGGTCGTGGTCTTGCCCACCCCGTGGAGCCCGACGAGCAGCACCACGGTCGGCGGCTGCGGCGCGAACCGCAGCTCGCGCGCGGCGCCGCCGAGCAGCGCGGTGAGCTCCTGGTGGACGATCTTGACGACCTGCTGGCCCGGACTGAGGTGCTTCCAGACCTCCTGGCCGACCGTCGCCTGCCGCACCCGCTCGACGAACTCGCGCGCCACCTTGAAGTTGACGTCGGCCTCCAGCAGCGCCAGCCGCACCTCGCGCAGCGCCGCGTCCACGTCCTCCGGGGTCAACGCACCGCGCCCGGTGAGCCGCCTGACGATGTCGCCGAGCCGCGCCTGCAGTCCCTCAAGCACCGCCGTCGCCCTCCGCGCGCCGTGCCTCGTAGACGCGGTAGCCGCCGGCAGCCGCCGCCTGCCGCGCGGCGCCGAACCGCGCCGCCACAAGTCGCGCGAGCGTCTTCGCGCCCTGTGCGGTCCGCGCCACGAGGTAGAACCGCCCGCCTGGGCGCAGCACGCGCCAGGCGTCCTCGATGAACGCGCGAACGACCGCGCGGCCGGCACGGATCGGCGGGTTGGTGACGACCACGTCCATCGTGGCGTCCGCCAGCGGCGCGGCCGCGTCGGCCACGATCACGCGGACATTGGTCAGGCGCGCGGCGGCCGCGTTGTCCGACGCGAGCGCCGCAGCCCGCCGGTTCGCGTCCACGAGCCACGCCTCGCCGCGCGGCGCCAGCGCCGCCGCGACCAGACCGGCCGGCCCGTACCCGCAGCCCAGGTCGAGCACCCGATCCGCGCGGCCAACGTGCATCGTCTCGATCAACAGGCGCGTGCCCGGATCGAGCCCCCGCCGCGCGAAGACCCCCCGGTCGGTGCGGAACGTCCACGTGCGGCCGCGCACGGTCGTCGTGTACGCCGACGGCCGCGGCCGCGAGCGCGGGGCGGTCGCGAAGTAGTGCTCGGCGTTCGCGACACCGCGCACCAGGCCCATCGCGCGCTCGTAGCGCTCCAGCGCGGCCAGCGCCCGCCGCAGCCCGTCGTGCACCGCCTGGCGGGTGATGCGCATCTGGGCGCCGATCTCGCCGAGCGACAGGTCGTCCTGGTAGTACCGGCGGAGCAGCCGCTGCTGCTGCGCGGTCAGGAGCGCGCCGTAGGCGTCGAAGAGGCGGTTGGCGCGGTCGCGGGAGGCGAGGGTGCGGTCCACCGTCATAGTGTCAAGGATACTACCTTGACAAGGTTACCTGCCGACAGGCGCCGCGTCAAGACCGGGCGGCGACTGTGGGGAGCGTTCCGGTCACGCGAAGGAACCTGTGACGCCGGCCACGTAGAGGTTGTGCGCTCGCCGCTGCTGGTCCCGAATGGAGGATGCGTGACAGCCCGATGCGCTTGCCGCCGGACCTGAAACCGATTCACGTTCGAAAGGCCGTTGCCTACATCCAGCAGAGGCACGCGAGTTCGTCGACCTCTACATCGAGCAGCCGAATGTGTTCAGTGCAATCATCGGCATCCTTGGCACCAAGGCCCTGGATGCGGTGAGCCCCTACGAGAAGAACCCGCACAAGCACCTGGCGGCGAGCCGGTTCCCAGACCTGCGCAGGCGCGGAGCCAAGATGCCGCTTCGTCCAATGGACAGCCTCGAGTCAAAGGGGAGCAAGCGGCCCTACGCTGTGGACTCCCACTGTGACCACGAGGGGTGGTGCATCATCTGGCGCTATCTGGTAGATCCGACGGAGTCCGTGGGCACGCCGGTCGTGATCTGGAGGGTAGATTGCGCGTACCTCAGGAAGGCGGACTGGCGGTATCAGGGCAGCACCGCGGGGAGCTCGGGCGGCGGCAGAGCACACACCTTCAACCTGAGAGGTCCCAAGCGCGTCTTGGGCGTACCCGCGTATGTCAACCCCCAGGTGCGGTTGAGTAGTGGCAAGCCCGTCATAGCCGAGGGACAGTAGACCCTCTCACGTCCTGCCGTTGCCGCCGTTGTACGACTCAAAGGACTCCCAGTCGACGTCGAGCACTGCGAGCTTCGGAACCGCGCGCCTGGCCATCTCGAAGAAGTCACGCTGCTTCTCGATGCCCACAGCCCTATAGCCAATAGCCGCAGCTGCGGACACGGTCGATCCGCTGCCCATGAACGGATCCAGGACGACGCCTTCGCCGAGCGGGAGCGCGGCCCACACGATCTGCCGCATGAACCGCTGCGGCTTGAGCGACGGGTGCGGCGCAATCGTCTCCTCGTTGGCCGGTGGCGTCTCGCTCTTCAGCACATCAGGGAATGGACGACCGTCGGGCGTCCTGCGGAGTCCGCCGGTCTTCCACCGACGGAGGTTCTCAGCCACGGTGCGCTCTCGAAGCGGCTTGCGAAACACGCCCCAGGGCTCGTAGCAGCTTCGCGCCATGACGCTGACCCCTGCGTACTCCTGTTCCGCCAGCTTGGGGCGGTCTCCGCCGCGAAGCGTGCGAACCAACCGGATGATCTCTCCCCGCCGCTCGAACCCAGCGGCCATCAAGGCCGATGCCACAAGCGGCGAAAGAATCGGGTTCCCCGCAATGATCGCGTGTCCGCCCGGGGCGAGGATACGGAGCGCCTCTCGACCCCACGATTCGAAGAACGCGACCAGTGCGCCGACCTCGTGCGGCTTGAGGACCGTGAACCTCGGGAGGGGCTTGCGCTGCACCCCATCGAGCTCCGGAGGGATCCTCCAGATGCCACCTCTCCCCGCCTGACGCTTTGTCAACTGGTCATCGCTGTACTCCACGAGCCCGAACGGAGGATCGGTGACGATCGCCTCGACGGCCCCCTCCTTCTGACTCCTCATCCACAGGAAGCAGTCCTCGTGCAGAAGATCATGCAGGGCGCGGCCCCGACCCGCGATCGGCACCTTAGGTCTTCCCCTCGAGACTGAGGACTCGCATCGCTACGCCCCGATTACCCGGTCCGGGCGGGACACTTGGACATCCCGGTGGCGCAACTCCTTGTGGTCCAGGCTGTCGAGAGTACCCAAATACAGCATGGCTGGGTCGTTCTCCTCCCAGTATATCGAACATACGTTCGCGATGTCAAGAGGCGCCCGCGGTCGGCGCGTCACGCATGCCTGCGCGCAGGGACCCTATCATGCGCTCGGCGCGGCCAGCAGCGCGTCCACGAACGCGTCCGGATCGAAGGGCACCAGGTCGTCGGGCCGCTCGCCGACGCCCACGAAGGTGATCGGGATCTTGAGCTCGTGCGCCACCGCCACCACGATCCCGCCCTTCGCCGTCCCGTCGAGCTTGGCCAGCACCGCGCCGGTCAGCCCGACCGCGCCGTGGAAGTGGCGGGCCTGCGCGAGCCCATTCTGTCCCGTACTGGCGTCGAGCACCAGCAGCCGCTCCACCGGCGCGTTCGGGAGGGCCCGTGCGATCACGCGGTCGATCTTCTTGAGCTCCTCCATCAGGTTGACCTTGGTGTGCAGGCGGCCAGCGGTGTCCACGATGAGCACGTACATCCCCCGCGCCCGCATGGCCGCCAGCCCGTCGAAGACCACGGCGCCGGGATCGCCCCCCGGCTGGTGGCGGACCAGGTCCACCCCGACACGGCGAGCCCAGATGGCCAGTTGGTCGATCCCGGCCGCGCGAAAGGTGTCGGCCGCAACCAGCAGGATCCTGCGCCCCTCGCCCTGCAGCCGGTGCGCCAGCTTGGCGATGGTGGTGGTCTTGCCGCTGCCGTTGACGCCCAGGATCAGGACCACTGCGGGGGCGGGGTCCAGCCGCAACGGAACCGCCGGGCCGAGCATCTCCAGGAGGATGCGTCGCAACGCCGCGCGCACGGCCGCAGGCGTGCGCAGCCCGGGCTCCTGGCGCAGCCGCCCGGTCACCTGCGCCGCTGCGCTCACACCCACGTCGGCGCGGATCAGCGCCTCCTCCAGCGCGGCGAGGAAGGTGTCGTCGACGGCGCGGCCGGCCAGCGCCTCCAGACCCGCACCCAGATGCTCGCGCGTCCGCGCCAGCCCTTCCCGCAGACGCTGAAACCAGGTACGCGCTTCGTCCCCCATGATCCCCGGGGACCAGTCTAGCCCCTGCCTGCCCGCCCGAGAAACGGGTATAGTGGACTCAACTCAGGGGAGGCCCACGGTGGTTCGATGGGCGCACCCCGAGGAGGGAGAGAACCGTGCGCACCATCGTCGTCGTCGTGGCCGGCGCGTTCCTGGCACTGGGTAACGGGGAGGCGACGGTCACGGTGACAGCGGAGGGGGAGAGCGTGGCGGTGCCGGTGCGCGTCACGGGGGTGGAGCCGGAGCCGAAGGTGGGGTTTGTGCAGCATGTGCTGCCCATTCTCAGCAAGGCGGGCTGCAACGCCGGTGCCTGCCATGCCAGCCAGTATGGGAAGGGGGGGTTCAAGCTTTCGGTGTTTGCGTTTGCTCCTGGGGAAGATCATGCGGCCATCGTGCGCGATCGCTGGGGGCGGCGGATCAACCGCATGGAACCGGCGCGGAGCCTGCTGCTGCTGAAGCCCACGCTGGCGGTTCCCCACGGAGGCAATCGCCGGTTGGAGCCGGAGGGCACGGATTTCCGCATGCTTGCCGCCTGGATTGCAGGCGGTGCGCCGGGACCGGACGGGAATGTAGCGGCGGTGGTGCGATTGGCCGTTGAACCGAACCGCCGCGTGGGGCAGCCGGGGTACAGCCAGCAACTCCGGGTGTGGGCGGAATACAGCGATGGCGCTAGGCGCGATGTGACGCACTGGGCTCGCTTCGACAGTATGGACGACAGCGTGGTGACGGTGACATCGGGAGGACATGCCACGGCTGTGGGGCGGGGGCAGGGGCCGGTGATGGTGCGTTTCGAGGGCCAGGCCGCGGTGGCGATGTTTGTCGTGCCGTATGCGGAGCAAATCGATCTGGCGGAGTGGAGCGAGAACAACTTTGTGGATCGGCTGGCACTGGAGAAGTTCCGCGAAATCGGCATTCGCCCTTCTCCCCTTTGCGACGATGCCACCTTCGTCCGCCGGGTGTACCTCGATCTGTTGGGTGCGCTGCCGACGCCGGAAGAGGCGAAGGCGTTTCTGGACGCCTCGGAGCCGGACAAGCGGCAGCGGCTGATCGATCGGCTGTTGGGCATGACCGGCGATCCGGCACAGGACGTGTACAACGATCAGTATGCCGCCTGGTGGGCCCTGAAATGGGCCGACTTGCTGCGATTGAGTTCCGCAGCGATTGGCGAACAGTCGATGTGGGCACTGCACAACTGGCTGCTGGCCTCCTTCCGCGAGAACAAGCCCTTCGACCAGTTCGTGCGTGAGCTGATTACCGCACAGGGCTCCGTGTACAGCAATGGGCCGGCCAACTACTACCGGGTGGCCAGTGGTGCAGGGCCCTTGGCGGAGACCACCGCACAGGTTTTCCTGGGCGTGCGCTTGCAGTGTGCCCAGTGCCATCACCATCCCTTCGAGAAATACGGCCAGGATGACTTCTACGGGTTTGCCGCCTTCTTTGCCCGTGTGGGGGTGAAGGGGAGCCAGGAGTTCGGCCTTTTCGGAGGCGAGACCGTGGTGGTGGTGAACTCGGGCGGCGAGGTAACCCAGCCCCGCACCGGCAAGGTCATGAAGCCGACGCCCTTGGAAGGTGAGCCGGCACCGGAACTGCCCGACCGGCGCGTCGCGCTGGCAGACTGGCTGACGCAGAGAGACAATCCCTTTCTGGCCCGCAATGTGGCCAACCGCTATGTCGCCTACCTGTTGGGCCGGGGGCTCGTG
Source organism: Pirellulales bacterium (assembly GCA_023511675.1). Classification (GTDB taxonomy): domain Bacteria; phylum Planctomycetota; class Planctomycetia; order Pirellulales; family JAIMBC01; genus JAIMBC01. The sequence continues at coordinate 6,693 of JAIMBC010000023.1, forward strand.
GAACCTGTTGACGACATGCGAGCCACAAACCCTGCCAGCAACGAGGCGCTCTTGCAGGCCCTGGCCGATGATTTTGTAGCTAGCGGCTTCAATCTCAAGCATCTGCTGAGAACGATTGTCTCGAGCCGGTTGTACCAGCTCGATTCCCGCCCCAGCGAGGAAAACGCTGCCGACAGCCGGTTCTACAGCCATTACCTGGTGAAGCGGATTCCGGCCGAAGCGCTGCTGGATGCAGTGGACCAGGCCACAGGCTGCCGCACCAAGTTCCGCAATCTGCCACTGGGCACGCGGGCGGTGGAACTGCCAGATGCGGACTATCCCGACTACTTCCTGCGCACCTTTGGCAAGCCCAAGCGCGCCAGCACCTGCGAATGCGAGCGGCCGAAAGAGATCAATCTGGCTCAGGTGTTGCACACCCTCAACGGAGAGACCATCGCCGCCAAGCTGGCGGATCCTCAGGGGCGGGTGGCCCGTCTGGCCGCCTCCAACGTGCCGTGGGAAGAGGGTGTGACGGAGTTGTATCTCGCCGCGCTGTCCCGACGGCCCAAGCCAGAGGAACTGGCAGCCTGGGCACCCTTCAAGGATCAGTGCCCAGACCTGAAAACGTTCTATGAAGACCTGTTGTGGGCGCTGTTGAACTCGAAGCAATTCCTCTATGTGCACTAGCCTCCGCTTGCTGGGCGCTGCCTGGCTTGCCTGCGGCCTGGCGGCAACTGCCCTGGGGCAGGCCTCCTATCCGATGCTGATGCATCTTGCCCCCATCGCCGTGCAAGTGGGGACGACGAGCGAGTGTCAACTCTCGGCGGCCCACAATCTGTACGGGGCCACTCAGGTACTGGTGACCGGCAGCGGCGTGACGGGCGAGGTCGTCGCGCCCCCAGGGGCGGCAGATCAGCCGCCCCCTGAGCAGAAGCCGATGGTGCCGGCGATCACGCTCCGCTTCACCGTGGCGGCCGATGCCTTGCCGGGCGTCCGCGGCTTCCGCGTGATCACCCCACAGGGCCCCAGTACGTACGGCCAGCTCGTCGTGGTCCGCGACCCCGTTGTTACCGAGGCAGCCAACAACAACACGCGGGAAACGGCCCAGGTTGTCACGCTGCCGGCTACCTTGTGCGGCGCCATCGAGGCTGCCGAGGATGTCGATTGCTACAAATTCTCCGCCGCGGCCGGCAGTGCGTGGACCTTCCATGTGCAATGCGGACGGCTGCAAGACAAGATTCACGATCTGCAAACGCACGCCGATCCGATCCTCACGCTGCGCAATGCCGCCGGCAGCATCATCGCCACCAGCGACAACTTCTACGCCGCCGATCCCCTCTTGCCCTACAGCTTTGCCGCTGATGGCGAGTACTTTTTGGAAATACGCGACGTGCGGTTTCAAGGAAATCCGCATTGGCAGTATGCCATCGAGGCGGTGCAGCGGCCGTTCATCACGGCGCTCCATCCCACCGGCGTCCAGCCGGGAGTAAGCACGCGGGTGGAGCTGGCGGGCTATAACCTGCCCTCGGAGTCCTGGGCGGAGATCATGCTGCCGGCGGATGCGGCCGAGGGCATCCACTGGGTCAGCCCGCTGCTGGCCTGCGGGCCGGTCAATGCCGTGCCGTTGGTCTGCAGCCCTCTTGCAGGGGCAGTGGAGTTGCCGATGGATAACGGCAGTCCTTCCAGCGCGCAGCCGATGCCGCTGCCCGGCGGGGTGTCTGGTCGGATCGAGGCGGCAGCAGACCGCGACTGCTTTGCCTTCGAGGCGCGCCAGGGAGAGAAATGGACCTTCGAGGTCATCGGGAGGCGGGTATTCTCGGCTATGGATCCCAAGCTGCGTCTCATGAACGCAGAGGGGAGCGTGCTGTCTGAGTCGGACGATATGCGGGTCGGCCGCTTTTCGAATGCCGACTCGCTAATCGAGAACTGGACGGTGCCTGCGGACGGCCGCTATGTGCTGGAGGTTGCCGATCTGCACGAACGCGGCGGGCCGGCGTTTGTGTACTTCCTCCGTGCCACACCGGCCTTGCCGGACTTCTACCTGGAGGCCGATACGGACAAGACGCCGCTCTCGCCCGGTACCAGCGGGGTGGTGTACGTGCGCGTTTATCGCAAGAATGGCTTTAGCGGCCCCGTCCAGCTCGCCGTGGAAGGTTTGCCGCCGGGTGTGAGCGCCACCTGCGGCCGTATTCTGCCCGAGGGCAACGATGGCTGCATCCTGTTCACGGCTGCTGCCGACGCGCCGGCCGGCGCGGCGAACGTGCGCATCACCGGCACCGGCACGCATTCAGCCACCGAGGGGGCGGCCCCCCTGGAAATCGTTCGTCAGGCCGTTCCCCTCCAAGAGACCTATCTGCCCGGGGGCGGCCGCGGCCACTGGCCCGTGGAAATGCACACCGTGGCCGTGGGCGACCCGCGCGACATCCTGGACGTTACGCTTTCCGCCAGCGAGGTCGTCCTCACGCCCGGCAGCTCGCAGCGCATCGAGGTCGCCATCACGCGCCGGCCAGGCTTCACCGGAAATGTGACGTTGGACGTTATCTACCAGCACCTCGAACAGCCCTATGGCATGAGCCTGCCGCCAGGCGTCAAGCTCGATCCCAAGAACAGCCAGACCTTGCTTTCGGCCGATCAGTCTCAGGGATTCATCACGCTCACCGCCGCTCCAGACGCCAAGCCGGTGGAGCGCCAGCTTGTGCCGATCATGGCTCACGTGTCGATCAACTTTGTGATGAAGGCCACCTACTGCGGACCGCCCCTGTGGGTTACGGTGGCCCCGCCCGACCCGCAGCCGCAGGCGGCCGCGAATCCCTAAATGCCTTGCCCATACTCCAGGCAGGCGTTCGGATTCAGGGGGATTGCTGCTCTCGCTGGCTCTTCGCCTGTGCGATGCCGCCCTGGACCTGTTCAGATCATCAGGTGCTTCAGCGGACCACAGTCGTCCTCATCCAGCAGCTTGCAGATCTGCAGGCCCACCTGCCAAAGCCCTGCACCCAGGGGGCTGACGTGCCGGACTTCGCTGTGCAGCCACCAGATCTGTTGCTCCCAGTTCATGCCCAACAGGGCCTCATCAAAGGCCACCGGTTCGTCCACCACCAGGGCCACGCCGCGCGTGGCAATCTCCTTGGTGGCACAGGCAAAGGCCAGATCGACCTGCGGTCGGCCGTCCTTGCACGGTACTACATACACCGCCATGGTCAGCGGCACGCGCGGTTCTTCGCGAGGCCCTTCATACAAGCAGGCGATCTGACTGCAGTGTTGATTGGCAATCCGCGTGAGCAGGGCCTGCGCCCGCTTTTCATTGCGGCGCGAGTCAAATCTGAACATCACAAGGCTCCCGATACAGCCGTTACGCCCGGAGCGTCAGTGCGCGGGAAGGAACATTTCTCTCCGCCGCTGGCAGCGAGCGCGCGTCGAAGCGTTCTACCGAACCCTACCTCGCCACTGCGCGGACGCGCATCCGCAACAGCAGCCGCGACTCGCTACCCAGCGGTAGGGGTGGGTCTCTCCCTTCGCCGGAGGGGATCTGCCGACTATACTGGCTGGGCAAACTGGTGAGGGTCGTAAAGCCGGCGCGTGCTGCTCGGCAGAAGGCGAAGATGAGCGAACGGCGGCAAAGCACGGGCGTGCCAGGGTTGGACGGCTTGCTCGGCGGCGGATTGATCACCGGCACGCTGACGGTGGTGCTGGGGGCCACCGGCGCCGGCAAGACGCAGCTTGGGGTGCAGTATGCCCACGCGGGACTGGCGCAAGAAGGCCGTCGGGGTGTGCTGTTCGACCTGAGCAGCCGGGGCGATTCCCAGGGCCATCGCGCCTATGCCCGACGGATTTGCCAGTGGGAACTTCAGCCTGCCGACAGGCTCCCCCACGGCGCAGAGCTGTATGCTCTCCAGACCCAACTGGGGGACTATTTGCATCTGTTCGGCTGCACGGGACGTCGCGTGACGCGGGGCGACCTGGATCCTGAGGCGTGGCATGCGTGGCAGGTGGAGCTAGGCCGCAAGCTGCAAACCGCGTTGGCGTTCTTGTACGGCAATTTCGTGCGGGGCGTGCGGCGGGTGGTGGTGGACGGCGTGGAGCCCAGCGCGCGGGCAGCGGACTCGGCCCAGCTCGAGCTGTTCGAATACGTGTACCACCAGGTGCTCCGCAAGGAGGCCCAGTGGGTGGCGCGGGACGTTCTGCGGGAGCAGTATCGCCGCCATGCGGCGCTGGCCGAGGCGCATGCCTATGCGCAAGAGGCGTTGGGCTGCTTGTTGTTGTACACCACCGCAGAGACGATGCTGGAGGACCTGTTGGCGCGCCGCCTGGAGGAGGGAGACGTGCTCACGAATGCCAACACGGTCATCTGTCTGGGCCGCGTCCGCACGGCGACGGGGCTGGGCCGCGCGCTGTGTGTGGCCAAGCACCGTGGCAGCCGGGCTGCGGACGAGATCGTTCCCTTCACCATTGGCGATGATGGGCTGCGCGTCGATGTGTGATCCGCTGGTGGCCCTCGGTTACGAGCGGCGTGCGGGGCGGCCGGCCCCGAAGGATGGGCACTAGGATGCCATGACCAAGCCAGTGGTGGTGATCAACGTGGTGGGGCTCTCGCCGGCACACCTGGGCCGTCACACACCCCACATTTCCGCGCTGGCGCAGGAGGGATTCGCCTGCCCCCTCGGCACCGTCTTGCCCGCAGTGACCTGTACGGCCCAAAGCACCTTGCTCACGGGCCTGCTTCCCCGCCAACACGGCATCGTGGCCAACGGTTGGTATGAGCGCGAGCTGGCCGAGGTGGTGTTCTGGAAGCAGTCCAACCGACTGGTGCAGGGAGAGCGCATCTATCAGGCCGCGCGCCGCAGGGATCCCGCCTACACGACGGCGAAGCTCTTCTGGTGGTTCAACATGTACGCGCCGGTACAGTGGTCCATCACCCCTCGGCCCAGCTATCCCGCGGACGGCCGCAAGCTGTTCGACATCTACACCCAGCCCGAATCGCTGCGAGACGAGATCCAGAGCCATCTGGGGGTGTTCCCCTTGCAGCACTTCTGGGGGCCGGCGGCCGACATTCGCAGCACCCGCTGGATTGTCGAGGCGGCTCTGGAGGTGCAGCGCCGTTTTCGTCCCACGTTGATGCTGGTCTACTTGCCGCACCTGGACTATAACCTGCAGCGGTTTGGGCCGGAGTTCGCCGGTCTGCACCGGGACTTGAAGCTGGTGGATGCAGAGGCGGGTAGGCTGATCACGGCTGCCCGGGAACGCGGGGCGGAGGTGGTCGTACATTCGGAGTATGCGATCACGAGCGTGTCGCGTCCCGTACATGTCAATCGCATGTTGCGGGAGCACGGGCTGTTGCGCGTGCGCCGCGAAACACTGGGTTGGGAGACGCTGGATGCAGGCGCTTCGCGGGCCTTTGCTGTGGCCGACCATCAGGTAGCGCACATCTACGTGGCCGATCCGGAAGACGTGGCGGAGGTAGCCGCCTTGCTCGAGCGGATGCCCGGCATCGAGCGGGTGCTGCATCGTGATGAGCAGGCAGCAGAGGGGCTCGATCACCCCCGCGGCGGCGAGTTGGTGGCCGTGGCCGCACCGGACGCCTGGTTCACCTATTACTTCTGGCTGGATGATGCCTTCGCGCCCGACTATGCGCGTACGGTGGACATCCACCGCAAGCCGGGCTACGACCCGGCGGAACTCTGCTTCGACCCGGCGCTGCACTGGCCGCGGCTGCGCGTGGCATGGCGCATGCTCCAGAAGAAGCTAGGCTTCCGCTATTACATGGACGTGATCGGTCTGGATGCCTCGGTGGTGCGCGGCAGCCATGGGCGGTTGCCCGAGCCGGGCCGCGAACAGACCGACGGCCCTGTGCTGGTTTGCTCGGCGCGGCATGTAGCGCGCGACGCGCTGCGGATGTGCGAATTCAAGGAGTTGATCCTGACGCTGCACGCATTGCCTTGAGGCGGGTGAGGCCGAGCCTTTCAGCCTGCGTGCAAAGGGATGCGCTGGCGCGGCGATGCTGGCGAGGAAACTCCCTCTACGAAGCTTGTATCGCGGGGAGCGCGGGCGCGGGGCGATGCTAGCATGCTGGAGCCGATTGGCTGGTCCAGGTGGTTGACATGCGGGGCGCGCTGCGATACAGTCCTCGCTTTCGATGACACGAATCCGCCTCGGTCGTCTGTCGAGGAGCATCGGTCTCCAAGGAGCACGAGGGGGTTTTTCATGCAGCATGCACGCAAGTGCGCGGTCGGAGCAGTCTGCGGAGGCGGTCTGCGCGCGTCCGCCGCGCTGGCGCATGCGTCAACTGAGAGGAACATGTGGGACCCGCTGCAGGAGGAGCGCCAGGCATGAAACGCATCGACGCCACACTCGCCACGGTAGCCGGGGAGACGGCCAAGCCGCTTGCCGCGAAGGGTTGTGCGTCTGGGGGCGTTTTCATCAGCGAGGCCGATGCCTCGCACGCGACGCTGTTCACACCGTTGCACTACGAAGCGAACTATGCCTACCCCTTGTTGATCTGGCTGCACGGCCCTGGCGAGAGTGAGGTGCAACTCCGCCGGCTGATGCCGCTGTTGAGCCTCCGCAACTATGTGGCCGTGGGGCTGCGTGGCACGATGCCTGATGCCCATGTGGTAGGGCAGACGGCGTACACGTGGAGCCAGCAGCCGGCGCATGTGTCGCTGGCTGCCGAGCGGCTGTCGGCGGGCCTGGCCCTGGCCCGCCAGAAATGCAACATCCACGCGGCACGCATCTTTCTCGCTGGGTTTGCCACGGGCGGAACCATGGCCTTCCGGCTGGCCTTGCTGTATCCCGACCTGTTCGCCGGAGTTCTCTCGCTGTGTGGCGCGTTTCCCCGCGGCCACGGCGCGTTGCGGCGTTACCACGCGGCGCGGCGGCTGGCGGTGTTTGTGGGTTGCGGCCGTTACAGCTCGGCCTACAGCGATGCCATGGCTGCCGAGGATTTACGCTTGCTGTTTGCGGCCGGGATGCAGGTGGAGCTGCGGCAGTATCCATGCGGGCAAGAGTTGTGTCCCGCGATGCTGCAAGACATGGATCGCTGGATGATGGCCCAGGTAACGGGCGAAACCGCGGCGGCACAGGCGGCCAGCCGCAGGCAGGCCTAGCCTTGCCGCAGCGTGAAGGGAGTGCTGAGGCGAGCCTAAAGGGTCGGTTGGCCGCGGGGCAGGGCACGCGCAGCCTTTGGTTGGCGGATTGGCTTGGGCTCAGAAACGGCCAGGGCGGTCACGACCGAGAAACCGGCGAAGGTCGTGCCTTGACCCTCCCGGAAATTGCTGCATACACTTGTTTGCGGGCAGCCGATAATGCCATTAAGGCAAGATATGTGCGACCTGCCTTGCCTGGCTTTCGGCGCCATCTGTCCTTCTGCCTGCCTCTTGGCTGATGTCCGGTCGGCCTGTGCCGCTGCGTTGGCAGCCAGCAGGGGCGGGCGCTGGAAAACCGTAGCCGGCGCGGCCCGTGTGCGAGCGGCCGCGCCGCGGAGGTCGGAGATGGATACGCAGCGCACGCAGCTTCCACTCTATCGGTTCTTTGCCGGCTTGACGGAATACGTCTTTCACACCCGGCTGGGGGTGGTCGATCCGCCGCTGTTGAGCTATCTGGCGGAGATGCTCTGCCGGTTTGTGCACGTCGACTCCATCTACCGCATTCGCAATCTTGCCGGTCGGCAGCTTCGTGAGGTGGCTGAGATGCTGGCCGAGGCCGAGGCCCGCCAGGGCGCACCGCAGCGTGAAATCCACCGGCACATCGGCGACTTTACGCTGTTCTGGACGGGCATCTATCCCGAGGCGCTTGCGCACCTCCGCCGACGTGCTCAGCGAGACTGGTTCATCGACTACTGCCAGCAGGGCAAACGCTCCTACTATATCGCCAGTACGCTCCGTACCGCCGAAAACAGCCAAGAGTGCGACGTGCTGGAGCGCCTCAGCCACGACTTTGAACTCTGCAGCTTCGGGCTGCGCCAGATCCGAGAAGAGTGGGAACGCCAGGACAGCGACGAACCGCCGGGTCCCAGGCCGCTGCTGTTGCACTAGAGCGGCGTCTGCCCACGCCCGTGGCCGATTCTGGCGGTACTGCAAGTGCCGCCTCTGAGCCGCATGTCGCAATGGCTCCTTCGTTTGCGCCGAGCGGGTACTGCATTCGTCCAAGCTCTCGATGGGCGTGTTCCGGCTGAGCCTGCGCGCGTCCACCAGCGCCCGCGTCTTGCGGCTTGCGTCTCTGCCGTCTGCCTGCGCCCTCCCCACGCTCAGAAGGATGCCGCGTTGTGCCGAGCCTCATCGTGCGTCGGCATTTACGCTCCACCCTTGCTAGTCGAACACATTGCGTTCACGTCCCTGGCAAGCCCCCTCATGCCGCCGCCAGGCCGGTGTGCCGCAGGCCGCGCACAGCCAGCAAACCGCCTGCGCCGCGACGCCCCGAATCGCCGTTGTTAGGCACGCCTCAGCTCGGGCTCGCCTGCTTGCACGCTGAGGGCTGCTGCCGCCCTAGCTCCCCACCGACTGGTACCCCAACCGACTCACCGCAACAGTGGCGCCAACGTGCCCACCAAGGCCACGATCACGGCAATCCCCGCAACATCGAGCAGAAGGCCATAGCGGACCATCCGCCCCAGGGGGATGTGGCCGGAACCATACACGATGGCGTTGCAGGGCGTCGATACCGGCAGCATGAAGCCCAGACTCGCACCCAAGGTCGCACCCAACGCCGGCGGCAGCGGATCGACGCCCGCAGCATGAGCGTAGGCAATCACCATCGGTACCACCATCGTCGCAGACGCGGTATTGCTGGTGAGTTCCGAAAGCAGCACCGCCACGATCACCGAGCCCACCAACACCCCAAAGCTGCCCTCGAGCGGCAGGCGGCTGAGCGCGCGGCCCACGGCATCCTCCAGGCCGGTCTGCGTGGCGAGCTGGCCCAGGGCCATCCCTCCACCGTACAAGAGCACCACGCCCCAGTCGATCTTGGCCGCCTCATGCCAGACCATCGCCCGCCGGCCGCCGCCGGCAGGCAGCACGAACAGCAAGGCCGCGCCGATTACCGCTGCCACTGCCTCGGGCACATGGCGCATCCACCACTGATAGGTCTTGCTGTCCTGCCCAGCGACGATCGCCAGCAAGCCAGGCGCTGTCCACAACATGACCGTCACGAGGAAGGCCGCCAGCGTGGAGAGCTGACCCACTGTCCAGGGCCCCAGGCTGCGGCGCTGTTCCGCGATCAGCAACTGCGCACCCGCCACACTGCGTACGCCGGCGCGGCAGAAGTAGGACAGGTACAGGGCCAGCACCGCATACAGCAGCCCGACAATGGGCACCCCCAGCAGCATCCAGTGGGCAAAGGAGATGGGCACCTCTAACCGCTCCCTGATGTGGCCCAGCCCAATCAGATTGGGAGGCGTCCCAATGGGCGTGGCCAGTCCGCCGATGGACGCCGCAAAGGAGGTCATCAGCATCAATCCGGTAGCATAGCGCGGATGCACCCGTGCTCCCTGCGCGGGGTCGAGGAGCAACCCTAGCAGAGAAAGCCCAATGGCAAACATCATGGCCGTGGTGGCCGTGTTGGAGATCCAGGCGGACATGGCTGCCGTCACGGCCCCGAAGGCCACCAAAATCCTGCCGGGCCGGCCCCCCACCCAGCGGAGAGCCAGCGCTGCCAGGGCTACACGCCGGTCCAGGCCATGCAGGGCGATGGCCCGCGCCAGAATGAAGGAGCCGATGAACAGGAACATGATGGGGTCTGCGAACGGCTGGAACACCTCGCGCGCCGGCGCCACGCCCCACAGCACGCAACCGCACGCGCCCAACAGCGCGCTCACGGGAAGCGGGAGTGCCTCCGTGATCCAGAGCACGACCACGGCCGCCATGATCGCGGCCAGGCGATGCGCCCGTTCGCTTAGGTCCGCCAAGGGCACCGCGCGGACAGCCAGCAGCACTGCCGGAGCCAGCACTAGCCCTGCGGCACGGCGCAGCCGGTCGAAAGATCCCTCCTCACTGCCGGAGCTGCGGTCGAGCGGTGGCGGCGCATGATTCATTGTCTGGAGTCGGCAAGGGGGCGGCAGGGCAGGCGCAGAGCATCGTAGCCGCGCGGGAAGCTACTCGGCCAGTACCGTGGTGGTCTGCACTGCGCTGGCGGGCTGGTTGAGGCTGCGGCTTTGCAGCCGGGCGCGCACACGTGCCGTGCCAGGGCGTCGGGCACGCGCCTCGACACGGTAGGTGAGCGATTGGCCGGCCGGTAGCGTCGGCACGGGATCGAACTGCACGCTGTTGCCTCGGATGGCATAACGTCCCGGCCCGACCGTGCCCACCAGCAGCGGTTCCAGCTCTTCGGGCAAGTCGAGTGAAAGGACCACCGCCTCCAATGCGCGTTGGGTTTGGTTGAGTACGCGGATCTCATACGTCGTTTGCCGTCCGACGGTGATGGGGTCGCGAGTATCGGAGAGGGTCAGGCTCACCTCTTCATTCCCTCCCTCGATGGACAGGCAGGCCTCGCCGTCGGCACGTACACCCTCGCGGCAGGTGACCGTGACGCGGTTGCAGCTCTGCTCGGCGGGCTGCACGCAGCGGCATTCGACCCGAATTCTCAGCCGAGCGCCCGGCTCCAGCCGCGCAAAGTTCCACACCAAGTCGTCCCCCACGAACTCATATCCTTCGCGTGCGCGCACCGGTTCCAGGCTGGCGTCATAATGATCGGCAATCCTCACCGCCGTGGCGGGGCCCGAGCCGGTGTTGACGACCTCGATCACGAAAGAGGCCGTTTCGCCGACCCTGGCCCGTTGGGGGCCGGTCTTCCGCACGACCAGCCGCGGCGCGCCCGCCTCCGCCGCCTGCCGCGCCGGAACGATTTGCACACACACCTGGTCGCTGGCCAGGACATTCTGCCCCTGGAACAACTCGAACGTCACGCAGGCACGCCCCTGAAGCACGGCCGTGTACGTGATCGCCAACCGCTGCGTGGCGCCGACAGCAATTTCCGGCAGAGATCGCTCCAGGGTGTCCTCGCCCGTTTCGTGCCGCAGCGCGGCCGTACCCCGTGCCACAAGCACCAGACCTTGAGCAGCCGTGCGGCCCCGGTTGGTGACGGCGATTTGCATGGAGACCTGCTCGCCCACCTCGGCCGTTTCGGGACCAGTGGCATCGAGAATCAGCGCGCTCTGCTCCGCTGGTGAGGGGCGTGGTGCAGGGCCCTGCGGGGGAGGCGGTCTGTCTTGCGGCAATGGCCCGACCGGCGGCGGTGCCGTAGCGGGCATGGTTGCCGCGTCTGTCCAGGTGATTTGCGTGGTGGATGCTGCCAGCACCACCTCCTCTGTACCCTGGCTCTGCGGCAAGGGCTGCAACACCTGGATAGACACCAGGTTGGTGCCCGCCGCAGCAATGGGCTGGAAGATCTCCACGCTTGCCTGGCCGAGGCGATCCGTCATCACCTCTGTGGCCGTAGCGCCGTCGGGAGCGAAGCCGGCCGTGGGCCCAGCGCGGATCTGGTAGCGTACGCGCCAGCCCTCCAGAGGAGCGGCATCGGTGTGTCGCGTGACAGTGGTGGTAAAGACGTGCCGCCCTCCCGATCCCACGATGGCCGGCGGCGGGAAAGCAAACTGGGCATCCACCCAGTGGATGATGGCGGTTTGCTGGCGCTGGTCCCAGGCGTAGACGCTGGGTGCATATGCCGTGACATAGGAGGTGCCTTCGAGCGGCGATGTCAGGCTGACCCAGGCCTGGCCGCGGAGCACGGTCACGTCGTCGTCCCGTTGGGGGGTGCCCCGTGTCAGTACGACAAAACGAGACGACGTACTGCTTACGGCGAAGCGGGGATCCAACTTGCCCGGACTGCTGCTCCAGTTGAAGAGCGCGTCGAGGAAGGTGCGTTCGTTGACGGCGACGAAGTGCCCCACGCTGCCCTCGGCCAGCGACCACTCGACGCGCTGGTTGGCGTACATGTAGCCGTCGGGGCCGCACACGCTCGCCAGCACCACTACCTCGCTACCCAGAGGGGCAACGACCTTGCGCGGCGAGATGCGTAAGGCCGCGTTGTGGCAGTATTCAGGTAGACCGGGCTGGGCCTCGAATTCCACGGCCGCGGGCGCGAAAATCCGTTCCCCTGTGGGATCGATGCGGGGCAGCCGGCCGCTAGCACAGCCGCATGCCCACCCAAGCGGCCAGAGGGCCAGCGCCGCAGCCCCGAGCAGCACGGCCCGACGCGGCCGCAGAGGCTGCGCCGGCAGCCCGCGACGATTTCGCGTCACGCGGCTTGCAGGGAAGTGCCTGGCGAGCGCCCAGGAGCCGCTCATGCGGCCGGGCGGTGGGCGCGTGCCCGCTGGTTCAAGCTGGCTGCTGGCCTGGGGCTGGCATGGAGGGCTGTGGTGCGGCATGCCGAGTTGTCGCGCTGGCAACTCGCGGAGCACTGTCGGCTGCCGGCCCAGGGGGGCGGCTGACGTCAGCGCTCGGCTCCATGCCCAGACGCCCATCGCAGCGGCTCGAAACCGGTGCAGAGTACCACACATATCCAACCCTAGCATGCCTGGCGCGAAACTGTGGCGTTTTTTCAACCTGGGATGTGCCGGCGGCACGCAAGGCCGGCTTCTGTGGTACGATTGGGATCCCAGGTTGGTTGGCGAAACAGCAATGGGGGGCCACGGCAGGGGACTCATCTTGGGGCGCGCCGGAACCACGCATATAATGCGAAGGAGGCACCGATCCTGCATTTCTGGCAGGACCCATAAATTGTCTGCTTGAATTGCTCATGGCCCGCTGGGTTGCGCTCGCTGACATGTCGGATTGCCCACCCAACTCCGCGCGCGAGTTTGTGGTGGAAGATCGAGTTATCGCCCTGTTCAACGTGGGGGGCACGTTCTACGCTCTGGATGGAGTGTGCCCACACCAGGGAGGCCCGTTGGGCCAAGGAGAGCTGTGCGGCCACGTCGTGACCTGCCCCTGGCACGGCTGGCAGTTTGATGTGCGCACCGGCCAGCACCAACTCAGCTTACGTGTGCGGCAGCCCACCTTGGCCACGCAGGTAGAGGGCGGCCGGGTGCTGGTGGACCTGGAGAGTGGGCCTTGATTGTCTACCGGCCCTTTCGCAACACCGATCCCCCAGGACTAGCAGAGATTTGGCGTACCCAGGCCCCGGAGCGAGGGCTGGCGCAGCCCATGTCCGCGGCTCTGATCGAGGCGCACGTGCTGGCCAAGCCGTATTTCGAGCGCCAAGCGCTGATCGTGGCGGAGCAGGGCAGCGAATTGGTGGGCTTCGCCCACGCGGCCTTTGGTCCCAATGCCGCGGGCACCGATATCGACACGCATCTGGGGGTAACCTGTCTGGTGATGGTGCGTGCCAGCCACCAGCGGCAGGGAATCGGCGCGCAGTTGCTGGAACACAGCGAGCGGTACCTGTGCCGCCACGGGGCGCGGACCTTGCTGGCTGGCGGCATTTCTCCTAACCATGCGTTCTACCTGGGACTGTATGGGGGAAGCGGTTTGCCCGGCGTGCTCGCCAGCGCACCCCGCGCGGAAAAGCTGTTTCGCTCGCACGGCTACCGCGAACTGAGGCAGATCTGCGTGTTGCATCGCGACCTGGCCGGCTTTCGCCCCGTGTTCGATCGCACGCACGTGCAGATTCGCCGGCGCACCCTGTTGCAGGTGGAGTACGATCCCCTCCCGGCCACATGGTGGGAGGCCTGCACCGAGGCGCCCTTCGAGCGCACCCGATTTACCTTGCAAAGCCGAGATGCGCAAACGCCCATGGCCACTGCCACCTTCTGGGACATTCAACCTCTCTCCCAGAGCTGGGGCGTGCTAACCGCCGGCCTCTCCCACTTGCACGTCGCACCACCGCTGCGCCGGCAGGGCCTGGGCAGCTATCTGCTGGGCGAGGCGTTGCACGCCCTGGCGCGCCAGGGCTTCGCCATGGTCGAAGCGCAGCTCCCTGCCGACCAGCCGGGCCTGATGAGCCTCTTTCATCGCCTGGGATTTATTCAGGTGGATGTCGGCTACGTGCTCCAGAAGGATGTGTAGGCCGACACGCCCCGCTGTGGCTTCAGGCTACGGCCGCTGTCTGAGACTGGCACGTGCGGGCTGCCAGCCCTTGTCAGACGCCAAGGGTGGCATCGCGCCGCGCGGGCCTTCGCGGGGGCCCGCACGGTTGGCAGCAGCGGCGTTCTCCGTGGCAGGCGCGGTTGAACGCAGGTCCCGCGCGGGGACTGCCGCGCGATCGGCCAGCCGCAGTCCGATCCGCGGCGGGCCATCGTCCAACCGCTGCATGCCCCCCAGGTCGGCCGTACTCGCCGGAGCCGATCGGTACGGCGCCTCGAGTGTCTGCAACCTGCCCGGTGGTGGCGGCACTGCCACCACCTCACACCGCCATTCCCAGCGCGTACAGGGCACCAGTTCCCACACCAGCACGGGAGGCGCAAACGGGTTCAGGGGGCGCCGCCAGCAAGTTCGCCAGCGATACTCCGTTACAGGAATCGGGTACTGGCGCACCACCTGAAGGCTGCCGGAAGGAACCGCCGGAACTTGCCCCCACGCCTGCACCATGCCCACAGATGCCAGCAGGGCCAACAGCAAGAAACGAGCGCGGCGTGACAGGCGCATGGCGGTTCCGTGCAGGGTCCGGCCCAGAGCAGCAGTGAAAGGCATCCCTGCTTCCATATCGGCACCGGCGGCACAACCGGTTCAATCCGTCGGGGTGCAGTGGCCGCTTGCTGGCGTTACAATGGCGATGCAGTGCTGTGGGCAGCAGGCCCGCGAGCTGGGCCCTTGTGCCGATCAGCATGTGACCGATCAAGCCCTGGCTGATGTTGCGCGTGATGGCGCAGGCCGGCGCGCTGGGAGAGGCCGTCAGATGAACATCGATCCCGAACTGTTAGATATGTTGCAATGCCCCGCAACGCGCCGCCCCTTGCGGCTGGTCGATGCAGAGCTGCTGGAGAAACTCAACGCCGCCATCGCCGCCGGCAACCTTCGCAATCTCGCCGGAGAGCGGCTGACCAGCCGGCTCGATGGCGGTCTGCTGCGCGATGACGGAGCCCTGTTGTACCCGATCGTCGATGGCATCCCCTCGCTGCTAGCAGACGAGGGCGTGCCCCTGACGCAGCTTGAGTAGCAGGAGCCTGCCCGATGCCCGAAAAGAACGTGTTCCAGCGCATTATCGACCGTGAGATCCCAGCCACAATCGAGCATGAAGACGAACAGTGCCTCGCCTTTCGCGACATCGCCCCGCAGGCACCGACCCACATCCTGGTGATTCCCAAGCGTCCCTTGCGCTCGCTGGCGGATGCCGCCGCCGAAGACGCCGCACTGCTAGGCCATATGCTGACCGTGATCCGCACGCTCGCAGAGAAGCTGGGTCTACAAACGGGCTATCGTGTGGTGCTGAACTGTGGGCCTGATGCGGGGCAATCTGTGGATCATCTGCATTTTCATTTGCTGGGGGGGCGTTCGTTTGGCTGGCCGCCGGGTTGAAGTGCGGCCGGCAAAGAACGGCTCAAACTTTGCGCCCCCAGACCGCGCAGGTTGGCCGCGTGCCGCAGGGCCGCTTGGCTTGCCAACCTCCGCGCCACGATGAGTGCCGGCACGATGGATGGTACTCGGGCACCTACGGCACTGCGTTGTTGGCGATGCGCTGGCGGCGGAAGGAGGCGGATGTAGGCTGTCGGGTGAGGCAATGCGCAGCGAGCCTACGGCCGCCCGCCAGCTCGACCCTCCCGGTTGCACGGGCAACTTGTCTCTGCCCGCAGCCAAGGGACAGGCTACGCCAACTTGCCCCGGGCTTCCAACGGCCAGACGTCGACCAGCTTTCCGTTCCGAAAGCAGTAGAACTGGTTGTGCAAAACGGTGGTCAAATCGGCATAACCGGGAATCAGTTCCAGCCGGTCGCCGATCCGCAGGTCCTGGGCGCTGGGCGCCAGCTCCAGTTGGCCGTGCTCGGCCGAAAGCCGCCCCACGCGGACATCATCGCGGCCGACGACCAGGGGGGGGTGAATCTCGATATTCATTGCCTTCCGGCCGGCGTCGATGATGGCGCGCTCGGGGGCCGGACGGCTGACCACCGTGGTCAGAAGCGTCAGGGCATAGCCCAGCTCGGGCACGTGGCAAAGGTGACGGTAATACGCGTCCATGAAGATGGCTCCGCCTGCCTGGATCTCTGTGATGCCGGGCACCTGCACGGCATGCAAGTACGACCCCGTGCCGGCGCACGAGACGATCTCACAGGGCATGCCATGTGCTTCCAACAGCCGCGCTGTGGCTACCAGGCTGCCGAGTGCCTCAGCTATGCGACGAGACTTCTCGGCCTGGTCCGGGACGGTGAGCAAATGGCCCTCGTAACCCATGATGCCGGCCAACTCCACGCCCGGTTGGGCTGCCACAAAGCGGGCCAAATCCAAGGTCGGTTCGCCCGGCGGCACTCCCACGCGGTGGAGGCCGATATCGACCTCGATCAGCACGCGCAGCACCAACCCGGCGGCTGCCATCGCCGCACTGATGGGCCGCACCTGGTCGGGATGGTCGACGCACACGATCGGGTCGGCCACGCGGCGCAGCTCGACCAGGCGGGCAAGCTTCTGAGGCCCCACAACCATGTTGGCCACCAGCACGTCTGGCACGCCTCCGGCTGCCATCACCTCGGCCTCGCCAAGCTTGGCGCAGGTGACGCCCAGAGCGCCGGCCTCGATCTGCCGGCGGGCAATGGCCGGTACCTTATGACCCTTGGCATGCGGCCGCCAGGCGACGCCATGCTGCCGGCAGGTGCGCACCATGGCCGCGATGTTGGCCTCGAGCACATCAAGGTCGAGGCAAAGGCAAGGCGTGTCCAGGGCGTCCTTGCTGGCGCCCAGCGGCGGTTCGTTCACTCCGGCGTTCCCTCCAGGGCCGCTTGCACCAACGCGGCCGACTCCGCCCCCCGCTGCTGTGCCTCCTGTACATACTCGGCAGCGCGGTTACGGTCTCCCTGAGGGTCGACGGCCAGGAAAGCGCCCACCATCAGTTTGCTGGTCGGATCATCGCCCTTCAGCCAACGTTCGGCCAGGGCCACGGCCAGCCGGGCCGGAAGTTCCCGCGTATTGCGCATGCGGCGGATCGAGTAGCGCTGGTTGCGGCCCGCCTCGCGGATGATGATCACCTCGCCGTCGACCTCCACCACAATCGCCACGCTATTGCCGATCTTCAGCTCTTCCGTGCCCTCCAATTGAGACATGCTTTGCCGCACCGCCTCCCAGAAAGCACGTACGGCTGCAGCCAATGCCTGCTCCTGCTCGATACGCGCCGCAAGCTCCGGCGGCAACCTCCCGCCGGCCACAATCGCCAGGTCCAGTTGCTCCTCTGCTCGGTCCAGATCCCGCTCCACCATCGCCTTGCGAGCCGCAGCCAGTGCCTCGCGCACCGCCTCGGATTCGTTTGGATCAGGGTGGGCAGACGGCTCGTCCGGCTTGGGTTCATCCGGGTTGGGCTTATCCGGGTTGGGCTCATCCGGGTTGGGCTCATCCGGGTTGGGCTCGTCCGGGTTCGGTTCGTCCGGCACAGGTTGGTCCGGCACAGGCATGTTTGTGGCGGGCGTGTCGGGCATGTCTCCAACGGGCGGGTGTGCGTCGGGCCTGGCTGGATCTGGATGCCCGTCGTTGCTCATGCTCTCATCTGACATGCCCTGGTCTGGCATGCGCTCGTCTGTGTTGTCCTCATGCGGAGTGGCCCCGGTGGGCGGACGCTCGCCAGACACCGAATTCGGTGGCCTGGAAGGCCGCACCGGGCGTTCGCTACTCGGGTCTGATGGCGTTCGGTTCGTGCTTGGCGGGTTTGTGGGCCGCTGCTCGGCGTGCGCGTCGGACCGCTCGCCTGTCGCGTCCGGAGCACTATCGTTTGAGGCCACAGCAGCGCCGCCAGGGGTGGAGGGACCATCTTGGGTGCTCGTGGCCACAAAATAGACCACCGCGGCGAGGATGACGAGCAGGCTGGCCAACACGCCCCACGCCGCTGCATTGGACGGGCCTGTGCGCCGGTGATACAACTGGCGCCCTGTCGCGAAGCGCGTGGTAGGGCCTGATTGAGACGGCATGCCGGCGACGGGTTCGGCGTGGGCAGCAGGAAGCTGGGGTCCAGCCGCTGGAGACTGTGCTACCGGTCCCGAGTGTTGGGCAGGCCACGTTGGTGCGGCCATGGGGACGGCCGGAACGGCCTGGGGAGCAACAAAGGGTGCCGTGCCATACCCGACAAGCTGTGCTGTCGGGTATGCAGCAGAGGGCACGCCGTACGGTTGCATGGCATAGGGCGGCTGTGCGACATGAGCGGGCAGCATTCCATGCGGCTGTTGGGCTAGCCCTGGCTGTGGCATCACGTGCGGTTGTGGCACGTGCGGTTGTTGTGGTACCGCAGTGTGCGGCCCGTAATATGCCTGGGGCAGGGTGCCCTGATGCGGGGATGGTGCGAAGGCCGGTAATGGACTAGCCGGCACGGCCGTTGCGGCGAACGGATGCGCGGCATGGGGCATAGCAGGCTGCAGCGGCACGGCCGCTTGAGGAATGGCCGATGGCGGCAACAGGCCGCTTGCCTCCGCTTCGGGTAGGGATGCTGGGTGCGTCGCAGCCTGGGGAGAATTCTCCGCAGCCTGGCAGGCGGCCGAGTTTGCCACAGCCGGAGGCGGCAGGAGATCCTGCAAGACAGGCGTAGCCGCCTGATGCGCCACGTCTGCGTGCGGCGCAAGAGGTGCGTGCGATGGCGCTGCGGAGGCGGATGGCGCTACAGCCGCTGTGGGAATAGCGTGGGGGACATCGGGTCGATGCGAAAGAGCTGATGCCGCGGCGGGCGGCTCGGAGGCGAGAGCACCTTGGCGGCTCGGAGAGGCCGTGGCGGGTGGCACCAGTGCCATGGCAGCAACGGGGGCGCTTGCAGCCGCAGCCGAGCCCTTGCCGTTCTGACGCAGCGCGTCGTCGTACGCCGTTTTTTCGGACGAAAGCAGCACCCGCTTGGCAGCCGCAAGCTCGGCGAGGATCTCCTGAGCTGCCGTGGCATGGGGCCCCACCAAGTGGGCGGAGACGCGGGCCATCTGGCCCCGCACGGCGGCGGCAATCAGCGCAGCGTCCGACTCGAAGCGGGGCAGACCAAGCAAGCGGTAATGGTCTGGCGGGCGCTCGCTAGGCGCGATGCCTAGCCACGCATCATAGGGGTCGAAGGCGTGTGTCACGGCGAGCCTCTCCTGCGGTGCAACCTCTGTTCCGCGCCTCTCAGGGGCGACCTGTCTCGGCCTTACACCTGCACGACGGGCACTGTTTCGCGGCCAGGCCGCACCGCCTCCGCCCGGCCACGCCCGTTGCAGGTTGCGTCTATTATCAGCGGCTTGGCAGCCGGCTGCAAGCCAGGGGGCAGCGGCTGCTCGTTGGGATTCTTCAGATCTTGAAAAACAGCTTGCGACGGTAGAGCCACACGCACAACAACCAGAGTACGAGCAGCACGCTGGCGCTGCGGACAAGCGGCTCTAGCCCCTCGCCAGCGAGGGAAAACACTTGCTGCCCGAAGTGGGTTTGCAGGCTGCGGGCAATCCAGCCTGTGGAGAGCTGTGCCAGCACGTAGATGAGGATAGAGTTCATGCCTACTACAGCCAGCGGCAGACCCAGCCAGCGCAGCCCCAGGCAATCGATCACGGCATAGAAGCCGGCCAGCATCCAGCAGGCCCAGCCTCCGCTGTACAGTGCCCAGGAAGGGGTCCAGATGCGCTTCACAGCAGGACAGATCTGGTAGTAGTCCAACGCGTACCCGGAACCTACCAGCAACGCGCCGAACAGGGCCAGCCCCAGCAGGCGGACCCAGCGGCTGCCGGGGGCGCGCAACGACTCTCCGATCATCAGGCCCAGGATCATCGTCGCCAGCGACGGTACGAAGTTCAACGTCTGGTAGCCTCCGTCGTTGTAGAGGAACGGCTGTTCTCGCGGAAACCAATTGAGAAACTCGCGGTCCACAGCCGCGGCAAAGTTGGTGTTCTTGTTCCAGTGCGCCCCAATGCCGTGCAAGGTGGGAAAGTCGGGCGGCACGCCTACGGTGCGGGGGTCGAAATCGGCCGGTGGCAGCGGATAGAAGTAGAACGCCGCCCAGGTGGCCCCTAGAATAAGCAGCACAGCGGTGAATTGAACCGCCGTCCCCCTGCCCCACAAGAGAAACAGCAGCGTGTATCCCAAACCGATCTGAGTAAGCACGTTCACGAACGTGAAGTTCGTCTGCCGTGCACCATTGGACATGAGAAAGATGCCCAGCAAAACCAACACGATCGACCGCCATACTGCGTGGCCGAACATCCGGCCGTAGGAATGCCCCTGGGCCTGCCGGCGCGCGTAAGACCAGGCCATCGAAACGCCCACCATGAACATGAAGGAGGGCTGGATCATGTCCCAGAACACGCCCCCGCGCCAGGGCACGTGCGTGAACTGCTCCGCCAGGAACCGCCAGATCGGCTGATCTGAGTACGGCGGCCGTGCCGCTACCTGTTCTAGGCCGAAGCCGCCCGACGCCATGGCCAGCATAACCATCCCTCGATAGGCATCCAGCGAAACCAGCCGCTCGCGATTCGCCACAGTCTGTGCAGACATGTTTGCAACCTTTCCGGAGGCTCGCCCACGCCGCCTAGTGTTGCCTGCCAGATCGCCCGAATGCAACCGGCAGTCACACCCCTTTCGCAGGATGGCCGAGGCGGGCGTCCTGTTGTTAAGCGGCTTATGCCTATTGCGGGGATTCGTGCTGGATTGGTACCAGCTTTCCAGCGGATCGATGGCCCCCACCCTGCTGGGGCCGCACCGCCACGTAGCTTGCCCGCACTGCGGCTGGAACTATGCCTGCGATGCACTCGATACCCCGCCACCAGGCAAGCGTGCCCTGTGCGCCAACTGCTGGACGTGGGGGCCGGAATTGGCCAGCCTCCCCATCGTCGGGGGCGATCGCATCCTGCTGCTGCGCGGGGCGTGGGGGCCTTGCGCCCCGCGGAGATGGTCCGTGGTCGCCTTCCGCTCCCCACAGCGGGCCAGCAGAGTGCAGGTGAAGCGCGTGCTGGGATTGCCCGGCGAACGGATCGAACTGCACCATGGCGACGTGTACGCCAACGGCCGTATCCAGCGCAAGTCGCTCACACAACAGCGAGCAATGGCGCAACTGGTGCATGATGCCGCGCACGACCCGACCCGCTGGCGCTACCGTGTTCAGCCTCAAGGTCATGGTTGGAGGTCGCAAGGCGAGGGCTTTGCTTGTCCCCCACCTCAAGGGCAGGCAGCGACAGAGATTCAGTGGCTGACGTATTGCCACCAGCAGCCCCTCGGTCCCCACGGCAGCCATCGCGAGGCCCCCCCTCTCGATCGCCATGCTTACAACCAGAACCGCACCGTGTGGCAGTCCTTCCCGGTGGAGGATCTGCTCCTCTCCTGTCGCCTGGCCTGGCAGGGTGAGGGGGACCTGTGCTTTCGCATGCAGCACGGTTCCCAGCAGGTCCTGCTCACGATCGCGCTGCCGGCAGGCGAGTTGACCATGACCATCGACGGCATGCCCGCGGGCCGCACGCGACTTGCGCCACCAAAGCAAGAGGCCCAATTGTGGGAGCTTTCTACCTTCGACGGTCAGGTTCTGTTGGCGGTCGATGGAATCACGCTTTTTTCCCGCGAGCTGAAGCCGGTGGCGGCCGCCAGCGGCGACGCCAGCCGGCCGCTGGCTATTGGCAGCCGAGGGTTGAGCCTGGCTGTGCGAGAGTTACGCGTGTGGCGCGACCTTTACTACTACTGGCCTGTCGCAGCGAACCGCCACGCAGGCGACCGTCGTGCCGTGACGCTTGGTCCAGAGGAGTACTTTGTAGCGGGCGACAATGTGCCCATTTCCGACGACAGCCGCAGTTGGGCTCGTGCCGGTGTGCCGCAGCAACTGCTGGTCGGCCGCCCGCTGCTGCTGTACTGGCGCAGCCGGACGGTACACATCCTGGGCTGGCAGATCAGCATTCCCCAACTCTCCAGCATTGGCTATATTCGCTGAGCCGTTGAGAAAAACCGTTGGGGGACGCACGGGACCGCAGAAGGTAGAGGCATGCAGCGCAAGGAGACTGGCAGCAGGTCGTCCCAAGCCCCGGCAGGGGGAAGGGGAGAGGGTGTCTGGCATCCCGTCGCTTCCTGGTGGCGATGGTTGACAGGCGGCGGGGCGGGCGCTGCGTCAAGGGTTGGCGGGAGCGGTGGTGCGCGGTCTGGCGAGGTTCGCACGGCAGCCCCCTCTGAGCGGGCCGATGCCCATCACGGCGACCAGCCAGAGGCAGCACGATCCGGCACGACGGCATCGCAGACCTCCCCCCACGCGGATGCCGCGAGCCATGGCCCGCGCGACAGCAACCGAGACACCGTCGAATCGGTAGTTATCGCCTTCGTGCTGGCGTTCCTGTTCCGCACTTTTGCGGCGGAGGCCTTCGTCATTCCCACGGGGAGCATGGCCCCGACGCTGATGGGCAGGCACAAGACTTACCAGTGCGTGCAGTGCGGCATCAGATACCAGGTGAACGAGCGCGAAGCGCCGGAGGGGTGGGGACGGCTTGAGGAGGGGCAGGGCGGCATTTGCCCCAACTGCCAATTCCCAAACGCGGCACGGCGCGAGGGAGATGCCCCTGTTGAGCCGGCTCCTGCCGCGATCTGGGGCGCTGCTGGGCCCTGGTTGGGCGAAGCGGTGGGCCAGCACCCGCCGCTGAAGGGGGATCGCATCCTTGTCGCCAAGGTGCCCTACCTGTGCAGCGAGCCGCAGCGCTGGGATGTGGCCGTGTTCAAGTACCCGCTGGGGGCCAAGACGGCATTTATCAAACGGCTGGTGGGGCTGCCGAACGAGACGTTGGTGCTGCAAGGCGGCGACGTGCTGACCATGCCGCTCGGTACGCTCACCGAGTTGCGTCAGAACGTGGCGCGGCTGCCGGGACATGAACGCATGGCCATCGACCCTGAGGCCGAGCCCCTGACCATGGTGGAGGTGCAGCACCTGCGGCGGCAGCAGAAGTTGAAGATCGAACGCAAGCCGCCCGACAAGGTGCTGGCCATGCTGCAGCCCGTGTACGACAACGACTATCTCGTTCCGCTAGCCCACGAGCGCGGGCTTCCCCGCCGTTGGCAAGTACAGGAGTCACCGGGCCGGAACCGCTGGCTGCCGGATGATCCGCAGGAGCGCTCCTACTACATCAAGCGAGGCGAGGATAGCTGGCTGATTTACCAGCATTACCTGCCCACGCCTGCCCTGTGGAAGACGCTGCTAGCCCGTCGGCTGACGCCCGAAGAACGCCAGCGAATTCGGCCGCGGTTGATCACGGACCAGTATGCGTACAATGCCGGCTTGCGATGGCGTCAAGTTGGCGGTCCGGAACAGAACGCCGGCGGCTGGCTGTGGAGTACGGTGAACCGAGACTGGTGTGGCCTGCACTGGGTGGGGGATCTGGCCGTGGAGTGCGAGGTGTTCGTGGAAAGCGACCGCGGCACCTTGATGCTGGAACTCGTGGAAGGGGGCGTCGTATTCGCCTGCAAGCTGGATGTGGCCAGCGGCGAAGCCGTGCTCACGTGCTCGGCGCTGCCAGGTTTTCGCCCCGCCTGCCGGACGTGGATGCGCGGCCCCGGCCGGTATCGCGTACGGTTTGCCAATGTCGATGATCAGCTCCACCTGTGGATCAACGACAGCCTGGTGTCGTTCAGCGAGACGACGGCTTACCCGTACCTGGCAAATCATGTGCCCACCGAGCGCGACCTGGCTCCCGTGCGCGTCGGCGCCGCCGATGGGCTGGACGCACGTGTCAGCCATCTCCGTGTGCTGAGAGACATCTACTACATTCCCGCACACGAACCGCATGCCGAGCAGCTCGATAGCTATCGCAAGTGGCCGGCGGGAGACGCCATCTCTGCGTACACCGATTTGCCGGCACACGTGAACGCGTACGGTTCCGACCGAACCGCCGCCAGTTTCTATCGGCAGTGGTTCACGGCCTACGAGGCCCCCCTGGAAATGCTCGCGCACCGCGCCCAGGCCTCGGCCCAGGCCCTGCAAATGCCGCTGCCCCACTGGTCCCGCGACGTGGACGAAATTGCCTTCACCATCGCCGAGGCCATGTCGGATCCCGACCATTTCGATCACGCTGCGAACCTGCGGATCGTGCATTTTCACATCCCCCCAGACTGCTACTTTATGCTAGGGGACAACAGCCCTCGCAGCAGCGACAGCCGCCTCTGGGCCGCCGGCCACATGCGGGAGCCACAGCCTTTCGTGCATCGCAGCCTGTTGATCGGCAAGGCCATGTATGTCTTCTGGCCTCACACCTGGGTACCCGCTTGGGGCCTGCGATTGCAGCTCGGAGGTATCGAGCTGAATCTGCCCTTCTTGCCCAACTTCAAGCAGATGCGTTTCATCCACTAGCCGCCCATGCGTTCGAGTGCCAGGAGGGCCCCCCATGACCACGCTGGAGGTGAAAGGTCTCGTCAAGCACTATGGCAGGCGCCGCGTGGTTGATGGGGTGAGCTTCTCCGTCCAACCGGGGGAGATCGTGGGGCTGTTGGGGCCGAATGGGGCGGGCAAGACTACCAGCTTTCGCATGGTGTGCGGGATGATCCGGCCCGATGCAGGCAAGGTTCTGCTGGGCGGGGTGGACGTTACGCGATGGCCCATGTACCGCCGGGCACGCGACGGAGGAATGGGCTACCTCGCGCAGGAGTCGAGCGCGTTTCGCAAGCTCACGGTGGAGCAGAACCTGCTGGCCGTGATGGAACTGCTGGGCATGGATCGCACCGCGCGATTGCGGCGTTGCGAGGAGTTGCTCCAGCAATTCGATATCGCGGGCCTGCGGCGCAGCCGGGCCATGAACCTTTCTGGCGGAGAGCGGCGGCGGCTCGAGATTGCCCGTGCCCTGGTATCCAACCCGAAGCTGATCCTCCTGGACGAGCCGTTTACCGGCATCGACCCCGTGACCGTTGCCAGCATCCAGGAAATGGTGCGGCGGTTGCGTGCCAGCGGCATCTCCATTCTGATCACCGACCACCAGGTGAGGGAGACGCTCCAGATTACCGATCGCAGCTACGTGATCCGTGGGGGGCGCGTGCTGTGCGACGGGCCGCCGCAGGTGGTGCTGGCGCATCCCGAAGCCCGGCGCTATTACTTCGGTGAACAGATGGATCTGGCGGGCTAACCGCGGCTTGGCGCGCGTTGCGGCATGAGAGTGGTGACGGTGCGGCATCGCCACATCGAAAATGCCCTGGCGGAGAATCGCCCTACGGATAGGGGCGGGGGCGGGCGCCCGCTTGAACATGAAGCTGGCGCAGCCGGGGCCAGATGCTGCCTGCTGCGGAGTTCGTGCTGGCATGTGCTGCGCTGGCAATCATAATCGAGTGGCGCCCAACGGTGCCATCTCACCGGGGTCGAAAGGTAGGCACATGTGCAGCACACGTAAGAGTTCCTTGGCAAACGGCAGATGCGGTAGATACCCCGTGGCAGCATGCCTGGCGGCAGTCTGCCTGGTGGCGGTGAGCGCGTGGCCGGCATCCGCCTGGGAGGGGACCCCTCCGCTGGCCGGTTATGCCACGGCCGACCAACTGGCCGAGCAAGTTCGCGCGCTGGATGGCTTGGAACTGGCCCAGGTGACCTGCCTGGCAACCACACGGGGCGGACGTGATGTGCTGCTGGTGACCATTGGTGCCGCGGGAGCAGAGGAGCGGCCAGCCCTGCTGGTGCTGGGGGCCGTCCACCCTCCGCACCTGGCGGGCGCAGAGCTGGCCGTGCGGCTGGCCCGGTTGCTCGCGGAACGCGGCGGCACGGATCCTTTTGTGGGCGAGGCGCTCGCTCGCTTTACGATCTACGTGATCCCGCTGCCCAGTCCCGACGCCAGCGCGGCCTGTGCGCAACAGCCTTGGTTCGAACGGGCGGCCAATCTGCGCCCCATGGACGACGACACGGACGGCCGCATCGACGAGGATCCGCCGGAGGATCTCAACGGCGACGGATGGATCACGCAGCTTCGCGTGGCGGATCCCAACGGCACGCACTTGCCGCATCCTCAAGAGCCGCGCTTGCTGGTGCCAGCGGATCCTACCCGCCGTGAGCGTGGCCGGTACCGCCTGTTTGTGGAGGGGCGTGACAACGATGGAGACGGCCAGCAGCAGGAAGACGCCCCCGGCGGCGTGGCCTTTAATCGCAACTTCACCTTTCGCTATCCCTACTTTCAACCCGGCGCTGGGCCCCATCAGGTCTGCGAGCCCGAGACCAGGGCGGTTGCAGACTTCGCCTTCGCACGGCCCAACATCGGTTTGGTCTTCAGTTTCTCTCCTGAGGACAACCTGTATCACACCTGGAAGCCTGGCGGAGACTCAGGCCAGCGGATCAAGACGGCCGTGCTGGGCGAAGACGTTCCGCACCTGGAACTGCTGGCGGAGGAATACCGCAAGCTCCACGGCGGTGCCGACGCTCCCGCGCCGCCGGCAGGAGAGGGATCGTTTAGCGAATGGGCCTACTTTCACTATGGCCGCTGGTCGCTTGCTGCCCGCGCCTGGTGGGTACCGGCGATTCCTCCCCCCGCTCCTGCTGAGGGTGCCCCCGCCGAAGATCCCCGCGGCGCCGCCGAACGCAAGGCCCTGCGCTGGCTGCACCAGCAAGGCATCGACGGCTTTGCCGATTGGCAGCCCATTGAGCACCCCGATTTTCCCGGCCAAACCGTGGAAGTGGGAGGATTCAAGCCTTTTTACCTGCTGAACCCTCCGGCCGCCGAACTCGACGCCCTTGCCGAAAAACATCTGGCGTACCTCCTACGCTTGTTGCAGCTCTGGCCCCGTCTGGAGGTCCGCCGCCTCGAGGCCACAGCACTGGGCGAGGGGGTGTACCGTCTGCACGCCGAGGTGGCCAACGAGGGAGAACTGCCCACCTTGCCGGAGATGGGCCAGATGGGCAAGGTTGCCTACCCCATGCGTTACGAACTGACGCTGCCTGAAGGCACGCGCTTGCTTACAGGCACGCGGCGCGGCCGCTGGCGTGCGCTTGCCCCCCGCGGCGGACGTGTGGAGCAAAAGTGGCTGCTAGCCGCGCCGCCGGGGGTGCACCGCCCCGTGCGGCTGGTCGTGACGGCGACTGCGGTGTGTATGGT
>JAIMBC010000228.1 GCA_023511675.1 Pirellulales bacterium
AGGTCCAACCGCCGATTTGCCCCCTGCCGCCAATCAAACCCAGACTGCCCGCGCCGGTTCCCTCGCCCTGCGCCACCCCATCCCGGCATGGCAGGCAGTCTTGCTCGGCCTGGCCTCGGTGGCGCTGGTGCTGGCCGCCTGGTGGTACGTCACACGTGGCGAGTCGGGCGAAGAACGCATCATCTCCGCTGTCAAAATGCCCAGCCCGCGCGAGACGCTGGAAGGTTTTCCAAGCCTGTGGTTCAACCAGGCCCTGACGCGCAATCTGCTCGTCAGCTTGCGGCGGCTGGTGCTGGGCTTCGGCCTGGCGGCGCTGGTTGGCGTGCCCGTGGGCATTCTCTGCGGCTGTTTTACCCGCGTACATGCCTTCTTTGTGCCCTGGACCATTTTCGGCCGAAATGCGCCCATGGCAGCGCTGATCTCTCTGACCTTTACGCTGTTTGGCACAGGCGAGTTGCAGAAGGTAATGTTTCTGTTCTTGGCGTGCGTGGCATTTATCATCTCCGATGCGGCGCGGGCTGTGGCGGATGTGGGCAGCCAGTATGTCGACACGGCATACACCTTGGGCGCGACGCGCAGGCAGGTGATCACCAAAGTCCTGGTACCGCTGGCCATGCCGGACATCTTCAATTCGTTGCGCCTGCTGTTCGGCCTGGCCTTCGGCTACATCATGCTGGTAGAGACGTTCACGGCGGAGGGGCTGGGCGGCGTGGGGTACATTCTCAACTTTGCCATGTCTCGTGGCGGCAAGAAGGAGCATATCTACCTGGTGCTGATGATCATTCCCCTGGTGGCGTTGGGCATCGATCGAGTGCTGTACTGGGTACAGCGGCAGCTCTTTCCGTATCGGTATGGGACCGCCGGCCTGCTGCATTGGTTGGTATATGGGTGCCTGAAGGCCTGGGAGGATGTGTGGTCCTGGATCTGGCCGCCTCGCGCCGCGTGGCAGCACCTGAGCCTCCCGTCGGTTCAGCAGCAGGCTCCCACCTCATGAGCAGCCGGCCTGTTGACGACGCGCCGCGCCCGCCGCGGCCTGACGCTCTAAGTCCGGCGGACCAACATTCCACGGAGCCAACGCCGGCTGAGGCAGCCGCTGCAACTCCGCCTGCGGGTCAAGAGGTTGGTGGGGAACAGCCTGCTGCACAAGGGGGCGGCGCGGCGGCAAGGGCAGTGGGCCAGCCAACATCGCAGCAGGAGTTCAGCTCGCGGCAGGTTGGCTTACAGGGGCCTGATGTGCCCGCTCCGCCGGGCAGTGTGGAACAGAAGGCCCAATCGCCGCCACGTGTTGCCGAGCCGCAGCCGCACCTTCTGCCGCAAGGCGGCGCGTGGGCGTCATCCCTTGTGCCGCAGCAGCCCAGTGTGTCCCAGCACGCGAGCGTGCCGCAGCAGGCGAGCGTGCCGCAGCAGGCCGAAGAAACCGCGCCGAATACGGAGCAGGCGCAGACTGTCGGCGGTGCGGCTCAGCCGGCGGGGGGCGTTGCCGGCAGCGATCAGCATGTACATGTGGTGGGCATGGGTGAGGTGCTGGACCACGTGCGGCAGCCGGAGGACCTGCGCCGGCCGCCCGTGGTGCAGTTCGACGGCGTGACCAAGACATTTCACGAGGGCACGCCCAAGGAATTCACGGCGATTCGGGACGTGAGTTTCGTGGTGGAGGACTTGCCGGACAAGGGAGAGTTTGTGTGCGTGCTGGGGCCGAGCGGCTGCGGCAAGAGCACGATTCTGCGGTTGATCGCGGGGCTGCAACCGCAGCACCCGGCGACGCGCGGCCGGGTGTTGGTGATGGGCCGCCCCGTCTCGCGGCCGGGTGCGGATCGAGGGATGGTGTTTCAGGATTACACGAGTTTCGACAACCGCACGGTGCTGGACAACGTGACGTTCGGCCTGGAATGCTTGGGGATGCCGCGTAAACAGCGTTACGAGCTGGGCCGCTACTGGATCGAGCGTGTGGGGCTGAACCTGGCCAAGGACCAGTACAAGTACCCGCACGAACTTTCCGGCGGCATGCGGCAGCGTGTGGCCATTGCTCGCACGCTGGTGCTGCGGCCGCGGATCATCCTCATGGATGAGCCGTTTGGCGCCCTGGATCCGCAAACCCGTTTGAACATGCAGGACCTGCTGGTGGCCCTGTGGCGGGAGGTGCAGGCGACGGTGTTTTTCGTCACCCATTCCATCGAGGAAGCGGTATTCCTGGGGGATCGCGTGTACATCATGAGCAACTCTCCCGGCACGATCCTGGAGGAGTTGGAAGTGGAGCCGGCAGACCGGCCCAGCCACCTGATGCAACGCGAGCCGAAGTTTCAGGAGACGGTGTTTTACCTGCGGGACCGGATTGCTAAGCTGGAACGTCAGGCGTAGTGGAAACTAGCTTCGGCGTGTTGCCTGGCCTGGCCCGCGGCGCGGCCGTGGTGCCAGAAGCATTGGTCGAGCCAGACTGAACTGTGGGTCCAGGTCGATATTTCAAGGCGGCGTTCACTTATCCCTGGAACCTGTTGGCTCTGTTCGGCGCCATCGGGTTGGGCTTGCTCAGCCCGCTGCCGCTCGACGTGTGGGGACCCATCGTGCTTGCCGGCGAGCTGCTCTACCTGGGGCTGCTGGGCACCCATCCGCGGTTTCGCAAGGCGATCGATGCACAGCAGCACAAGGCTTCGCGCGTTCGCGACCGGGGCCGCGCCGAAGAAACCCTGCGGAAGATTCTGGCCGCCCTGCCCGACGACTATCGCCGCCGCTTTCACGACCTGCGCAACCGCTGCCTGGAGCTGCGGACGCTGGCCGCCCGCGTGCGCGCAGCCGACCCAGCGCTTGCCGCCCCCCTCGACGACTTGCAGATCGAGGGACTCGACCGCCTGCTCTGGATGCACCTCCGCCTCCTCTACTCTCAACATGCACTCGGAGAGTTCCTCCGCAATGTGACGGCGGAACAGATCGAGGCAGACATCCACCACATCGAGCAGCAGCTTTCCCGCCTGGCAAGTACCGAAACGCCTCAAGCCCTTCAGGCCCGCAAGGCCCTGGAAGACAACCTGCAAACCTGCCGCGAGCGGCTGGCCAACTATCAAAAGGCCCGCGACAAGTACGAACTGTTGCACCTGGAGATCAGCCGGCTGGAGAACAAGATCCAGTCCATCTCCGAGATGTCGCTCAACCGCCAGGAACCCGAGTTCATTTCCAGCCAGATTGATCAAGTCGCTTCCAGCCTGGTCGATACCGAACGTACGATCAGCGATCTCTCTTTTGCCATGGGGTTTTCGCCGGTGGATGAAGAGGTGCCTTCTCTGCTGCAGCGCAAGACAGAGCAGGAGAGATCGTGAGCGGGATGTCTGGGGCGGCGGGGGGAGCAGAAGGCCGCGCCCGGCGGGCGCAGGCAGGGGAGGCGAGAGCCTGCATGGCGGCTCCAGCGCCGCGGCATGCCTCAGGTACCATGCGCTGCCGCAGGCGGCCATCCGCCAGCAGGAAGCCGCGGCATACTCCGCTTGTCGCAGGCTCTCTCACCCTCCTGCACAAGGCGGGGCCGTTTCGCTAGGCTCGTATGACTCGAGATCGGTTTCGTTATGTGCCGCCTGTTTGCCTTGCAGTCCCTGGTGCCAGTTTCCGCTGCTTTCTGGGTGCTGGAGGCGCCCCACGCGCTGATCCAGCAGAGCCATTGCGACAGTCGTGGGCAAGCGAATCGCGACGGCTGGGGCATCGCTTGCTACACAGGCGAGGCAGGTCGGCCCTCTTCGCCCGAGGTGCACCGCGGCAGCGGTGCGGCCTATAGCGACCCGGAGTTTGCGGCAAGGGCGGCTGCCGCGGGCCGGATCGTGCTGGCGCATGTGCGCAACGCCTCAGTCGGGCGCGTCAGCCAGGTTAACTGCCATCCCTTTGTGTTCGGCAGTTGGGCCTTTGCGCACAATGGCAACGTGCCGGAGTTTAGGCGGCTTGAGGGCCGCTTGCTCGACGAACTGGCGCCGGAGTATCGGGCTGCGCGGCGAGGGGAGACGGATAGCGAGTGCCTGTTTCTGTGGCTGCTACACGGCTGGCGGCAGGCGGGCGGAGGCACGCTGCGCGACGCGGAGGCATGGGCAGCATACCTGACGGAGGCGTTCAGCAGGCTAGAGCGGTTATGCCCGCCAGCACAGGTCGAGAACCTCAAGCTCACCTTCGTGGCCAGCGACGGGGTTGGGCTGCTGGCCGTACGCTGGGGCAATTCCTTGTACTGGGCTAATGCGGCCCAGGTGTGGCAAGCAGGCCCGCAGGCCAGCGGGCCGTGCCCCGAGGGCGTGGTGGTGGCTTCTGAAGCGATCACCGCGGGCGGTTGGCAGGAGTTGTCCGAGAGAAGTATGTTGACAGTGACTGCGGAGTTGCAGGTGCGGTTATTGCGGTTGCCGGGCCGCAGGGGCTCCGTTGTGGGCCGTTGATCTTTGTTTGGTGTGCATCCATGCGTCATCCCTTGCTGGCTCCCGATTTGCGCGAGTTGATCCATGAGCAGGACGCGGCGGGATTACGAGACTTTTTCGATGCGCATCACCCTGCGGATACGGCAGATCTGCTGGACGATTTGCAGCCTGACGAGGTGCTGTTTGTGTTAGGGCTGCTGGACGGCCGCACGCGGGCCGAGGTGTTCAGCTACCTGGAGCCGGAGTTGCAGGATGGGATCGCCGGCTTGATGGAGCGCCGGGAGTTGGCAGCGCTGTTGACCTACATGTCGCACGATGAGCGGGCGGATCTGGTCACGCGCCTGCCGCCGGAGCGGGTGGAGCAGATCATGCCGCTGTTGGCGCAAGCCGAGCGGGAGGACATTCGACGTCTGGCCGCCTACCGCGAGGGGACGGCCGGGGCCGTGATGACCAGCGATTATGCGGTCCTCTCGCCCGAGCTGACGGCGGCGGAGGCCATTCAGAAGCTCCGCCAGGAAGCACCGGACAAGGAGACGATCTACTATAGCTACGTCGTGGACGAGGGCCGCCGCCTGATCGGCCTGGTTTCCCTCAAGGACCTGATCCTCGCCCCTCCCACGCGCCGCGTGGCGGAGATCATGCAGACAGACATCATCAGCGCCTCGGTGCAGGAGGACCGCGAGGTCGTGGCCCAGAAGCTGATGGAGTACGACCTGCTGGCGTTGCCGATCGTTGATACCGAGGGACGGCTGGTGGGCATTGTGACGCACGACGACGTGATCGACGTGATCGTGGCGGAGGCGACCGAGGATGTGCACCGCATGGCGGGCATTGAGCCGCTGGCCGGCAATTATCTGCAGACGCCCTTCGTCAGCCTCTGGAGCAAGCGCGGCCTCTGGTTGACGATCTTGTTTGTCGGCGGCTTTCTTACCACCGTAGCGCTCACAAAGTTCGAGGACTTCTTCCAGCAGTTTCCGCCGCTGGTGCTGTTCATCCCCTTGATCATCTCCGCTGGAGGGAACTGCGGCTCGCAGTCCGCCACGCTGATCACCCGCGCACTGGCACTGGGGCAGATAACGCCACGGGACTGGGCAAGGGTGTTCCTGCACGAGGTGCTGATGGGCACTTCGCTGGGGCTGGCGCTGGGTGTGGTCGGCTTCGTGCGTGCGTTGATGACGCCCAGCGGGGCGTTGCACGGCATGTCCGCTTTGAAGCTGGCCCAGGTGGTGTCGCTAGGAGTGTGCGTCGTGGTGTTGTGCGGCAACCTGGTGGGGGCACTGTTGCCTTTGCTGCTGAAGCGCGTGGGGCTCGATCCGGCACTGATGTCCAACCCCGTGGTGGCCAGCCTGGTGGACGTCACGGGGATTGTGGCCTACTTTGCCATTGCCCAGGCGGTCCTGTAAGGATGGTGGGGCCCGTACCGTCGCGGTGCTGAGATCAACGCCAGAGGCGGCATCTGGCAACACGCCGTACAGGCCCAAAGGGCCTGGCCCGGTGGGTGAAAGGAGCGAGTCTCACCAGAGAGGGCCGACTGCCGCCCGATCGGCAGGGGCAGGAGACCGCCGCAGCCGGGCCAAGTATTCGTCCAGGCGTGCCAGGACGGATCTGCGTTCTGCATCCTGGCGGCCTTCTTCCAGTAGCATGCGAAGCCAGTTGAGCGGGGCCAGCACCACGTTGGCGTCGTCCAGCGCGGCTGCCAGCGATAGCGTGCCTTCGTCCAGCGGCCGCACCTCCTGGTAGGCGGCCAGGCCGGTGTGCCACGCCTGCTGCTCGGCTGAAGTCAGGCTGCCAAGCAGGCGGGCTATGTCCGCCGCTGGCGAGTCGCAACAGGCGGCGGCCCAATCGACAATGCCGGAAAGCCGCTCTCCTTGCCACAGCACGTTCGCGCGCCACACGTCTCGCAGACAGGCCTGGATGGGGAGTACAGCGTCCGATAGTTTACCCAGCTCGCGGGCGGCAACAGCGAGCCGCGGAGGTGCCAGGTCAAGCAGCTCCCGTGCGCGTGGAGCTAGCTCGTGCCAGGGATGTTGCGTCGCGGAGCGCCTCCACTCTTGCAACTTTCGTGGCGCACACGCCGCCAGCATCGTTAGCCGGTTGCGGATCACCGGTGCCCTGGCACGGTGTGCCGGCCACAACGAGAAGGAGGCCGCGGCCAGATGCAGTTCGGCCAGAGCAGACATGGCGGCAGCCACGCGATCCAGAGAAACAGGCAGCCTCTCGATCGGCTGGCCTGGCAGCCAGGTTGTGAGATCCCAAAGATTACCCTCCCATTCCACGGCACACTCACCGCGGCATGTGGCAAAGGGCACAGGCCCCAGTGCAAAGCCGCGCTGTGCCACATAACGCATCAGGGCATGGATTTCTCCCACTCTTGCCAAAGTTGTGCCCGCAGGCCAACGGCGCAGACAAAGCGGCCCCAATGGCGTCTGGCATCGCCAAATATATGCGCCGCTGAACCCCCCCGCATGGCCCAGCGCCTGGATCTCCACAGGCTGGCACTCGGCAGGGTATTCCGCCAATACTCGCTTGACCAACCCGAACATCTGACAAGCCGTGCCAAGACTTCTCCAGCCGCGGCCAGCGCACCTGCCGCAGCTCTACCGGCATTTTATCCGCCCAGCGCCATGCCGTGCGCTGCTTCAGGACCGCGTGCTGCCACGCCCATGTTTCCACGCGGCGGAGGCTGATCATTCCCTGTTTACATAGAAAAGGCCTGAAAGGCAGCGACCCACACGCTCATTCGCTGTTCAGCAACCGAGGCAGTTTCACCGGCATCGCCGTGCCGGCACAGCACTTGATTTGGATCAGCCTCCGGAAACGCCGTTCTGCCTGGGTGCCTGCACCACCTCCAGTGCCCTGTTCGGCGAAGCGGCAACGTCGCTGTCCGAGACGCCACGCCTTTGTATTAGCACCTCCGGTTGCTTGGCGGCCAATATGCCGACCGTTTACCCTACCACCGGCAGGTCGTGTCCTTGACGTCTAGGGCGCCAGGGCACGCATTGGCTTAGGTGCGCCCTCCACGACAGTGGGGCGGCAGACGCCCCCAAAATGCTGTTGGACCGCCTCTTCAGTTGGCAGCAGAGGCCCCTTGGCCTTCAGTCGAGGGGCCGCACCAGATAGTCTTCGATGGCGAGCGAAAGACTCTGCTGCAAGAGGTGCACCGTCACGAGCAGCCGCGATTCTCCATGTCGCTTCAGTACCGTGCCAACCAACCCTGCCAGCGGTCCGGAACGCACCTCGACCCGCTGTCCCGGAGCAAGACGCTGCTCGACAGTCAACGGCGCTCCGGTATCGATCAATCGCTGCAACTCGCGTAGCTCCCTCGCCAGCTCCGCACCATCTGGAGCGGGCACACATTGAACCACGCGTTGCGTGGTAAGTGCAAAGTGGCGCTCTGCGTCGCTACCAAACAGGAACACGTAACCTGGGAACAGGGGGATGTATGCCTGCAAGCACTTGCCGCGGACCAGCAGCTTCTTGCCTACCAGCGGCAAGTAAAAAGGCACCCCCCGCTCCAGGAGCTGGCGCGACAGCGCCTTCTCTTGCCGCGGACGCGTGTGCAAGGCGTACCAACGTCGCTCCGCCCCGAGTTGCTGCCAGATCAGCAACAAGTTGTCGGGTTGCGTCGATCGCTGCGCCGCAAGTATGGGCATCGATACACCTTGGGAGCAATCTGTTTAGAACTCGTCTGCAATGCCATGCTGAAGGGCATGTCCGAGTACGAGTGCTCGGCGTAATCTTCATGCCATGGAATGCTGGCCACGCGAACATGCTGCAAACCGTATGCCGTGCGACAGGTCTGCAACTGCCCAACGATTCTAATTGGTTTCTGTGTGCGCAACTTATTGAAAGATAAAATGTTATGGAGAT
Organism: Pirellulales bacterium; assembly: GCA_023511675.1. Lineage (GTDB taxonomy): Bacteria > Planctomycetota > Planctomycetia > Pirellulales > JAIMBC01 > JAIMBC01. Next base: position 8,247 of record JAIMBC010000228.1, read on the forward strand.
ACTCGTGTTGCCAGGACCAGCCCCGACGGATGGGGCTTGCAAGCTGCGGAGCGATTGCCCCCTTACAAGCGCTGTTAAACAGATCTTAGCGCCTAACACTTTTCTTCCATCCGCCCGCCGGACGCACCAAACCGGCGTCCATCCCGCCGCCCAACGCGTGCCGCCGCCCCCCAATCGCGTAGCGGTTGCACATCCTAGCCCAGGGTCGCGCCCGCGCACCCTGGGCGGGCAAGCCAAACATTTTCCCGCGTTCCCAGGCTCCTGCCTGGAAATGCGCTGTCCGCGAGGCTCCGCGTCGATCCCCATCGTGCCGGTCCTGGGAGCGCGGGCGTCCCGCCCGCACGCCAACGCGCAGGCGGGTACGATGCTCGCCCCCCGTTCACTCCACTGCTGCCTGGGAACGAGGCACAAATCCGCTGCCGCGCAACACTTTGCGACAATCTGAAAAAATTTTTGCCAAATGCTTGACAAACCTTCGCCAAGCGGTATCTTGAGCGGCATCTTTGGTCAGTGCGGTCGCAGGAGTGCCGCATGGCGTAGCTGCGGCGTCCTCGCCGCAGGCAGTTACAGGTAGGGGGCCACTCGTGGTGGCAAAGGTCGAGGTAAGGCAACGGGCACAGCCGCGGTTGGCCGTGCGGCGCACGCTCGCGGGCGCGGGAGTTGCCGCCATCGACTTGGGCGGCTTGTATGCCGTCGGTGCATCCCCCCCCCCCCTTGCGCCACACACATATACGCACGCACACGGCGCACACAGCCGGAGGTAAAGGGGCCGAGTAGCGCGGTCTCGCACACGCGGCTTAATCTGGGCGATGCTCAGCGCCGCAAGCAGCTTCAAGCCTTCTTTACGCTCACCACTCAAGGCAGCCAGCCGTTCCAGTTCAATGTCTCTGGCTCCTGCGGCTGCGCCTATCTGCGTCTTCTGGCGGGGACGCTCGCCGTGCGCCAGAGCGTGCGCATCTGCCTGGCCATTCGCCTGCCGCAGCCCATCGACCCTGAGAGCACACAGGCGCTCATCTCCAGCGAAGTCGCCCGCCAGCCGCAAGTGGTGTGCGCCGCCACGGCCCGCGCGCCCGCGCCGTGGGAGATCTCGCCCACGCATGTGAACTTCGGCTACGTGGTGCGCGAGCAACTGGGGCATCCGCTGCGGCAGCAGGTCGTGGTACGGCACGGCACCTGTCAGCCCGCACTGACCACTTCCGGCATCCACACGCCGGCCCAATGGTTGCGTATTGTCTACCGGCCGGTTGTACCGCCAACAGACGCATGCGCGCTCCGCCAGCTTTGCCGCAGGGGCTTTGTTCGACTGATTCGTATCCAGCGCCAGCTCGCAGTTCCATTCAAGCCTGTACCAATCGCCCACGCCAAGGGAGCAACCTGCCATGTGGTTCAAGCGGCGTAAACACGGCTCCGGCAGCAACCGGCCAGGTGACAAATCCACGCGGTCTGCCTTCCCACGTCCATCAGCCTGTTCC
>JAIMBC010000229.1 GCA_023511675.1 Pirellulales bacterium
CCTGTTCAGTTAGCCGGGTCCACTCCACGGTGGCAGGCCGCACCGCAGGGGCCGGACGCTGCGGGGGCGGCGCCGCCTCCTGGGCCGCGGGCCGGCGGGCGACCCACCTCGTCGCTCCCACGACGATGACCGCCACCACGATCAGCAGGACCAATGAGCGGATGATGCGTCCCATCAGAGCATCACCTGGGGGGTCGCGCCGCTACCGGGCGCCCGCGTGCCCGAGAGTCTGCAGGTGACGCATCGGACCGTACCGCGCCACGAGCTCCTCGTACTCCGTATGGTCATAGAATTCACACGCGCCGTCTCCATAGGCCTTGGCGACCTCCAGGCAGAAGCGCACCGCGGTCTCGCAGTCGGCCGCATGGCTGGCGCCCGTGGCCGCCCCCGGCACGGCCACCACCGCGGTGAGCGCCACGCCGATCACCGGGGCGGAGGTGGCCACCGAGGGCTGGACGATGCTGTTGATGTGCCTCAGGCCCGTGCCGTATGGGGTGATGTCCTGCGTCGCCAGCGGGACGATCACCGGCGGGAGTCCGGTGACCCACTGCAGGATGTCCAGCATCGAGTCGTGCGCCCGCAGGATGTAGCCCTCTTTGACCGGCAGCGTGATGGCCACCCCCTTGTGGTTGATGACGCGATTGCCGCGGGTCGTGTCGATGGAGAGCACGGCATCCATGGCGGGATCGACCTCGTGGGCGAGGTCAGGTTTGTGGCCGCTCGATACGGTGCCAGTGCCGTCGAGTGCGTCAACGTTGGGATCGCCGCCAGTCGCGGTGCGGTGATACATGTGCTGGGGTGCGGGGCGACCGTAACGGAAGGCTGGGCGGAGCCAGCGCTGGTGCATTTTGCGGATCCACACGTTGGTGCTGTGGCCCCCTTGGTGCTAGCGCACCAGGCGTGGGAAACCGTGTGGGCGGCTGGCGTAGGCTACAGCATGGGCGGCAAGCGGGAACTGTGCCTGCACGGCCAGCCGAGGGCGGCGATCGAAGCGTCTGCATGCCCAGCGCTGGGGCCCACGCTCTCTGCGGCCTTTTACCGCAAAGCGGCGCTTGAAGAACTGGGAGAGCTGTTTTGTGCCCCGCTAGGTGAGATGGCGGACGTGGACTTGGCCCTACGGTTGCAGAATGCGGGCTGGCTGGCTGCCTTTGAACCAGCATGCTTAGTGGTGGCGGAGGCGCCAGAGGCTGGTGTGAGCAGGTGGCGGCAAGCCCTGCATGCAGAGCGGCTGTTCTGGCGGCACTTCGGTTTGGAGAACCGGCTCGGCGAGTTGGTGGCACATGCGGGCGTCATTCTTTCAGACACGCTCCGCATGCTGCCGCACCCTGTTTTCCTGGTCGCCGTAGCGGCTCGGCTGGTCGGTTTTTGCCAACGCGGCAAGTATCGCGTTGGCCGCCAGGCAGACCTACCAGGGAGCGGGTCGGCTTATAAGTCGGACGAGGCACCCTTACACCACGCGTCGGCGCCCGCTGGCCGGGCCGGTGTGTGGCATCGGGTCGATGCAGCGCACGGCCTGCCGGCACCGCAAGAAAAGCCCAGTCACTCCTCCCGGCCCCGGACCACGCTGACGCGCAGCGGTTTGCGCTACTGCCGTGGCGACTAGCGGGCAGGCTGGCAGTCGGCCGGTACGGCGGCGTTGTGCGAGGCAGCCCTTGCTGCCCGAAGATGAAGCGTACAGCCGCTTAGGGGGCGGAGCGTGCTTCACGGCAGTCCCTGCTGCCCGCAGATGAAGCTGCTGGGCGAAGGACTCCCCGCCCCGGAGAAAGGCGGCTATGAGGATTGCCCGGCGGGCCTGACCGCCCACGCAAGGGGCCGAATCGCTGGGGTGGGCGAGCAGTGCCTGATGCAGGGCGAGCGGGGCGGGCGAGTGATGCGCATAGTGCTTGAAAGCAGCGCGCAGGCTGCTTGGCAGTTTGATGCGGAGGGGTGGTCGTTGTTGGGGCAGGGCAGAGAGCGTGACGAGCAGGGCCGAGGGACTCTTGCAAATTTTGGAGGCATTGCTAACTTGAAGGCAATGCTAGCCAAACGGCCGCACGGCGTGCGTGTTGCGTCCCGTCGGCGGCCGGCACGGCTGCGGCCGTGCAAGCCAGGATTGGCGGCTGGCAGACGTCAACACTTGGCAATGCGTGGTGTAGTCCCAGCCCGGCGGGCCACTGTTGAGCGCCTTGTTGCGTTCCGGTGCGGCTGTGGCGAGTCGGCCCCATCCGCCAGCAGCCAGCCGCCGGTGCCGTGGCGACGTAGCCCGTAGAGCGGCATGCGAGCGGGACCTCTGCCCCAGGGTTCTGCTACAGCTCGTGCCGTAAGCTGCACGGCTGTCCAGATTGCTGCCACGGCGCGCCACGTGTGGGGCGAAAGTGGAGAGGATCGCCCTGGCCAGTGTTGTCCGCCGCCTCCCCGTCCCCGCCGGGGAGGCGGTTTTTTGCGCGCCTGCGGGGCCAGGAGGTACGCCGAGCGATGACAAGCATCATGGTTGCTGCCCTGTTGGTGGCCGCGGAGCCACCGGAAGTGTTTCGCGCCGTGCTCGTCGGTCCTGGGATCGACCCACAGTCAGGCTGGCATGCCACGGCCCGCGAGATCACACCAGAGTGCCCCGTGCCGTGGCGCGTGCGGCGCGTGATGCTGCATGGCGGCAAGCAAGAGGGGGTGGTACTCGTGGTGATCGATAACGGAGCCATGAAGATCACCGTGGTGCCGACGCGGGGCATGGGCATCTTGCGTGTGGAAGCAGGGGAGGTGCGCCTGGGCTGGGATTCGCCGGTGAAGGAGGTGGTGCACCCGGCTTACGTCGATTTGGGCAGCCGCGGCGGGTTGGGCTGGATTGAGGGGTTCAACGAATGGCTGTGCCGTTGCGGTCTGGAGAGCAATGGGCAGCCCGGTCCGGACCGCTTTATCAACAACCTGGGAGAAGAGTCGACCATGGAGCTGACGCTGCACGGCCGCATTGCCAACTTGCCCGCCCAGCAGGTGGTGCTAGAGGTGCAGCGGACGCCTCCCTATCGCATCACCCTGCGCGGACAGGTGTACGAGCGGATGCTGTTTGGGCCGAAGCTGGAATTGCAGAGCGAGTTGTCGCTGGAACCCGGCTCGCTGGCGATGCGGCTCACAGATCAGGTGACGAACCGGGGGGGCCAGCCGCAGGAGTTCCAACTGCTCTATCATGTCAATTTCGGGAGCCCCGTGCTGGAGGCGGAGGCGCGGCTGGCGGCACCCGCGGCGGTGGTGCGGCCGTTCAATGCGCGTGCGGCCGAGGGTCTGCAAACGTGGGCGGAGTATGCCGCTCCAACACCGGGATATGTCGAGCAGGTGTATTTTGCGGAGTTGCGCGGCGATGCCCAACGGCGCACGCAGGTGGTGTTGCACAATCGTGCGGCGGACCGCGGTGCCCGACTGGCATGGTCGCTCGATGAGCTTCCCTATTTCACGCTGTGGAAGAATACCGCTGCCGAGGAAGACGGCTACGTAACCGGTCTGGAGCCGGGCACCAACTACCCGCAGCACCGCAGCGTGGAAAGGCGGCACGGCCGCGTGCCCCGGTTGAAGCCCGGCGAGCAGCGCAGCTTCACGCTGGAATGCGAGGTGCTGCCCTCTTGCGAGGCTGTCGCGAAGGCGCTGGCCGTGGTGGCGGCGCTGCAGGGCGGCCAGCCGGCGGAGCTGGATCCACGGCCGGTGCAAGAACTGGCTGGCGAAGAGGCAGCAGGTCCAGTGAACGCCGGACCACAGCGCAACGGTCGAGTCTCCGGCGGGGGAACACGGGCCGGGCAAGGGGATGGGGAGCCACAGCGGTCTGGGCCGGCGCCGGTCCAGCACGTGCAGCCTTCTGAGAAACAGCCTGGCCGGGCCCAGGCTGGACCATAAACCCGTGTGTTTGCCGGCCGCGGCCGGCCGCAAGCTTTCTTGGCAAGAGCCCTCAACCTTCCAATTGACGTCCATGGCAAAGCACTCATCCAAGTTTGTCGCTTTGGTGCAACAAGCACTCCAGCAGGTCCGTGAAGTCTCGGCGCAGAGTGTCCAGCAGCGGCTGCAGCGGGGCGAGGCGTTCCATCTCATCGATGTGCGAGAGGAGAGCGAGTGGCAGGCGGGCCACATTCCCCAGGCCGTGCACTTGAGCCGGGGCATTCTGGAGCGGGACATCGAAGCGCGGATTCCGGACACGGCCGCGGAGATCGTGCTGTATTGCGGGGGCGGCTATCGCTCGGCGCTGGCGGCCGAGAGCCTGCAAAAGATGGGGTACACCAACGTCTGGTCGATGGCGGGCGGCTTTCGCGGCTGGTGTGAGGCAGGGCTGCCAGTAACCAAGTAGAGGCGGCCCGGCAAAGCCCCTAGCGAGTCAACGGTCGGATGACGCTGCGGCCGGGGGAATCTGCTTCATCCGGCCGCCGGCTGAGGTGTGCCGGTGGGCCGCTCAGATAGGCGAACAGATCGGCAATTTCTTGCAATGTGAGGTTGTTGAGCAGCCCCTCGGGCATGACGCTGGCGCGATGGGGTTCGATCGACTCGATCTCGCTTCGTGCGATGGTAACCTTCTCGCCCGTCGGCTGCAGAATGGTAACGTGGTTCTCGCCCGCCGCAGCGACGATGCCCACCAGCGTCTTGCCGTCGACCGTGACCACCGACTGGCTGGCGTACTGGTCGGAGATGACATGCGAGGGAAACAGCACGGCCTCCAGAATCTCCTTCTTGTGGAACCGCTGAGCCACGCTGGTCAGTTCTGGACCGCCGGTTTCGCCCCGGTGGCCGAAGCGATGGCACTTGGCGCAGCGTGCCTTTTCATAAACCAACGCGCCGCGTACGGCGTCTCCCTGGCCTGAGGGGGTATTGAGGAAGCCGAGCAATTCTTCATAAGACCAGTTGGAATGAGGCGTCTGGCGCGGCAGTTCCGCCGGGGGGGCTGAGGGATAGGTCTCCGCGTACCATTGCTGCCACGCGGCCAGAGAAGCGGTGGCATCTGGGGCGTTCGCCTCGGGTTGGTCGGCTGTCCAGTGATGCAAGAGCCGCGTGGCGAGCGCGGCATCTGCTTCGCCGAGACGGAGGCCGCAGAGGATAACTTGCCGGATGGATTCTGCGTCCTCGGCTGTGCGTTCCACGGTGGCGAGCTGGGCGAGCACTTCAGCCGCGGCGACCCCCTCCAGCAGCGGCAAGGCACGCAACAGCAGGGGCCAATTCTCTCCGTCGGGCTGCTGTGCCAGGCCCATGGCCAGCTCAGGCCGGCGGTCGGGGTATTTCTCGAAGGCTTCTCGCAGGTAGGCCATGGCGGCGGCTTCCTTGCTGCGGGCCAGCACGGCCACGATGCCGGTTTGCAGCCGTTGGGCCTCGGGCGAGTTGATGCCGGCCAGCGCTCCATCCAGCGTTATCAATTCGCCAAGCAACTTGTTGCCGGGCTGCTCCGGCAAGAGGGCCAATGCGTGCAGGGCGGCGGCTGGCAGTCGTGTACCTTCGCGAATGAGCTGTTCGCGCTGGGCAGCGTCGAACTCCGCCACGAAGTCGCGGCAGAAGTTGTCGAAGTACAAGGGCAGGCTGTAGCCCCCCTGAATGTGGCGCGATTCCTCGTAGAATTCAACGAGTTCCAGCCGCTGTGGCAGACTCCAGCCCATTTTTAAGAACCGTAAGTGCGCCGCCAGGTGCAGCTTTTCCGATTGTGGCGACGTACCGCGCAATTCCGCCAGCATGCGCTCGAGCGCCGAACTCGCCTGCAAATGCACCACCAAGCGCACCAATTCGCGATTGATCCTTGGCTCAGTGGCCGGATACTCCTCGGCGATTTGCTCACGCAGCTCGGGGAGGTCGTCTCCCGTCAACCCGCCGCAGATGAGAGCCAGTTGCGTGACGCGGAGCAGATCGACAAAATCGTCGTCCGCAATGCTGTCCACGGGCAGCTTGAGCATCTGCTGGATGCGTGCCAGCACCGACGCGGCGGTTTCCGCGTCCGGCTGACAGCGGAGCAGCGCCAACGCACCGCGCAACACCACTCGGGGCGAGCGGGAGGACAACACAAGCTGGCGCCAGTTCTGTGGCGGCACCTGTTCCAGTGCCAGGCGGGCTGCCCAGGCCACATGTCGGTCCTGGTCGTCCAAGAGGGGCAAGAGGCTCTCGGGCGTGGCCAGGTAGCCGCCGCGCTGGAGGGCCTCGCACGCATGGCGCCGGACCAGCGGCGATGCGTCGCGCAACAGGGCCAGCAGGCGGTCTCCGGAGGTCTCATTGCCGTGCAGCCCCATCAGCCAGGCTGCCCGGGCACGCAGCTCGGGATGGCGATCGAATGAGAGCTTGAAGATGGCCCCGGGAGATGGAAAGGGCCCGAGCAGTTGCATCAGATCCAACGCACGCAGGCGATCCGCCGGTGCCAGCTCGCTATTGTTGACAGCGCCGGCAAGCTGTTTGTCCCATTGCTGCCCCATCTGTTCCTTGAGGGTTGCCAGATACTGTCGGCTCCAGGCGCTGTTCAACTGGGGCTGGCGTAGTGCCCGCATGATCCCCTTGTAGCGAGGTTGCGGCGGCACGCGGCCTGTCCACACCACGCGATACAGCCCTCCTTCGGACCCCCTGCCTCCGGTGCAGAAGTAGAGCCAGCCATCCGGCCCCACGGCCAGATCCGTGGCATTGAGAGGCCGGCCTTCCAGGAACACCTCCGCCTGGGCGCGGAAGCTGGCGCCCTGAGGCCGGATGCGAATGGCGAGGATCCGTCCTTGCGACCAATCGCAGGCGAACAAGGCGTTGTGGAAGCGGACGGGAAACATGAAGTGGTTGTAGAACTCAAGGCCCGTGGGCGAGCCTCGGCCAACGTGCAGAGCTGCCGGCAGGCTATCGAGGTAGTATTCTGGCCACTTCGACCAACCGCTGCGCCAGCCAAACTCGGCCCCCCCTACGACGTGCAGGATCCGCGTGGGCCGATACCAGGGCAGCTCCACGTCCCACTCCATATCGGAGTCATAGGTGAACAGCTCCCCCTGGGAGCTGAAGGCCGCGTCGTACGCATTGCGCAGGCCGCCCGCGACCACTTGGATCACACGCCCTTCCGTATTCACCCGCAAGATCGTGCCGCCAGGTGCCTTGATGCCCACCGCGTGCCCGCCGGCATCTTCGTACTTGGGCTGAACAAGGTCTCCTTCCATCTCATGCTGGTACGGGCTGCCTGGGTCGCGCACCCCCTCGAACTGCGCGTGGTTGCCGACCACCACGTACAAGAAGCCATCGGGTCCGAGCAGCACGGCATGGGGGCCGTGCTCTCCAATCTTGCCGGTGAAGCTGAGCAGGTGCTCGACCGAGTCGGCGGCCCGGTCCTGGTCGGCGTCCTCGAGCACGTACAATCCCGGTCCTTCGGGACCGTCGCCGGTTACATAGACCAGGCCGTTGAGGGGCAAGATGCCCTGGCAGTTCTTGACGGCCTCGCAATAGGAGATGACGGTTTCGTGGGCGCCATCCTCATCGTCGTCAGCGAACAGCAGCAGGCCGCCCCCCTCTACCGAGGCCAACACCTCACCCCACTCGTTGAAGGCCATGCACAGCAGCGAGCCGGTGCGTTCGCCGGAGATGACGCGTTCGACGCGGAACTCAGGCTGGACGACAAAGCGGCTGGCGCCGCTGGCGGCAACGGCCGCCACCTGTCCGGTCCAGGGAAGCGTGCTGCCAAATGGGCCAAAGCTCTGGGCAGCCACCCAGCGGCTGTCGTCAAAGTCTGGGGCTTGCCAGCCCTCAGCCTCTTTGAGGCTGGTGCGCCACGTGGTATCTGTGCCGTAAACGGTCTCCTGACCGCCCGCTTCCACCACCAGGCGTACGACCAGTCCCGCGGAGCCCGGCTCGATGTTGCGGGCCTCCACCGCCACGATGTTCCTGCCGGGACGAAGCAGCCCCTTCACGTCATAAGTGCGCAACAGGCGCCAGTTTTCCTCCGCGGCTACCTGTTGGCCGTTGACAAACAGCGTGAAGGCGTCGTCGCAGGTGATCTGCATCTGGGCCGACTCGCAGGCAGGCAGCTCCCAGCTGCCTCGGCAGTAGCAGGTGGCGGGGGGAACCTGATCCTTGGTATGCGCCGGGGACCAGATCCAGTGCACCGCCGCCGCATCGGCGCCGCCCGGGGTGCCCTCGCCAGTTCGGTCGGGGGGCGTTTCGGTTGAGCGAGGAGTCTGTGGCTCTCCCGTGTCCCGTTGGCCTGTTCTGGCGCGCTGATCCTTTGGGGGCAACGGCTGCTTGCGAGCGGCCCGTTTGTCTCGTCCTTGGTAGGCGGGGGGGCGGCCAGGCATCTGCCGCGGAGGGCCGCCTCGCGATCGCGCGCCGAGCTGTGCCGCAGCGGGTGCCAGCGCTAGCAATCCGGATGCAGATTGTATGGCCGGGGATGCCTGACATCTCGCAGAGTGGGCGTGCGTTCGGCTGCGCGGGCGTGGCTTTGGGGCAGGTGCCCTGGCCTTTTCGCTGGGCAGGACGCGCGGCGTCTCGGAGGCGAGGTTAGCCTGCGACGGAATCGGGTCACATGCCGACCGCAGGATGTTCCAGGGCGACCGCAAGCCATCGGAGCCAATCGTGGCGGTCTGGGCTGGTGCTGCAGGTACGAGTGCGGCTGCTAAAGCTGCCACGATGCCGCTTGTCCTGCGCCGAGCCGATAGCACGTCCATGGCTACCTCGCGAGCTGAGTACTGATTCTGCTAGGGCAGTCTGTGTCTCCGCCCCGCCTCGGTGAAGGCGGTAGAGTACACATACGGCGGGAATGGGGCAATGCGAGGTATGGGGCGGTGGCCCCCACTTCCCCGGGCGGGCGCCGGGCAACCGGAGGGTGCGCCACTTGGGCATGAGGGGACCTGCCTTGTTTTTTTCAGCCCGTTGGGCAGCGACGGGGCGGTGCCAGCAGAAGACTGCGCTGCCGGCCCAGGGGCCTGCTGCTAGCAGGCATGCGCTCGGCCGGCCTGCTCCGCGGCGTGCAACACGCCGGCAAGCTGTGAGGACACGGCTGCTACAGAGGAAAAATCCTCTCCCCTGCGACCGAGGTTTAAGGCGGCAGTGTACTGTTGCACAGCGGCCGCGGTGACCGGTAAGGGCACATTCAAACCTGCCGCGAGTTCGAGGGCGAGGAGCAGATCTTTGCGCATCAGTTCTGTGGTAAAGGCGGGCGGAAAGTCGTTGCGCAGCACGTGGCTGCGTGCCCGACTCTCAAACAGGGTCGAGTTGCCGCTCGAACAGCGAACCACATCGACCAATTGCTCGAGGTCCACGCCCGAGGCTCGCGCCAGCGCGAACGCCTCGCCGATCAGGGCCATGATGCCGCCGCCGAGGAGTTGGTTGATGAGCTTGACCGTTTGGCCGGCGCCCACCGGCCCGACGTGAAACAGGTTTTTTCCCAGACATGCCAGCACAGGGCGTGCGGCCTCAAAATCGGTCTGGCTGCCGCCGGCCATGATGGTGAGTGTGGCCGCCTCCGCACCGGCGGGCCCGCCCGAGACGGGCGCATCGAGCATTCCCATGCCGCGGCGGGCCAGCACTGCCGCCACCTCGCGTGCGGTGGCGGGAGAAATCGTGCTCATTTCCAGCAGCCACTTGCCCGCGGCCGCGGCCTGGTGGATGCCGCCCTCGCCCAGCACCACCTGGCGTACGGCCTCGTCGGCCGTCACGATGGTTATTACGCACTCGCTCGATTGGGCCACGGCGGCACGCGTCGGGTGCCGCCCGCCCCCCAAGGCCTGTCTCTTATAAACAACTCCGCGCCCCCCAGACCCGAA
>JAIMBC010000230.1 GCA_023511675.1 Pirellulales bacterium
GGCACGCCGGCGGCCAGCGCCATCGGCTCCACGCTCTTGCGTGGCAACTCGGAAAGCTGCCCTCGCACATAAACCGGTAGATGGGCCCGGGTATCCTCCCGCTGGAAGCAGTCCGCGAACCGCTCCAGGAAGCCTGTCAACTCCGGCTCCAAACTGCGAATCCGTTCCGCATCCATGCCTGAGCCTCCCAAATGCTCTTGCCAGACCACAGTATCGCTGATATTTCCTTAATGAGCAATAGCAGTCTAGCGCTGTAGTATTAGTTCGAGGCGCTTCGCGGACTCGGCCAGCCACGAGCGCACGGCATCTCCGCGCGCACCGGCGGAAAGCTTCGCCAAAGGAATTCTTGCATCAAGGGAGAGCGTATGTTGTCGACCGCCACCGGAACTCGGCACCTTGTACGACCAGGTGGCGGCTTCCTCATCGAGGTTCAGCGAGTCCCGCAGGATCCTGTTCAACAGCGACTGACAACCGATGCCAATCTGGCGGTAGACGGACGTCATTCCGCCCGCCGCTCTGTGAGCGGCGTACAGGAGCGCGTTGTCGAGTCCGAACCAGCAGTAGAAAGGATCGGCCTGGTACAGACGCTGCAACTCAGCCAAGGTGAAGCCGGCCTGGCGGCCGTGCCCGAATCGAGGGCGGTAAGGGGCGCAGACACGGATGGCCCCCGTGATGATTTCCAAGTACTCGGCATCTGTTGCCTTGGTCATTCTCACTCCAAGCAATTGCAGCGTCGGAAACCACGAGTCGCATCGCGCCGATCGTTTTCGCGCGGTCTAACCGCTGATCAGGTTTACCGGCGGCGGTCGATTGGGCATGACTCCGGTGACGCTCTGCCGGCGCTCTGCACTATTGCCGCGCTGATCGCCCCATGGCGGCGGCCCGGGGTTGACCCATTCCGCCTGGGTGCGCGACGTGCATTGCACAGCCCCTCAAGACCTCTGTCAAGGAACAGGCACGCAGGCCAGTCGTTCCTTGAGGCGGAACATTCACCGATCTGTGGCGATGTGCATGTCCCCAGCCATTTCCGCTCGGTTCGCTGTTGCAGGCAACAGCCACGAGCGGCCGTGTTTGCCCTCCGCCGCGGGCCTGGCGCCAAAGCCGCGTTTGCCAGGTCGCGCAGGGCGTTCGCGCCGACGCACGCTCCAGCCAACCGCTAGCCAACGGAAGGGCGGGGCACGAGCCTGCGACCGGTTCCACGCCAGGGCCGGCGCGGAGTTCGGCTGGCTGCATGGGCGAGGCCCTACCGGCGTTCGAGCAGGCTGCGGCGGGCAGCGAAAGACTTCGCTATCTGCGCCGGCACCGCCAGCGTCATGTTCCACGGCATCGCGGCCCACGAACGAGCCGAGTAGCTCGGCAGGGTCAAGACCAGTCGGCGCAAGGGGCAGAGACAATCGATCGCCAGTGGCGAGCTGGCTGCGTTCCGGTCCGGGCGCGGCGGACTTGCCGCGGAAGTAGTTCGGAGCAGCGTAGGCCGGGCCCACCCCGCCCCTCTTGGCCGATGAGCGGCCGCCCTGGGCCGGAGGAGGGGCCTTACAGGCTGCGTCCGGCCGAACTGTCGGCCTGGATTACCGTGCCTGCCGGCTGTGCCCGAGGGCCGGCGTATCTCAAACAATGCCATCCGGCGTGGTACGATGTAACCGAACCCAGGGCTCGGCCAATAGATGGTCGAGGGCTCGGTTGCGGGCCCTCCGGTTTGCGTAAGCGCCTGCAAGCAGCGGGCAAATCACAGCAGTCAATGAGGAGCAATGGTGGTGGATCGCACAGTTAGGGCCAGGGCGGGCAAGCGGCTGATAGCCGCGGCAATGGTCGTTGCGGTGGGTGGGGCCTGGGGCTGGGCTGCCGCCGCGGCCCCACGTGCCACTCAGCGGGAGGCAGGGGCGCAGCCTGGCCCAGCGGGCCAGCCGCCGGCGATTGCCCAAGCGCTCGATGCGGTGCTGGCTGCTGAGAACCAAGGCCGCAAGCTCGTGGAGGCCCCCTTGGTGGACGATCTGGCCTTCCTGCGGCGGGTGACCGTAGACCTGATCGGCCGCATCCCCACGGTGGAAGAGATCGACGCCTATCTGGCGCTGCCGGCAGAGGTACGGCGTGAACAGACGATCGACCGCCTGCTGGCCGATCCACGCTTTGCCGACCGCTGGTCGGTGTTTTTTGCCGACATGCTGCGCATCCGCAGTGGCGCTGCGGGCGGAGAGCAGTTTCTGGCGTTTGTGCATGCAGCCGTCGAACAGGACATGCCGTACGACGAGATGTGTCGGCGGCTGCTAGCGGCCAACGGGCGGCCCAGCGCGGTGCCAGAGGTGGGCTGGGTGCTGGGAGACAATGCCAATCCCATGGCCCTGGCGGGGGCTACGGCCCAGGTGTTTCTGGGCGTGCGGATCGCCTGCGCGGAGTGCCACGATCATCCCTTCGACAAATGGACGCGAGAGCAGTTTTACGGCCTGGCGGCGTACTTCGGCAAGACGCAGAGGGTCGAGTCGGCGCTGACGCAGCGCGTGTACACTACGGAGGCAGAGCAGACCACGGTCCTCTGGCCGCCGGAAGATGTGGCGCGGGGCGGGCCGCGGGCACCGATGCCGCCAGCATTTCCCTTTGAGCTGGTCTCGGCAGAGGGGAGGCAGCCGGGGTACATCGAGCGGCTGGCGGCACTGCGTGCAGCGCAGGCAGCCGCAACGCAGAAGGCGCGGGAAGAGACCGTGGTCGAGGACCTGCTGGCCGATGCCGACCGGGCGCTGGAAGCCGGCCAGACCGACGGCGCGCCGCAGGGTGCCGGCCTGGACCTGCTGGACGTGCAGGCCGAGGCTCGCCGAGATGCGCAGCGGCTCAACGTGCAGGCAGATCTCTACCGCCCCAGCATGCTGAGACAAGAGCTGGCAAGCCTGCTTACCGACCCGCGCAACTTGCAGTTTGCACGCAATCTCGTCAATCGCCTGTGGCACGAACTGCTGGGGCGCGGCTTTGTGGAGCCGGTGGACGACTTCAGCGACAATAACCCCCCCAGCCATCCGAAGACGTTGGACTACCTGGCTGAGGAGTTTGTGGCCTCGGGCTACCAGTTCCGGGCCATTGTGCGGGCGATTGTCTCCAGCCGGGCCTACCAGCGGGCCCAGTTGTACGACGTGCCGGAGGCGCAGCGGCAGGGGTCTGAGGCGGCCTTTGTGGCCGCTCCTCTGCGCCGCATGCTGGCGGAGGCCTTGTACGACAGCATTGTGCAGGCCGGCCACCTGTTTAGCGAGAAGTGGGGACCGGGAGAGAATGTGAAGACGGTGCGGCAGCTTGTGCAGATTCCCGTGGAAGGCGAGCAGCCGCTGGCCCCGCTGGATAGCGGCGGGGAGCGGATGCGCGGCAGCATGCCGGCCCAGGCCATGGTCGTCGATGCCTCGGGCTACGACCTGGAGACGGCCGTGGAAGTGGATTTCGATGCCGTGCTGGCAGCCGCGGCCGAAGAGCTGAAGCTCGAACAGATGCAGGCCGCCAGCCGCGAGGAGCTAGAGGCAGAGATGAGCATGGCGGGAGAGAGTGCCATGCGCCGTTATGTGGAGCGGTTTGTGGAGGTCGAGATCGACGATAATCCTCGCTTCGCCTCGGCGATGCGGATGGCGTCGCCTGCCGCCCCTTCGCATTTCTTGCGCATCTTCGGGCAGCCTGCCCGCGAAGCATTGGGAGACCACCGCGATCATTCGGCCAACATGCGTCAGGCGCTGCTGATGCTCAACGGCAAGCTGACGCACGAGGCCAGCCGCGTGGGCACGCTGGAGCCGATCTACGAGCTGGTGTGCGGCCGGCAGCCCGATCTGGCGGCGGCGGTCCGTTACGCCTACCGAGAGATCCTCACGCGCGATCCCACCGACGAAGAACTGGCGGAGGGTCTGGCCATTGTGCAGCGGCAAGATGCGCCGCGCAAGGGGATGGCCGATCTGCGGTGGGTGCTGTTCAACTGCCATGAGTTTCGGTTCTTGCCGTGAGGAGGGGGGCCGTGGGAGCAAGAGGAACCGCCAGCCATGCCAGCGGAGGGCGTTGCACGGGCCGTTTCGGCCTGACACGTGGTGGGGGAAAGGAGGTGGAAGCACCGCCGGCGTAGCGCGTGACTGCGGGGCGGCGGCGATCGGGACAAGACAGAGGGGAGTGGGAAGAAGTGGGATAAGCAGCCGGGTTGCCCTCAGCCGTGTGCGGCGGGGCGGGCCGCTGGAAAGAACTGGCTCACCGCCATCCAGGAGTGCAAGCAGATGATGACAGGTTGTTCGGGATACAGGTTGTCTCGCCGTGCCGCGTTGAACGCGGCCGCCGGCACGTTTCTGGGGCTGAGCGTGCGGCAGCTTCTGGCGCGTGCCGGGGCAGATCGCCGTGCCACGGCCGAGCATGTCATTTTGTTTTGGAACGGGGGCGGGATGACGCACCTCGACACATGGGATCCCAAGCCGGGACGTCCCACGCAGGGGGAGTTTGAGCCCATCGACACCTCGGTACCTGGGGTGCAGATCACGGAGATCTTTCCGCGGCTCAGCCAGCAAATGCACCATTGTGCCCTGATTCGCTCCATCGCCGGCACGAATGGAGACCACGGCCGAGCCACGTATCACTTGCAGACCAGTTACGAACCCTTCCCCAATCTCCAGCATCCGGGCATTGGCTCGGTGGTGGTACACGAGCGCGAGGGATGGGGAGACCTGCCCGCCTACATCTCCATCAGTGCGGAGGCCCCGCGAGCCGGTTATCTGGGGCAGAGGTGTGAGGCGTACTTTGTCGGCAGGCCGGGCGAGAGGGATCCGTACTTGGCGTTTCCCGCCGGCATCACCCAGGTGCGCGGCAACGAGCGGTTGGAGGTGCTGGCCCGCTTCAACGACCGTTATGCCCGGCGGTCGCAGCGGCCGCAGTTGCAGGCGGCCCAGACCTCCATCGAGCAGGCGGTGCGCTTGATGCGCAGCCCAGCGCTGCGTGCGTTCGACCTGGAGGAGGAGAATGCGGCCCTGGTCGAGCGTTACGGGGAGAATGAGTTTGGCCGCGGCGCTCTGCTGGCGCGCCGGCTGGTGGAGGAGGGCGTGCGGTTCGTGCAGATCAACCGGGGCGGCTTCGACGTGCATGCCAATGCCTTCCCCGCCATGCGTGCCCACGGAGAGGTGATGGACCCGGCGCTGGCTGCGTTGATCGAGGATCTGGCGGCCAGCGGCCTGCTGGAGAAGACGCTGGTGATCATGCTCAGCGAGTTCGGCCGCACCCCCATGGTCAACAAGGATGCCGGGCGGGATCACTGGGCCGCGGTGTTCAGTTGCTTCATGGCGGGCGGCGGCGTGCGCGGCGGCACGGTGGTGGGCTCCTCCGACCGCAACGGGGAGCAGCCGCACGACCGGCCGGTGCAGGTGCCGGACCTGCATGCCACCGTGTGCTACGCCCTGGGGATCGACCACAACAAGGAGGTGATGACCCCGCTCGGCCGTCCCATGAAACTGGTCAACGGTGGTGAGCCGGTGGTGGAGCTGTTCGGCTGAGTCTAGCGGCCGCGCGTCCCGGCGGAGTGGTGCCGGCGGCGTGCCGCGGGGGAGCGATTCCGGCTGCGTGCCGTGGCAGCGTTGTTCCGGCCGCCTGCCGGAAGAGAGCCGTGCTGCGCCGCCGGGGCGTCCCTTTGTATTCCTGCACCGTGGAGGTTACGGTGGAGAGATGGCCCTCCCTCGCGGCGGAGTTTTGCCTGTGCAGGCAACCAGACAATTGGTAATCACCATGACCCCAACGACTGCCCTGTGCTCCTCCGGCGTGCGGCGACAGAGCCGGCTCATCTGGCGATTCGTCTTACCTCTAGCAGCACTGCCGGTCTGGGCCGGCCATGCCACCGCGCAGGAGGCTGCCGTAGAAAGCGAGCCGCTCGCCGGCGCACGCGGCTCCCTGGTGGAAGACCGCGCCGCCACCAAACTGCTGGAGGCCGGAGACGCCCGCTACGCAGCCGACGAAACCGCCAAGGCCCTCGAAATCTGGCAGTCGGTCATCGAGCGATTTCCCCGCAGCAAGGTGCGTTTTGCGGCACACATGCGGCTGGGACGTCATCTGCTTACGCGCGAGCGGGCACACGACCGGGCTCGCAGCCATTTTGAGGCGGCCGCTGCCGAGGAGAACGGCGACGAGCAGATGCGTGCCGAGGCCACGTTGCATGTGGGCATCTGCTTCTACGAAGCACGCAATTACGGCAAGTGCTTCTCCGTGATGCGGGAGGTGATCGAAAAGTTCCCCGCGAGTGCTTACGTGAACCAGGCCTATTACTACATCGGCTTGGGCCACTTCCAGCTTGGGCACTATAGCCGGGCCATCGAGGCCCTGGACAAGGTCGGCACCGCCTTTGCAGAGAGCGATTCGCGCGTGGAGAAGGCGGAGGCGGGTCGCCGCCTGTTTCTCAAGATCGAAGATGCCGACCTGGCCGTGTTGACTGCCGGAGAGAGCATCGAGGTGGTGTGCCAGACCACTCAGGGCGACGAGGAGATCGTGGCCTGCTATCCGGTGGGCCGCAATGTGCGCGTCGTGCTGGGCTCGCTGCCCACGGCCTTAGGACGGCCCCGGCCGGGCAATGGCGTGCTGGAAGTACGCGGAGACGACCGCATCTCCGTACGCTACGTGGACGCACAGACCAGCGATCGCACCTTTGATCGGCCGCTGATCAAGGAGGTCATGGTGGTGGGAGACGCCCTGGTGGCAGTCACGGACGGTGCCTATCAAGACCGGCTGGAAGGCGTGGTACTGGACAAGGGCGTGAACGTACAGATTGTGGATGCCGACCAAGACCTGTCCGATGCGGCGGACCAGGTGACAGCCGTGCTCGAGGTGCTAAGGCACAAGACCCAAGAGGAGCTGGATGCCGAAGCTGCCCGCGCGGCGGTACAGGGTGCAGACGCGAAGGGCGGCGCATCGGCCCCAGCAAACGGCGAGCCTGCCCCGGCGGACGAAGCGGCCGGCGCACCGGACGGGGAGTCGGCCGCAGCGCCGGAGATCGATCCCTACCAGGTGGTGGATCGCGTCCAGGTCACGCTCACGGAGGTCCGCCTGGCAGCGCAAGCGCGGTCGTCCGGCACAGGTCTTGGCGGGGGCATCGACGTGCCTGCGGCTGCGGGCGGTTCTTCCTCGGCCAGCGGTTCCGCGGCGAACCCTGCTGCCTCTGAGCCAGCCGCTTCGGGCCAGGCCGCCAGTGGGGCGGCTGCCGCTAACCCGGGTGCCTCTGACCCGGCTGCCTCGCCTACGTCGGAGGCGGCTGCAGCTGGGGCGGACAGTCCTGGTGAAGACGACTCGGTACACACCGGCGTGTTTCGCGCCGTGGTGCCGCTTGTCAAGCAGGCTGCCGCTGCCGAGAACGACGTGCTGGAGGCGCTGCCGGCAGATCGCATCCGGATCACCTATGTTGACGAGCGCCACCGCGGCGAGGGCATCCGCACGGTGATCGCCACGGCCGAGTGCGTGGAAGGCAATCTCGGGGGCGTGCGGGTCACCCGCGCGCAAATCTCCGACCAGGAGTTGCGCTTGCAGACCCAGCTCAAGACGGCCAGCGCACTGACCAACATTGGCAATCGCTACAAGGAGTTTGGCCTCAAGCAGCAGGCAGACGCCAAGTACGCCCAGGCCCTCGAGGTCTGCGAGGCCATTAGCCAGGAAGCGATGCAGCTTGGGGGCCAGTTGCTGGAGCAAACGTACGTGCAGCTCTGGCAGATTTACTACGCCATGGACCAGCTCGAACTGGCGGCGGCCATGGCCGAGCGGCTGCAACGCGAGTTTCCCAACAGCGGCTTTGTCGATGACGCCATCTTGCAGCTTGCAGAGGTAGCCCGCAAACAGGGCGATCTGTCTCGCGCCATCGGCCTCTACGGCCGGCTGGTGGCCATGCGAGAAAGCCAGTTGCGGGGGGAGGCCCAGTTTGGCATCGCCGAGTGTTACGAAGAGATGGCCCGCAAGGCGACAGGCCCGGCGCGGCTACAGCTTTTCGACCGCGCCTTCCAGGAGTACCGCAAGGTGTACGAGGGCTTTCCCGAGAGCGGCCGCGTGGGCGAGGCGGTGGCCAAAATGGCCAATTATTACTACCAGCAGAAAGACTATGCGCGGGCCATCGATACGTTCGAGTCCGTGCTGGCCAACCATCCGGACGCACGATTTCTGGACGTGATCCTGTTCAACTACGGCCGCTGCCTGTTCCGCATGAACCGGCCGGCGGATGCACGCCGCCAATTCGACCAGCTCATCGCGGAGTTTCCTGAGAGCCCCCTGGCCGCTGAGGCCAAGAAGATCTCAGACGCCCTGGCGCGGCAGGCCTCGCGCACCCCCGCGGCGGACAGCGGCGGAGGTACTCAGACGGACAGCGAAGAGTCTGGCCCAGCGGGCAGCGCCTCCAGCACCACCTCGGGAGCCGGTGCCGGCAACCGCAAGAACGGTTCCCGGACCGCTACGCAAACTGGCACGAACCCCTAGCGCTTTTGGGAGCAGCCACAGTGATGCGCCACCCAGCTTCTCCTTTTGTGCGTGCCCTCGCCTTACTTGCCGCAGCAGGCCTGGCACTGTGCGGCATGTTGCCAAATGCTGACCGCCTCCTGGCGCAGGATCCCGCCGCGCCAACCGATACGCCACCAGCCGTGCCAGGGCAGCCGCAGCCCGGAGAACTGGATGACGTGAGCCGCCAGGCGTCTCAGCTCGAGGCAGAGCTGGGCAAGCTGCGAGACACCACGCCCGAGGCGGGGGAGCTGATGCTACGGCTCATCGAGCTGTATCATGCCGAGGGCCGCGTGCTCGGGCTGGTGCGCATCGGGCAGTCGTTCGTGAGCAAGCACGCCGATCATCCGCGCCATGCGGAGGTGATGCTGAAGCTGCTGGATGGGCTGACGGCCCTCTCCCGCAACACGGAGGCCGTGGCGATCGGGCGGCAGTTCCTCAGCCGTTATCCCGATGCGGCCGAGTGTGCTGCGGTGGAGATCCGCGTGGCGGAGGCGCTCGACCAGCTCGGCAGCCTGCCGGACGCGGCCGCAGCGTGGGAGCAGGTGTGGCGGCGGCAGCCCGGCACGCCTGTGGGTACGGCTGCGGCACTGACGGCCATGCGCCGCTACACGGCGGCCAACGCTGCGCCCTACTTCGTGCGAGCGGCAGAGATTGGTCAGGCTCTGCTCGAAGCAGCACCGGCCGGTGAATTGGCCGCCGAGGTCGGCTGGCAGGCCGTGGAACTGTTCCGCCGCGCGGGCGAACATGCGCGCAGCAATGTGGCGGCGGCGGCGCTTCTGGCCAAAAGGCCGCCGCAAGAGGCGGCGGATCTGGCGTATCTGCACCAGACGATTGCCAGCAATCATGCTTCGCTGGGCCAGCACACCAATGCCGCCGCGAGCTGGCGGCAGGCGCGTGCGGCACTCGATAGCGAGTATGCCCACCGCATGCTGATTGGCGCCCTCCACTCGGCGGCCGCCAGGCCCGAGGAGATGGAGCCGCTGGTGGCCGAGTATCTGGCACGCTATCCGCAGTCTCCTGAATGCCTCGGACTGCGCAGCCTGCTGGCGCACGCCTATTTGCGGGTACCAGAGCAGGCCGCACGCGGCACGGCGCTCTTGGCGGAACTGTTGCCGGAGGACGCCGCCACCCACTCCAACGCGCAGGTGTACCTCAACAATGCCGGTAGCGAGCCGGCGCAGCTAGCGCAGGCGGAGCAGGTGCTGCTGGCCGCCCCCAACAATCGCGAGGCGTTGGCCGGCATCGC
>JAIMBC010000231.1 GCA_023511675.1 Pirellulales bacterium
GTGGGGGTAGCTGTGCGGATTCCCCAAGAACTCCAGCAATTCCGCCGTATCCGGCGGCAGGGGTTCAAGTTGGCATGTGGGGGCTTGCATCGCACATCTCTCTTCAATGGGCAGTCCGGGCAGGGGTAGGAAACGGCGGCGGCGCACATTGAAATCTTGTCGCGCGGCCGGCATGCAGGGAGACTCCGGCCTCGCCGCAGTGCTCGCGCGCCTTCCTGACACACTTTTGGGTGGCGATCGCACTCGCCAGGGGCAAATTCCTCTCGCAGGCCCTGGTGGCCGATGGGGAGGACGCCCAGCACACCGTTGGAGCAAATTCGGTGCCCATTTAGCAGCCGTATTTGCCCCAGGCTGAGGATGGATCGACCTGCCTGTAACGGCCGAGCCGGCGGGCACAGATCAGCCGTTGAGGAGCTGCGTTACGAGCTGCTCCACATCTTCGTAGGTGAAGGCGGGCTGTGACGGATCGGAGGCCGTGAACCGTTTCACGAGCGTGCCCTGCTGATCGTAGACGAACACGGCCGGGATCGAACTGAGCTTGAGGCGTTCGTACAGCAGGTCGGACTCTTCGCTACAAAGCACATTGGTGAACGTGGCCTGCTGGCGGCGCAAGAAGTCCAGCACGGCCGGCTGCACGTCTTCCGGCTTTCCCAGACCCTCGTAGTCGAAGCTGAGCGAGATGCAGGCCACGCGCTGGGGGCCGAACTTGCGATGCAGCGCCACCAGGCCGGGAAACTCCTTCATGCATGGTTCACAGGAAGTGCTCCAGCAATCCAGCACAACCACCTTGCCTCGTTGCTCCGCGATCAGCCGCTGGATGCCTTCGAAATCCAGCACGTGCAGGGCCACCGCCGAGTCCGCCCCGTCTCCGGCCCCATCAGGCCGTCGAACGTCGGCGTCCGGGCCGTGTTGCGAACGGCTACAACCGCCCAGCAGCAATCCCAGCGCTGTGATTTGCAGTACGAACAGCGCGTGAACGCAGCGGGCCGGCAGGGGAAGCGAGATAGACAACATGAGATGGCTCCTAGAATCCGTGAACGTTTCTACCGCCGCTCTGATCAGGCCGCGAGGATCTGCAAACCCGGCCGGCGCCCTGGCCAGCCTTCAGCAAAGGTTCTGGCAGGGATTGCGCGGGCGCGTAGGCAACCGCATGGGCGGTTTCTCGCAGAACCAGACGCAGCGTTCGCACGGCCTGCCGCGCTAGGCTAGAGGCTGCGAAGGTAGGCCACCAGGTCGGCAAGTTCCTCCGCGGTAAGGGGGGGCTGGCCAGAGACCTTTTCCGGGCTATGCGCACCGGTGAGCAGTTGTTCGAGGCTGCGGGCTCGCCCGTCGTGGAGCAGGCGCACGCGCTTGCCCACACCCAAGAGCGACGGCGTATTGTAGCCCTGATAAACGTCGTTGGGGCCGCCGGTGCCCACATCGTGAATCTGGCCGTCCGTGAACCGCTCGCCGCTGTGGCAGGTGGCGCACGCAGCACGGTCGGATGCGAACAGCGCCGCGCCGCGGCGTACCGCATCGGCATCCGGCACATCGCGCGGGGCAAGTTCCAAGGTTTCCAGAAATGCCAGCAGGGCCGTCACATCTTCGTCCGTGGGCGGGGGGCCGAGCATCGTCTCGGTGAGCGACTTGCGCATGGCAGCCCGCAGATCGGTCTGCCAGCCGTGCCATGTCCAGGGGGGGGTGTCGCGCAGGTGATAGAGAGGCAGCACCGTCTTGAAGGTGCGGACGCTGCCATCGTTCATCGTGTCCATCACCGTGGCATTCGTCCCGCCCTCGTAATGGCAGGAGTGGCAGCTATACCACTGGTCCAGGCTGCGGCGGCCATCGTAGAAAATGGCCGCGCCGCGACGCGCCAGGCTGGGCTGCTCCGCGGCGCCCAGGGCAATGCTACGCACCAGCCGCCGGCTGACCAGATCCACCACCTGCACGGCATTCTCCAGATAGTTGGCCACGTAGGCCGTGCGATCGTCTGCAGAGAGCCGCACGGCCATCGGCCTGCCGCCCAGGGGAATGCGGGCAAACCGCTCCTCGCTGACCAACAGGCGCGGATCGATGTGGTCCCCCGGCCCGCCGTGGTCTTGAAACACCAGCTCCGCCATGCGATAGACCAGCAGCTCCTGCGTGCCGGAGGCCGTGGCTACGATGTACTGCTGATCGCTGGTCAGGACCAGGCCGAACGGATCCGCCACCGCACGGCCGCGCGGATCCAGAGAGATTGCCTGCCGCCGCGCCGGCCCGTCCATCCGCACGCGCGCAATACGGCTTGCCAGCACCCAGCCCGCCTGAATATTGCCCGGATAGATCGGATTCTGCCGATAGATCATCCAGGGAAAATAGACGAACGTGCCGTCTGCCGAACATTGCAAGTGCCCAATGTTCAGCGCGCCGCATTTCTCTTGATACAGCAACTGCCGCGAAGCTACGTCGATCACCGAGATGGCCTGGTCGCCGCTCGCCCCCACGGCCAGACGCGAACCGTCTGGAGTAAGGGCCAGGTAGCGGGGCCAGCGGCCAGCCGGTATGCGCTCGACGACCTGCCATGCGGCCAGGTCGAGCACGGCCACCGCCGCCTCTGCCTCCAGCGCCACATAGGCCCACGCCGCGTGCTGGTCCATCACCACTCCCACCGGCTCGCCGCCCACGTGCAACCGGCCGGCAGGCTCCAGCCGGTCTGCACGAAGCCGGTAGCGATACAGCTCTCCTGCATGCTGTGCCGTGGCCAGCAAGATCGTGCCATCGACGCTCAGTGCCAGGCCGGCAGGCCGCGCGCCGCAGGACACCTCTTGCAGCA
This sequence comes from Pirellulales bacterium, assembly GCA_023511675.1. GTDB lineage: Bacteria > Planctomycetota > Planctomycetia > Pirellulales > JAIMBC01 > JAIMBC01. The sequence continues at coordinate 2,792 of JAIMBC010000231.1, forward strand.
CCTGGCCGCTTTCCAGCTCCACCAGCGAGAGCGTATGGGAGGTCTGATTGGCCGTGATCAGGCGCTGTTGGTCGGGCGTCAACACCAGGTCCACCGGAGAGCGGTCCAGCCTAGCCAGGCGCAGGTCCACCTCGGCGGCGGCCTCCGTGGACGTGGACGGCCCCTGCGGCGCGTCGGCCTGCGAGACAGGCGTTTCGCCGGCGTGCCGTGTCGGCATGGGTTGAGATAGCGCCTCCTCGTCGGCCGTGGCACGAACGGCGCCGCACCAGCCCAGGGCCAGGCAGGCGGCAAACATGCACAGGCGGGCCAAGGGCTTGCGAAGAAAGTCGCTCGGCATGGCTGGCAAGTCCCGGTTCTGTTCGCGTACCAGACGGAATCCATGCGCAGCACGTACGTTGCTGCGTGTGCACCCTCACATGGTAGCTGCCTGTCTCAAGGGCTGACAAGACTTGGGGCAAGGCCCGCCAAAGGCTGCAAGCACTGCGGCAGTCGGGTCCGGCGAATGGGTCCGATGCAACGGATCAGGCGGATCGGCCTGATCGGTGCGATCTTTCCGGTCAGCCGCCATGCGCTCGGCTGGAGCCGCACCCTTGCCGGTGCCCGCGGCTGGTACGGCGCCGCGCGGCCCGCGGTCCGGTTGTCGTTACAACCCGCTTTCGGTCTAATGTGCCTTGGTAAGGGTGACCTGTACATGACTGCCGTCTATCGCAATCAGGGACTGCACTTTGCCTATCCCGAGGGCTGGGAGCTGGAAGAATCTCATTCTGAACCACGCAGCGTTACGGTGCACAGCCCCGGAGGCGCGTTTTGGTCGATCACCCGCTACCCGGTGGGAACTCCGCCGGCCGATCTGATTGGAGCCGCGATCAGCCGCATGCGGCAGGAGTACCAGCATCTCGACAGCGAGTCGGCCACCGAGACCCTTCAGGGCCGGCAGCTTGTAGGCTGCAACCTCAACTTTTTCCACTTCGACCTGACTAGCACGGCGGTGTTCCGCAGCTTCCGCGACCCGCGGGGGACCTACCTGATTTACTACCAGGCCGAGGACCGCGAGTTCGACGCGCTGGAGGACGTGTTCCGCGCCATCACCATCAGTGCGCTGCTGCCGGACAACGCACCCGACTGATCGAACGCCGCGCGGTACCCAGCCCCCAGGCCGAGACGCCGCTAGCTGTCCCTGCCGCAGCAGCGCGGTCCGCCATCGTGCGGATCAGCCGAGCCAGGACAACAGTCGCCCCTGCGGCCGACGGGCGGCCCCGCCACCGCGCGAGCAGCCGTACCATCTCCAGTGAAACGGGCTGAGCGGTCCCAATCGTCTGGGCTGGGCTACATGGCCGCGCACGCTTCTCCGCTGGAGCCGCAAGGCCGCAGCCGCTACCGCTTGGGCGCCAGGAACCGCAGGCAGACGGGCGTGGGAACCTTCAGCCCCTCGCCCACGCGTTTAAGCTTGCCCGTGTGCATGTCCACCTCGAAGACAAACACGCTGTCTGAAGCCTGATTGGCAGTCAGCACGTACTTGCCTGTCGGCTCGGCCGCAAAGTTGCGGGGGGTCTTGCCACCTGTCGGCTCGTGGCCCACGAGCTTCAGCTTGCCGCTGTGTCCGTCGATGCTGAAGATGGCCAGGCTGTCGTGCCCGCGGTTGGAGCCGTACAAGAACTTGCCGGAGGGATGCACAACCACTTCAGCCGTGTACGAGGGCTCCTTGAAATCTGCCGGCAGCGTGGAGATGGTCTGGATCTCTTTCAATACGCCGTGCTGAGCATCGTAACTGAAGGCCGTGACCGTATTGGCCAGCTCGTTGATCACATACGCCCAGGTGCCGGCAGGGTGGAACGCGAAGTGGCGCGGTCCAGCCCCCGGCGCCACCTTGGCAAAGGCGGGATCGTTGGGCACCAGCGTGCCGGCGTGTGCGTCGAAGCGGTAGACCAGCACCTGATCCAGTCCGAGGTCCGCCGCAAAGGCGAAGCGATTGGCAGGGTCCAGGTTGATGGAGTGCGCATGGGGCGCTTCTTGCCGCTGGGGATTGACGCTGGAGCCCTCGTGCTGGACAACGCAGGAAGGCTCGGCGAGCCGGCCATCGTCGCCAATCGGCAGCACGGCCACGCTGCCCCCCCCGTAGTTCGCCACCAGCACGTTCCGTCCGGCCGCATCCACCACCAGATGGCAGGGTCCGGCTCCGCCAGAAGGCTGCGTGTTCAGGTGCGAAAGCTGGCCTGCCTCGCTCTCGATGGCAAAGGCATGCACTGCACCCGCGACGCTGCCCGCACCGGTCTCGCCCACGGCATACAGAAACTTGCCCGTGGGGTGCAGCGCCAGAAACGACGGGCTGGCCACCTCCGCTGCCAGCTCAGGCCCGGTCAGCCGCCCCGTGGCCAAATCCAGCCGGCAGAGATAAATACCCTTGCTTTCTCCGCCGGTGTAGGTGCCCACATAGACCCAGAGAGATTCCGGCTGTTCGGCAAGCGCGAGCCCGGTAGCAAACAGGGCAGCCGTAGCCAGGGCCGTACAAAACGTCAGGTGCAGCAGCTTGTGCGTCATGATGGTAGTCCTGTTGATACCAATCGAACCGTGAGGCGGCTCGGCCCAAGGCGAGCCTTGTCAGAACTGCAAAGTGGCCCAGGGCATGGTCAGGCCTGCCAGCCAGCCGAGTCCCAGGGTTACCAGTACGTACAGCGCGTAATGCAGCACGCCATTAAAGTACTCGAGGTCGAAGCAAGCCAGCCCCGCCAGTCCTCCGACCGCGAAAAAAGGCGTCCAGGTGACCAGCAATCCAAAGGCCGTCTCGGTGAACTCTCTGGGCACATAGTAGAACGCGATCCACAGCAACGTGTACACAGCCGAGGCGATGGCGATGCGGATCCACAGCTCGCGTCCCTGGTAAGGCTCCAGCTCCTCGTTGCGGAGGATCGCATAGCCCAACCGGCCGCAGGGAAAGGCCACTGCCAGCAGCCCTAGCACGCGCAACCCCGGCATGGCCTGCCAGGTCTCTGCCCCCAGCGAGGCGGCCGCGGCCGCCGCCCCAAACACCGCCACCCACATCGCCACCGCCAGCGGATGAATGCGCACGGCCTTGCGGACGATAGGCTTGGGGATGGCTGTACCGCTCTTGGCAGCTACGGCCTCCGGCTCGTGGATGACTACCTCGGCCGCCTTGGCCTGCTCAATCGAGGGAACCAGGATCACGGTCTTGCACTTGGGGCAGGGACCCTGTTTGCCCGCAAACTTGTCGCTGACGCGGAATTGGGTCTTGCAGCCGGAACAGGTGACCAGAATGGGCATAGACTTCTACTTCTCAGGTTGTGTGGCGCAGCATAGGATAGTGTAACTGCTGGCGGCGGTCGTGCCGCAGGTCTGTAACGCCGGCGGTCCCTGGGCCTCGCTGTGCCATGGTGATCACGTTTCTCTGCCCAGCAGGGCACAAGCTGACAAGCCCGCCGGAATTGGCCGGCAAACCGGGTAAATGCCCCAAGTGCGGCGCCACCTTTCGCGTGCCCATCCCGGAGCCAGAAGAGGGCGCAGACGCCGGGGGCCACGCTCCCGTGCATCCGCTAGGCGCCTCCGCGGCCCAGACTGCCAAGGCGGTACGTCCTCCTCCCAGCGAAGGTCGCGCGCCGCCGGCACGACCCCCCGCAAGCGGCGAAACGGTGGCCTCCGCCGAGATGGGCACCGTGGCCGAACCCGAGGCCTTCCTGGCAGACGAAACGCCCGAGGCGGACGACTCGCACATTGTCTTCCTCTGCCCCAATGGCCATCGGCTACACGGCCCCGCCAGCCTCGTGGGACAGCCCGGCCAGTGCCCCCAGTGTGGCATCAAGTTCCTCGTTCCCAGTCCTGATGACGTGCAGGAGGAAGATCCCGGACCCAGCGAGGAGCCACCCAGCGGCATTCAGATCCAGGTCGACAGTTCCCCGCGCGGCAGCAAGGGGCTGTTGGAGATATTGACCGGCTCAGGCTCGAAGAAAGCCCCTGCCATGAAGACAGCGGCCGATTCATTGCCCGAGCTGTTCCGCCTCCTGTGGGCCTGCAAGGAACAGGGGGGGCTGGTGGAAGTACACCTGCGCGAGGGCAAGGTGGTGATGCCGGACCGGTTTGCCGCGCATCTCTCGGGCGGCGAACATGCCGTGTTTGGTCTGCGCGAGGCAGGCGGCACGCACAGCGTCACCGTGGTGCCCTGGACGGCCATCACCCACGTGGCGCTGCGCGGCCTGGCGGCTTTGCCCAAGAGCATCTTTCCTCCCGGCGGCTAGCCCCCCAGCACGACGTTCTTTGGTGTAACCGAATACCGCTGTCCGTCGCGCATCTCCCCCGTATGGGGGGCAGGCGTCCTGACCGCCTCATTTCCTGGTGTTCCTCGCACTCCCCGGCTCCTGCCTGGGAACATGCCGTCTGCGAGGCTCCGCCTCGCTTCTCTCGTGCCGTCTCCGGGAGCTTGGGCAACCCGCCTGCAACTCCGCCGGCGGCCAGGATGCCCGCCCCCGCGGAAAGGAGGCACAGGCGCACCTGGTTCTGGTGTACGGCTCCGGTTATTGTGTAGACTTCTGGTGGTGATGTGCACCGCCGGTTCCCGCCTGCTCCGCCCCGCCCACCCCAAGTCACCCTCGCCCCATGCAAGAACCGCAATTAGCTGCCATGCCTCAACCCAACACACCCCCAGCGGGCCAGGCACCCCATCGGCCAGCGGCCGTCGAGTGCGGCGTCTCCCGGCGGCTGTTCCTGGCCGGCGGAGCAGCCGCGGCCACGGCCTTGCACGCACGTTCCTACGCGCGCGTGCTGGGCGCTAACGACCGCATCCGCATCGGCTTCATCGGCGTGGGGGGGATGGGCAGCGCCCACCTCGAGGCGATCAACGCCCTGAAAGAACCGGACAACGTCGAGGCGGTGGCCGTCGCCGACTGCTGGAAGTCTCGCGCCGAGCAGGGCGCCGCACGCGTGGGCGCGCCGCATGCGTTTGTCGATTATCGCCGTTTGCTCGAACTTGCGGAGATCGACTACGTCACCATCGCCACTCCCGAGCACTGGCATGCCCAGATGACGCTCGATGCGCTCGATGCCGGCAAGGCCGTGTACGTCGAAAAGCCCATGACGCACACCATCTCCGAGGGCCTGGCCGTGGCCCGCAAGCAGCGCGAGACGCGCCTGGCCGTCCAGGTCGGCGTGCAGGGCATGTCTGACGACAGTTACAGCTCCGCCGCCCAGGCCATCGCCGAGGGACTGCTGGGCCGCGTGGTGCAGGCGCAGATCGAGTATGTCCGCCGTTATGATTCCCAGGGGCCGTGGCGCCTGCCCGAAATCACCGACAGCACGCCCCAGCCCCCCGACCTCGACTGGCAAGCCTGGCTGGGAAAGGCCCCCAGCATTCCCTGGAATCCGCACCATTACTTCGAGTGGCGCAACTACTCGGCCTATTCCGGCGGCATCTGCACCGACCTGTTCATCCACCGCATCACACGCATCATTCGGGCCTGCCAGCTCATGTTCCCGCGCCGTGTGGTCGGCATGGGCGGCATCTGGCAATGGCCCGACGGCCGCGACCTGCCCGACAATTTCGAGATGATCTGCGAATACCCCCGCGGCATGACCGTGTACGTGCTGGGCACCATGAGCAATCGCGTGGGCATCGATCACCTGATTCGCGGCTACCGGGCCACGCTGTACTTCACCCCTACGGGCTGGGTAGCCCGCGACAAGGACGGCAAGGTACTGGCCACACACGAGAAAAAAGGGGGGGAAGACATCCACCTCCACCACACCAACTTGCACAACCACATCCGCAACGGCGAGCCGCTCAATTGCCCTGTCGATCTAGGACTGGCAGGGGTGGTGGCCGTCAACATGGCCAACGAATCATGGCGCAGCGGCACCATGATGGCGTGGGATCCGCAACGGATGGAGATGGTGCCCGCACACACGCTGCCCTTCCATCCGTTTCCAGAAGAAGGCTAGCCGCTGGGGGGCGAACCATCGCTACGCAAGCAGCCGGCCGCTAGGTGCTGTGTGCTCTGAGCCGCCGGACACACCACCGCATCTGCGTGCCCGGCGCCGGCTGGCAAGCTATAATCTGAATGCACGGCCGTTGCCGGTTCCACCAACTGCGTGCGGCGGCTGCCGTTGTGGCAAGTGTGGAGTGAGGTTTCGTCGCTGATGGGCATCCGGTTTAACTGCCCAGCGTGCGATCGCGCGTTGAACGTCAAAGAGGAACAGGCGGGCAAACGGGGCATCTGCCCGTATTGCAAGGGGAAGATCGAGATCCCCGCCGTTTCCACGCAGCGTCAGGGGGCGGATGCTTCTGCGCCCGCCCCAAGCGCGGCGGCCATGCCGGCCCGTTCGAGCGATGCGGCCGCTGGACCTCCCGGTTCGTTCCATCTTGCAGCGAGCGATGCGGCTGCGTCGAGGGGGGAAGAAGCGTCTGTTGCCGCCGGCGGCCAAACGGCCTCGCGAACGCAGGCCACGCCGCCTGAGGGCGCGGCTGCGGGCATGCGGCAGGCGCAAGAGGCGGTCCCGGCAGCCGGCACGGCCGCGATCTCTCCGGGCACGGCGAGCGCAGTCCCATCGCCGGCCGCCGTTCCTCCGGCAGCCGGCCCCGCGGCCGACCCCATTGCCACGGCGCCGCAGCTTCGCTGGTATGTGGTGCCGCCGGGATCAACCAGCCAGTACGGCCCCGCCTCGGGTAGCGAGCTGGCAGCGTGGATCCAACAGAATAGAGTGCCGCCGGAGAGCCTTGTATGGCGCGAGGACTGGCCGGAGTGGCAGGTGGCCGGCCGGGTGTTGCCACAGCTTGGCGGGGTGGGTGGGTCGCTGCCGGCAGCACGCCAGCCGACGGTCGTGTTGCCGCTGGCGCCGGGACACTTGCCCACCGCTGCCGGGCCGGCGCCTCTGGCGGC
>JAIMBC010000232.1 GCA_023511675.1 Pirellulales bacterium
GCCCAGGCACGCGCCGGGGCACGGCGGGCCGCGGCGGCCACGGCGTCGATGATCGACGGCGGCAGCGCCCGTGCTGCGGCCCTGGGAGAGACGCGGGAGCAACCGCTGGGCGGCCAGGGAGGTGGCGTGCAGCCGGATTTCGAGTCGCTGATCGAGCTGATCAAGGAGACGATTACCAAAGAGCCAGGATGGACAGATGACGGCGGCACCGGCGCGATCCGCGAGTTTCCCGGTGGCGTGTATGTCGATGCTGACGGGGTGCTTCAGCGCACCGCGGCGGACTCCGATGGCGGACTCGCTCGCGTCCGTGCGGCAGCAGCAGCCATTGGCAGCAACCGCCAAGCCCGTATCCCTTCCCCTCTGCGGAAGGTCTCCTTGCCCCGGCTGGAGCGGGCCATCCAGGTACGTCTGGCGCTTGGCCAGCCGCTGGATCAGGAAATGCTGGTGCTGGCCGGCCTGAACAAGATTCAGTACGTGCTGGTTTATCCCGAAACGGGGGATGTAGTGCTGGCCGGGCCGGCTGGCGATTGGGCCGAGGACCAGGAAGGGCGGTTGCTCGATCCGCAATCGCGCCGGCCGGTGCTGCGGCTCGACGATCTGCTGGTCCTGCTGCGACATGCGTATCAAGGGCAGGGGTCGGTATTTGGCTGTACTCTGGAACCCACTCAGCAGGGGCTGGCTGCCGCGCAGCAGTACATCAAGCAAACCACCGCCAGGCCGCTCAAGCCCGCTCAACGCGATGCGTGGCTAGAAGAGATCCGCCGGCGCGTCGGCTTGCAGAAGGCCGTAGTCTTTGGCATCGACCCGCGCACGCGTGTGGCCCAGATTCTCCTTGAGGCCGATTACCGCATGAAGCTGGTAGGCCTCGGCCTGGAGCCAAGCGTGCTGGAAGTACCCAGCTACCTGGAACTTGTGGCCGCTGAGCGGACGGCCTCCCCCATGAGCGTGCTGCGGTGGTGGTTTACGCTCAATTACGATGCCATCGTCGCCAGCCGTAATCAGGATGCCTACGAACTGCGCGGCCAGGGCGTGAAGCTGCTCAGCGAGAACGAACTGCTCACGGCAACGGGCCAACGTGTGCACACGGGCGAGTCGGATGTGCTGAATCAGGAGTTTGCACGCCGCTTCACCAAGCACTTCGCCTCGCTGGCCGCCAAGTACCCGATCTATGCCGAGCTGCAGAATCTGTTCGACCTGGCACTGGCAGCCTCATTGATCCGAACCCGCGACCTGCCCGGACAGGTGGGCTGGGAGTTGACCAGCTTTCTGAACGCCGACGAACTGCCCACCGCGCAAGGCCCGCTGCCGCAGGCGGTCGATACGGTGATGAACTACAAGATCGTGGGCCGCACCCGCATTGTGGCTGCCGTGAGCGGCGGTGTTCAGGTGGATACCCGCTCGCTGGTGGCACCCGAGTCCATCCAGATCGAGGGAACCGGCCGGCTGAACAGCGAACGCCTGCGTGCCGCGCCCGAGCAACTGCCCCACGATCGGTGGTGGTGGGACTAGACTGCCGCGTTCGGGCCGAAACGCTCGCAATCGGCGCCCCAGCTTGGGGCCGCACCAATCTACCTGCGCGATGATTGCCCCTCTGCGAGGTACTATCCGGCGCGTCCCCATGCGGCGGCTGCGTGTGCGGCGTGGCCCTGCGCGGTCAGCCGGACTTGGCAGGGGGCTTGAAAAAGCAGGCCCGCGGGGCGCTCGGCTCAAGCGGCAACGGAATGGGGCCCGTCACACCTGCGGCCCATCTCCATCTTCCATGCCCTGAATGTAGCGGCGGAGCCGCTCGACCTCGTCGGTAATGTGCCGCAGCTTGAGCATGTTCTCGACGCGCTTGGTCAACTCGATCTTGTTGACCGGCTTGCTGAGAAAGTCATCGGTACCGGCCTTGACCGCCCGCTCGATGTCTCCCAGCTCGTTGAGCGCCGTGACCATCAGGATCATGATGTTGCGGGTGGCAGGGTCGCTCTTGAGTTTCTGGCAGACTTCGAACCCGCTGAGTTTGGGCATCATCACGTCGAGCAGGATCACGTCGGGCTGGAAGCTGGCGACCTTGGCCAGCGTATCGTTGCCGTCGACGGCCACCGCCAGTTCGCAATCCAGGTCGGCGAGGTAGACCTCCATCAACTCCACGTTGGTGGGGTTATCGTCGGCGATCAGGATGCGGCTGCGTGCGGCGTTCATAGCCAGGGCTTACAGCGGGGGTTGCGGGCGAGGTTGAGGCTTGTGTACACAGCGGCGGGAGGCGCGCGCAGGGTCCATGTCAGGCTTGCTGTGCCGGGGCGGGGGGAGGCCGGTCGGCAGAGAGCACGCGGGTAAGCGTCTCTCGAAATTCTTGTTCCAGGCGGCCGCGAAACATCATGGCTGCCAGGGGCAGTTCGGTATCGAGCTGCACCTGTTGCGGCTGAACGGCCAGCGTGCCCCGGATTTTGAAGCCGAAGGTACTGAAGGCGAAGGTGAGGGAATCGCCGTTCCAGCTTTCTTCGAGGTCGCGTACTCTATCGGGATGTTTTTCGCGCATGCGCTGGATGAAGGTGAGCATCCGCTGGGCGGCCACTTCCTGAGACAGGCTGTGCGGTACAGTAAGCGACATGCGTGGCATGGGATGGGTCAGCCGATGCGGGCCTTCAATTCCGTGAGCAATCGGACGGCGTGGGCGATCTCTGCCTTTTGCCGCTCGGGCTCCTGCGGTATCTCACGCTCGATGGTCAGCGGTCCGACATAGCCGATCTCATGGAGCGTGCGCAGGTAGTTCTCCATTCCCACATCCCCTTCGCCCAAGGGCACCTCCACACCCCACTCCTCGCCCGGGCGGGCAGCCCACTTGGCGTCCTTGCAGTGGACGCTGCGCACAAAGCGGCCCACCTTGCGCAAGGCCGCGATCGGTTCCCCGGAGCCGTACAGGATCATGTTGGCCGGATCGAAGTTGATGAACAAATTGGGGCGGCCCACGTCGTGAATGAAACCCAGCAGCGTGTCGGCCGGCTCCTGGCCCGTCTCCAGGTGGAGCGACTGCCCGTTGCGCTGGCAATGATCGCAGATCTGCTGCGTGACCGTGACGACCTGGAGATAGAGGGGGTCGTGCTTGTCATGCGGTACAAAGCCGACGTGCAGGGCCACCACGCTACAGCCGAGCAACTTGGCGAAATCTGCGATTTCTTTCATCTCTCGCGCGCGGGCATCGCGTGTGGCGGGCGGTACGAGTCCCACGGTACGAGCCACGGTGGGGATGTCGGCATAGCTTTCTCCCTCGAAGCCGCCGAACACGGCGGTGAGCGTCATGCCGTATTCCTTGAGCCGCTTGAGAAACGCCTCGGCATTCTGGGGGGTGCGCGTGGCAGGGGCTGGGGCGTGGAGTTGGATGGTGGGCACGCCCAGCTCGTGGGCGACTTCCAGTTTCACGCCGAGACCGGCGTCGATGCTGGCGAACACGCCAATCGGCCACTTTTCCATGGGTCAGACCTCTTCGGAGGGGGGGGTGCCTTCGGGCGTGGCATCGCTTTCGATCTTGAACCAGTCGGGATCGAACGCGATTTGCTTGCCGCTGCGCATGGCGATGTTGGAGGTGAGGGCAATGACGGCATCGGCCAGCGCCACTTCGGGGTGGCAGCGGGGCTGGTTCACCTCATAGTCGAAGTTGCGGATGCACCAGGCGAAATGCTCCATCTCCTCGGTATAGCCGCGGCTGACGGCGGCTGCCTCGAGGGCCTGCTGGCCCAGTGCGGCGGCCTGGGGGGCACCGCTCTCCGCCGTCTCCAGCACGGGGCCGCCCTGCCGGCTGCGGTTCACGCTGATGGTGCTGCGCGTGTCCGAATCTTTGAATAGCAGGACCTCCTGTTCGCGCTCCAGAATCAACGTGCCCTTGGTGCCGAGCACGACCTCGCCATAGCCGCCGAAGCCGTTGCCATTGATCGAGGAGTAAGTAACGACGATCTTCTTGTTCGGATCCTCCTCGTAGCCGCGGCCGGGGAACTCAAACATGCAGTAGACGTGGTCATCAACCTCGCGGTCGAGCGGATACAGGTGCCGGCCGCCCACGCCCATCACCGACAGCGGCAAGGCCTTTTGGAGTTGCGTCCCTCCTCCGATAGCGCGGGCCGCCGTGCAGAAGATTCCCGCTGCGTCGAGCTGATGGCTGCCCAGTTCGGCCATCAGCCCGCCGCCGGTGCGGTGCCACAACCGCCAGCGGATCAGCTCGCAGATCGGCGGGAAAACTACGTCTTCGGCCAGCCGCTTTTCCTGGTAGCCATAGGCCGCGGCATCCACATCCTTGTCCAGGTAGCGCTGCTCCAGATCCGCGATCTTCTGTGCCAGCTTCTCCTTGCGAGCAGGATCCTTTTCCGCCGCGAACTTGGTGCGAAAGCTCTCCAGCTCGGCCAGCAGTTTCTCGTCGGGCAACGGGTAATACCAGGTATCCGCCGTACGATGCCATTGAGCGCGAATGTGATGCACGTCGCCGATCAGGCCCGCCTTGATGGTCTCCACCGCATTGGCATACAGAATGCTGTAATGCCGCTGGTGCCCCGTGGCCAGCAAGCAACGCGTCTTGCGCGACACGCGGGCCATGCTCTTGCACTGGGCCACGGAATAGCCCATCAACTTTTCCGTCAGCACGTGCTTCCCCCGCCGCATGGCCTCGATGGCCACCGTGTCATGCAGGTGCAGCGGCAGGGCAATGATCACGGCCTCCACCGCCGGGTCGCGCAGTACATCCTGCACGTCCCGGTACACGCGGACGTGCTTCTCCGCCTCATCCCGCGTTTTCCAGCCATACTTGGCCATCAGGCCCGGCCGGACGGCGGGTGCCATCACATCGCCATGAAAGGCACGGTGGATGTTGTAAGGCCGAATGTCGCAGATTGCCACCACGTTCAGATACTCAGGCGTGTGGGCGCCGATCAGCACGCTCCCCTCGTCTCCCGTGCCGATGATCGCCACCCGGACGGGATCCCCGCCCAGGCGGGTGTAACCGAAGTAAAAGGCTCCCAACCCCAGCCCACCGGCTCCCACCGCCGCCAAGCTGCCTTGCAAAAACTCACGCCGCGTCAGCTCGCTGCCAATGGCGGCATGGAAGTTGGTCTTGCCCACCTGACGTTCCTCGGGACTTAGGTTCATGACGTGCCTCTCCCTCCCGTTACCGGGCGGACAAACATGTGATGGATCAGAAAGTCGAGCCCTCCCCAGCGGCCTACGGGAATGGTCGCCAAGAAGAACAGGGCCATCATCTCCACAAATTCCTTGGTGACCACCAGCGAGCGGCCTACCGAAGGATGCGGCGGCGGATAGACCCCAGGCCAGTCCGGCTGGGCCAGCACCACCAGCAGCAAGAACAAACCGCCGCCAAAGCTGGCCAGCCGGGTGAACAGCCCTAACAGCAGACAGCCGCCGATGGCGATGTTGCTATAGATTACCAACCGATCGACCAACTGGGCCTGATCGAGCGGCTCGGGCACGCCGCCCCGCGCACGCTGCCGATCATTCAGCAGCACGTCCAGGTCGCGTCGCAGTTCCGCCTGGATGTGGTCCAGCGTGTCCAGCCAGGGCCGCGCCAGGGATTGCAGCTCCTGCTGCTTCTCCCACAGCCGCTTTTGCAAGTAAGGAATGCTCCCCGCACCAGGCCGCTGGCGATCTTCCGCCAGTTGGTCCAGTTGCTTGAAGTAGTCCAGTATTGCCTCCTGTTCGCGGGCCAGAAACTCCTTCAGCCGGGCCTGCGCCTCTTGCAGCCGCTGTTGGGCCCGCGCCCGCTGCTGCTCGTCAAGCTGGTAGTGCTCGACGAATCGGTCGTGATACGCCTTCAGCGCAGCCCACACGGGGTTGGGTTCCGCCGTGTCATCGGGATCGACCGGATTGAGCCGCTGCCGGCCGTCCACATCGGGAACCAGGCGCAAAAAGTACCCTGCCAGCGGGCCCTTCGCCTGCCGCAGAAACCCGCCAGAAGAAAAGTCCGGGTGCTGTAGCTTCCACAAGCCGGCGTACAGGAAGTGCCAGCCGATGGTCATCCGCAGCAACACGGCCATGAATACGGATAGCCCTCCTAGCTCAAAGGCACGACGTTTCAGAACAGGCACCTCCGCACGGCAGTGATGGGTCGGACAGACAACGGTGCACACGCGGCAACTGTGCGTGGGGCCGCCACTGCACAACAGCAACATCGCCCTGGCCAGGAGCTTCGCCATGCCACTGGCCACCTCCACGCTGCTGCCGCGCCACGTGCTTTATTCTAAATGAATCGCACGCCAGAGGGAACGGGGCTCAGCGGGGGGTGGCCTGTGGGCTGGAGCGCAGGCCGCTGGAGCGGGCAGTGGTGCGGCAGTTAGCGGGCTCATCCCGGCATCGGTCAGGAATCGGCCGCTTCCCGCTGCCGCAGCCGATTCCCCCGAACCGCCGGATCTGGCTGGGGACGGCAGCCTCTTTGCCCATCGGCTCCCGTGACGCTAGGCTAGTGTGGCCCCCGGCCCGAAAGCTGCCGCGGGGCCGCCTACCATTGCCTACCCTCCATCCCCCTCAGTGGGCCCGTCCCTACTCCAGTGAGAAATCTATGCCAGCTTCGCTAACCCAACGTGCGGCAGCCAGACGCTCCTGCCCGTCTCAGCAACATCCATTACGCCTTGCCTGGAACGCACGCCAGGGTAAGCAAGAGGCGGGATCGGATGAACGTTGGTCAGAAGCCGCGTGTGCGGCCAGGCCGGGACCAAGGTGGTTGCAACTCTTCCTGCCCATGTTGGTCTGCTGCCTTGCCGGCCACGCCATGTGCCGGGCACAGGGGACCTGGCCGCAGTTCCGAGGCCCGGGCGGCCGGGCACGGCCGGATGTCGAGGCTCCGCTGCCCGATCAGATTGGCCCCAACGCCAACGTCCTCTGGAAGGTGAAGCTGCCTCCGGGCCATTCCTCTCCCATTGTGCTGGGAGACCGCATCTATCTCACGGCCGTGCAGGGCGAGAAGCTGCTCACGCTCGCCCTCAACCGTGCTGACGGACAAGTCGTTTGGCAGGCTGAGGCCCCTTACGAAAAACTGGAAGCCATCCATGCCATTGGCAGCCACGCGCAGCCCACACCAGCGACCGACGGCGATCGTGTGGTCTCCATGTTCGGCTCGAGCGGATTGCTGTGCTACGACCGGCAAGGCCGACTCCTATGGCACCGCAAGATGGGCCCCTTCAACAACGACTTTGGCGCAGGCACGTCGCCGGTGATCGTGGGCGACCTCGTTCTGCTGGTGCAAGATCACGATACAGGTTCTTTCCTGCTGGCGGCGAACAAGCACACCGGCGAGACGGTGTGGCAGACCGATCGCAGCGAGTTCCCGCGCAACTACTGCTCTCCGCTGATCTGGCAGACGCCGCAGGCGCCTCAGGTCGTGGTGGCCGCCACGCTGCGCGTGGTAGGCTACGACCTGGCCACGGGCCGCGAGCTGTGGACCGTACGCGGCCTCTCCCGCGCCGTGTGCATGACACCCGTGGTGGGAGATGACGGCACGCTCTACGTTGCCGGCTGGGCCGCAGGAGGGGATAGCGATGCCCGCATCGTGATCGAGCCCTTCGCCGACGCCCGCCGCCACGACGCCAACCTCAACGGCACGCTCGAGGAAAGCGAACTGCCCGAAGGCCCCGTCAAAATGCGCTTCACCCAATTCGACCGCAACAAGGACGGCCAGATTACCGAGGAGGAGTACGAATGGTACCGCGGCGTGTTCGACAGGGCGCGGAACGTGATCCTGGCCATCCAGCCTGGCGGGGAGGGAGACGTGACAGAAAGCCACGTGCGCTGGGAATTTGATCGGTACGTGCCCTTTTGTGCCTCTCCCGTCTACTACGGCGGGCAGCTTTTCACGGTCAAAGACGGCGGGATCTTTCAGGCGTTAGACGGGGCAAGCGGCGTGGCGGGCAAGCGCGGCCGTGTGGCTGCGGCAGAGTACTATGCCTCTCCCGTGGCCGGCGATGGCAAGGTGTACCTTGTGAACGTACGGGGGGAGGTGACTGTGGCCACGGCCGAGGCCGAGTGGAAGGTGCTGGCCACAGCCGAACTAGGCGAGAACGTGTACGCCACGCCCGCGCTGGTCGATGGCTGCATCTATCTCCGCACCGTCGGCCATCTGTATTGCTTCGGGCTCAAGCCCTGACGGCACCCTCCGCCACGGCGGCGGCCGTGGCAGCTTCGCCGTAGCAGAGACTCGCGTTCATCATCTTGCCCACGGCACGCGCTACGCGGCGGCACAACTCCATGGTGTGGCGGAACTGCTCGAGATTCAGAGACTGGTAGCCGTCGCTCACCGCATGCTCGGGGTCGGGATGGACCTCGATCAACAGTCCGTCGGCGCCGGCAGCCACGCTGGCACTGGCCATCTCTGGTACCAACCACGTATGGCCCGTACCGTGGCTGGGATCGACCACCACCGGCAGGTGCGTCTTGGCGTGCAAGTAAGGTACCGAGGCCAGCGGCAACGTAAACCGCGTGTGGTTCTCGAAGGTGCGAATACCGCGTTCGCAGAGGATCACCTGCGGATTGCCCGCGTCGAGGATGTATTCAGCAGCCAGCAGCAGCTCCTCCATGGTGGCGCTGGGACCGCGCTTGAGCAGCACCGGCAGCGTGGTGCGGCCCACGGCCTCCAGCAGACGATAGTTCTGCATGTTCCGCGCACCGATCTGCAGCACGTCTGCATAGCGTGCCACCAGGGGCACATCCTCGGTGGCCAGCACTTCGGTGACCACAGCCAGGCCCGTCTCTTCGCGTGCAGCGGCCAGCAGTTGCAAGCCCGCCTCCTTCAATCCCTGGAAGCTGTAGGGGCTGGTGCGCGGCTTAAATGCCCCGCCCCGCAGCGCCGTGGCCCCCGCCGCCTTGACAGCACGCGCCGTGGCCATGATCTGCTCTTCGCTTTCCACCGAACAGGGCCCCGCGATCACCCCTAGATGCCCGCCCCCCACGGTAAGCCCCCGCACACGCACCACGGTCGGCTCCGGCTTCACTTCCCGGCTGGCGATCTTGTAAGGGGCCAGAATGGGCAGTACTTCCGAGACCCCAGGCGTGGTCTCGAGGGTTTCTTTGAGACCATCGCGCTCCGGCCCAATCACGGCAATTACCGTGCGCTCCACGCCCACCAGCACGTGGGGCTTCAGCCCCAGACTCTCGACGCGCTCCACCATGTGTGCCACCTCGGCCTGGCTGCAATTACGACGCATGACAACGATCACGATCTGCGGCTCCTCATTCAAACAAAAAACCCCGCCGGCCACTGCGGGCCGCGGGGTTCTTTTTGCTGGGTTGTTGCTGTGCTCGCTACACGGCGCTCCCGGCCCCGCGACCCAGGGGGGTAAAGTAATAGCCGAACCAGAACCAGTCGCGGAGCAGTTGCATGGCCATAGTATGCGCTCTGGCAACAGCCAATGCAAGTGGCTGCGAGCAAGAAAATAAGACGCACGGCCGGCGGCACGCGCCGATGGCACCGCTGGCCGGGGCCCCGCATGCCCAAACGGGGCTACCGCGGAGGCGGTTCGCAAGACCGGCGGGGGCTTCGCGCGGCCCGCTCGAGCCAGCATGCCTCGCTGACAGCTCGCGGGGATGGGTTGCGGCCGACAATGGGCTAGAATAGACGAAGGGCGTGGCTGCCCCCCGATGCCAGGCGACGGGTGCTTTTCGAAGCGTCGGTGGTGCGTCGGCGGGCAAGGGTATGGCAC
>JAIMBC010000233.1 GCA_023511675.1 Pirellulales bacterium
CCGTATCCTGTACCGCAGGATCCAGCCGCACCTCCGGCGCGCGGTCGTCGATGATCATCCGCCACACGCGGTCCAGAAAGCCCCGCACGCCGTTCACCCCCTGCATGCTCCAGGGCTTCACTGCCTCCAGCGGACCCATGAACATCTCGTACAGGCGCAGGGAGTCTGCGCCGTACTCCGACACGATCTGGTCAGGATTCACCACGTTGCCGCGGCTCTTGGACATTTTGAACGCCCGGCTCACCAGGCGAATCTCCGGCCGCTCCGCCAGCACGAAACCCTCTCCCTGCTTGCGTGCCTGCGCCGGCTCGAGCTTCACCGGCGTCACCGGCTGACCGTCTCGGCTGCGGGGGACGCCATCGTCCGTGTCCTCGACCTCGTCCGCCGAGACCCAGCTACCGTCCGCACGCTGATAGCCGGTAAACTCGATCTGTCCCAGGATCATCCCCTGATTCACCAGCCGCTGAAACGGCTCCGGCGTACTTACCAGCCCACGGTCGTACAGCACCTTGTGCCAGAACCGAGCGTAGAGCAGGTGCAGCACGGCGTGCTCGGCCCCACCTATATACAGATCCACCGGCATCCAGGCCCGCTCTACCTCCGCATCGACAAACGCACGGTCGTTCCGCGGATCCAGAAAGCGCAAATAGTACCAGCACGACCCCGCCCATTGCGGCATGGTGTTCGTCTCGCGCTTGTAGCGCACGCCGCTGATCACAGGGTACAGCCACTCCGCCGGAGCCTCTTCCAGCGGCGGCTCCGGCCGCCCGTGCGGCTTGTAACCCGGCATCTCCGGCAAGTCCACCGGCAAGTCGTTCACATCCACAGGACGCACCAGTCCCGTGGGACGACCCTGGGCATCCAGCTCGTGCAAAATGGGAAACGGCTCTCCCCAGATGTGCTGCCGGCTGAACAGCCAGTCTCGCAGCTTGTAGTTCACCGCCTGGCGCCCCAGCCCACGCGCCGCCAGGTCGTCGGTAATACGTTGCTTGAATTCCGCCGTCTCCAGCCCGTCGTACGCGCCAGAGTTCACGGCCTTGCCGTCCCCGGTGAATGCCTGCCGCCCCTCGAGCACGGCCTGTCGCTCCCCCGGCGATAGCGCATCTCCGGGATCCACCACCGCTACGATCGGCAGTCCAAAGGCCCGCGCAAACTCGAAGTCGCGCGTGTCGTGGGCCGGTACCGCCATGATCGCCCCGGTTCCATAGCTGAGCAGCACATAGTCAGCCACCCACACCGGCACCGCCTGTCCATTCACGGGGTTGATGGCGTAGGCGCCCGTGAACACGCCGGTCTTTATCTTGGCGAGGTCGGTGCGGTCGAGATCGCTCTTGCGGGCGGCCTCGGCCCGATAGGCAGAGACGGCGGCGGCCTGCTCGGGCGTGGTCAGGCGGTCGACGCAGGGATGCTCAGGCGCCACAACCATGTAGGTAGCGCCGAACAGGGTGTCTGGCCGAGTCGTGAAGACGCGGAGCACGTCGTCGCCTGGTGTTGCGGGCAAGCCGCTGGCGGCGCGTTGGCGCAGCCAGGCATCGAACTCCGCCTGTTCGGGTCGGGCCTGGCCGCCGCGGCCGATCAAGAAATCGACCTCGGCCCCGCTGCTGCGGCCGATCCAGTTGCGTTGCAGGGTTTTGATGCTCTCGGGCCAGTCCAGGCCGTCGAGATCGCGTTGCAGCCGGTCTGCATAGGCCGTGATCCGCAGCATCCATTGGCGCAGGGGCATGCGGACTACGGGATGGCCGCCGCGCTCGCTCAGGCCGTCCTTCACCTCCTCGTTGGCGAGCACGGTACCGAGCGCTGGGCACCAGTTGACGGGCGCCTCGCACTGGTAGGCGAGGCGGCGGGAATCGCGGTAGCGCCGCACGGCCTCCTCGCCGCCGGCCGATACCTCTGGCGGAATGGGCAACTCGGAGATGGGGCGGCCGCGCTGCTGGGCTTCGTCAAACCAGGTATCGAACAGCACCAGAAAGATCCACTGCGTCCAGCGAAAGTACGCGCGGTCCGTGGTGCTCAGCTCGCGGTCCCAGTCGTAACTGAATCCCAGCATCTTGAGCTGGCGGCGGAAGTTGGCGATGTTCCGCTCCGTGGTGATCCGCGGCGGCGTCCCCGTCTTGATGGCATGCTGCTCGGCAGGCAAGCCAAACGCATCCCAGCCCATGGGATGCATTACCGACTTGCCCCGCATCCGCTGATAGCGGCACACGATGTCGGTCGCCGTGTACCCCTCCGGATGGCCCACATGCAATCCGTCCCCGCTCGGATAAGGAAACATGTCGAGCACATACAGCTTCTCGCCCTCCGGCAAACGCGGCGTGGCGAAGGTACGGTTCTCCTCCCAGTAGCGCTGCCACTTGGGCTCGATCACTGCGGGATTGTAGCGGGGCATAACGGTTAGCGCTCGCGAGAATTGGCCCAGAGGCAGGATCGACATCTGCTCGTGGGCCGCAGCTTGCAAAACGCGCTATTTTAATGCCGTACGGCGGCGCGGCAAAGTCGCGCGGCCACAGAGACGCAAATCGCCAGAGCAGCCGAGAAAGAGTATACGGGCAGAGGAAGATAGAACCGCAGCAGCGCGGCGGCACGGCGCAAGAACGAACAGCGTGCCCCCCCGCAAGCCGGCGCTCCGCCCATCGATATTCGGCCCGCTACTCGGCTTCGTCCGCCGTGGCGGGTTCAGCCGGAACAATGCGCAGCACGAACAGCACCTGCTGGTAGCCAGTCGGCCCCCGCATTTGCAGGGCTGCGGGCTGGCCCTCGTCCTTCTCAGCCGTGGCTGCGCGGTCGGCGGCATCAGCCTGCTGCTGCTGTGGCACGCCGTTCGCTGAGAGATTCTCCGCCCCGGCGGGCGCCTGTGCCGCAGCGAGGTCGCGGCTGGGCTCGGCTGGCCGCCTGCTGCCGCGGCTGCGTCTGCCCTTTGCACCCCCGCCTTCCGCACGGCGGCCTTCCGTACCGCCAACCGCCTGAGGGGCACTATCTGGCTCCGCCGCTTCGCCACTGGTGGCCTTGCGTGCCGGGCTGTTGCCTGCCTCAGCATCGGGCACGCCGCGCGGCTCCTCCGGCTCTGCCGCTGGCTCCTCCGCATCTGCCGCACCGGGCCGCTTGGGCAGATTGCCCGAGGGAGGCTGCTTGGAGTTATCTGGGCTGTCGGCATCTTCCAGCTTGTCTGCCGCTCGAGGCGCTGCCGGCAGCGGTGCGGCTGGGGCCAGCGGCGCAGCAACAGCGTTTC
This sequence comes from Pirellulales bacterium, assembly GCA_023511675.1. GTDB lineage: Bacteria > Planctomycetota > Planctomycetia > Pirellulales > JAIMBC01 > JAIMBC01. Next base: position 3,227 of record JAIMBC010000233.1, read on the forward strand.
CCGGCACCAGATCCCCCAACAGGGGCACCAGTTTGCCGAGGAACTGCTGCACGGCGTCGGCAAGGTCGGGGGCGCCTATGGACCAGCGCACGGCATACGCCCTGGAAAGACCTTCACCGCCATGGCCGTCGAGCCGTTCAGGGCCGCCGTCAACGCCGCCCAGGCCTCCGCCCCCCACCCGCGAGGGCAGCTCTCCAGCCAACGTTTCCTCTCCCGCCACCCCTTCTTCGCCTTCATCCGCAGGCGCCTTGTCTTCGCCTGCGGGAGCACTGGCGGCGCCGTTCTTGCTCTGTGCAGGGCCGGCCGGTGCCTCGCCGGAGTCGGCCCCGGCCTGACCAGCGGGCGCTGGCGGGTTCTCTTCTTGGACGTGCTCTTCGTGGCCTTCGGCCGGCGCGTCCTGGCGTTCCTCCCGCAGTGCGGACCGCGCCGCTTGCGCACGATTGTCCCGCTTGAGGAATCTCTCCGGCTGCGCGTCGGGCTTATCAACCGGGCGATTCTGCCGCGTGGCCTCAGCGTCATCTGGACCGCCAGGAGCATAGGCGTGCTGCCACTCTTGCAGCGGCACCGAATCTCCGCCGCTGGCAAGCACTTGTGCGTGGCGAAATACCTCGGGCTGCTGGGCCATGGCCGCTAACACGAGCGCGACCTGCTCGGGCGCGGCTGCCACGTACCACACCTCGAACGGCGGGGGCGACGACGGCGAGGCCTGTTTTTGCTGGTCAGCGGGCTGCGCTTCTTGGCGGGCACCGGATTGGTCAGACTGGTCATCCGGGGCGGCGTGGGGCATGTCCCCATTCTGTAACCGAGGAGCCAGCTTGAGCAGCAGCTCTCGCAGGTGCACCGCATCGGAGTCGGACAAGGCGATGTCTGCCCCCTGCAAGACCTCTCGGAAGGCCTGCAACGACGCCCCGTCCGACGCCACCTCGCAATGCACAACCAGGGCGCCGACGGCCTCTGCCACTGCGAGCTGCCGAACGTTGTTTTCCGGCACGCTCCCACCAAGCGCCTGACGAGCAGTCCCAGGGGGAGAGCCTTCTTCTTCAGGGAACGGTGCCCGTGCAGAGTCCAGGCGGCGCGCAGCCTCAGATCCTCGCCGGCCGGCGCGGTCTTCGCTCATCCCATCCTTGTCCACCGCACCTGGGCCGACAGGCCCTGGCACCGCACCTGCTTCTGCCTTCTCCGCCGCACCGTCATCAGGTGCCATATTGGCCGGGTCCCACATGGCCTCGCTGGGGGCATGTCCGGCAGCAGGTGCCCGCATGGCTCGCATCGCGTGTGGCGCATCACCAGGCAATGCGGCTAGCCCCTGCGCCAGCTCTGGCGCTTGCCGATAGGTTGCCCAGAACACGCCCAGCAACAGCATGGCCGCCAGCCCGCTTGCCAGCGCCACAGCCAGCCGCGAACGGAACAAACGCAAGCCGGAAAGCCATTTGACACGCCTTCCATCGGCTGGCGAACCACGCCCCGTCTCGCCTGGCCCGCGTGCCTGCGGTGCGGGCAAGGCTGCATTTGCCGGCTGCAAGGGAGCCTTCCACACCTCCCCTACTGCGGGCATGGTTTCTGCGACGCGGTCCACTGGAGCTACTGCGGAGGCCGAGCCTGCCGTTTCCGCCGGGCCTGCCGTTCCCGCAGCGTCTGCCGTTTCCGCCGGGCCGAGCGTATCTGGCCGAACCGCGCCTTCCTCACTCCCCGTCGATCCACGTTCGTCCGGCGGCGGCAAGCTCAGGGTGATCGCAGGCAGAGTCGAAGCAGAAAGGGTGGGGGCTTCCTCGTGGGTAGCATCCTCCCCAGTCTGCAGCATCTCGCGCTCCACCTGGCGGAGCACCGTTTGATAGAAATCGGCTTCCAGCTCCACACGCGGCAACGAGGCGAGCATCCCGCGTACGGTACGCAACTCCTCCAAGAGCTGGCCCAGCTCTGGACGTCCTTCCAGCAAACGCTCAACCTGCTGGCGGTCCGCTTCCCGCAGCTCCCCATCCAGGTACGCACTGAGCAGTTCTTCCACTGCGGACTGCGGCTGCGCCGACGCGTGGCCGGGGCGCACGCTACCCAGCGGCTCTTCCCCAGGAAGCGGCTGATGCGGCCGATCGTTTTCTGGAATCTCGTGCATGGCTTCGGTCGCCGCCCTAATGGACAACCTGTTTCAAGAGTTCCCGCAACTGGACGCGGGCACGGTGCAATCGGCTGCGCACAGTGCCCACCGGCACCTCGAGCATCTCGGCGATGGTCTCATAGTCGCAGCCGTCTATTTCTCGCAAGACCAAGATTTCGCGGTGTTCCTCACTCAGGGCAGCCAGGGCCTGGCGCACCTGAGCTGCCGTCTCCTGCTGTACCAGGTGTTGCTCTGGGCCGGCGGCGCCATCCAGCGGTTCTTGGCCAGTAGCCTCACGCAGCATGTCGAGCGAGGCAAGCGGGCGCTCGCGCCGGCGGCGGCTGACCATCGCGTTATGGGCGATCCGGAACAGCCAGGTATAAAAGCTCGACGCGCGTTGGAAACCCTCCAGCTTCACAAAGGCCTGCACAAAGGCGTCTTGCACGATGTCGCGTGCCTCCTGCTCGCCCCCGACCATCCGGTAGACGGAGTTGTAGAGCCGGTTCTGGTACTTCTGCACCAGACTGCCAAACGCCGCCGTGTTTCCGGCCAACGCGTACCGGATTAACTCGTTATCATCCACCGCTGGTCACTACCTTCGACGCCGCGGAGCCGCCCAAAGTTCCAAGCCGGCCAGCCTGAAAAGCATTCCGGACCATGCCCTTTGACCTATTTGGCACCCTCCCATACCCCCTGTACCACCCCGCTCCCCAGCACCGTGATCGCTCCCTCAATCGGTTCTTGCCTCGGTAGCCGAACATCGCCGGCGAATGACGGCAGGATCGCTTGGCTGTGCTGGACAAACGGGCTGTACCGCCCAGCTAGTCTAACCGATCCCTCCCCAGGCAGCCATGCCTCCCGCCCCGCATCAGCTACCAGACCGACCCAGGCTTCCCTGTGCACGCTAGCTCCTCGGAGCCGCGGCTGACACCTTGCTCACCACCATCTCCGCCGCCGGCTGCCGCAACAGGTACCACCATAGCGCCACCCCCGCCAGCAACAAGCCAAGGCTAATCAGTTGAGAGATGCTCAGGCCTGTGCCAAACATCGAGGCCTCGTCCACGCGGATCACCTCCTGCAAGTACCGGCTGATGGGGTGGATCGTCAGCATCCACGCCAGCAGCTCGCCCTGCCGGCGCCGATACGGATCCCAGGCAAGTAGAAACGCCGTAAGCACCAGGGCATCGATCGCACTGTAAAGCTGTACCGGATGCACGTGCAGGCTCTTCGCCGGCGGATGTGGCAGCGTCCACGAATATCGTTTGCCGCTCTCCCGCCGCAGCAGGAGCCGGGGCGGATCGTCATAATGCTGCATCAGCAGGCGGCGCGCCTCCTCGACACTACCCACCGGCTGGCCCTCTACACTGGCCAACACATCACCTTTGCGCAAGCCCCCGCGTGCGGCCGCACTGCCCGGCTGAACACGCTCTACCCGGGGCGGCGCGCTGAGTGTGCTCGCCAGCTCGAAGCCATAGAGCCGGCCCGTCTGCACCTGCTGCAGGTATGGCGGGCTACGCGCAGGGAACTGCACGGCCCACGGCAAATCCGACTCTCCCCCATAGCAGCAGCCGTTCAGAAAGCAGCCCACACGCCCAAATGCCAGCCCCAGTGCCAGGCTTGGCGCCGCCACATCTGCCATGGCCAGCACCGGCAGGCCGTGCCGCACCACGAACACCCATCCTACCCCCAATCCGGCCAGCAACGCCCCGTACACCACCAGCCCCCCTTGCGTCAGGTTCACAATGGCAGCCACCGACTGCCCCAGCGTCGGGCGGCGAAAGTGCTCCCAGTATTCCACCACGTAGAACAGCCGCGCGCCCGCCAGACCCGCCACGATCATCCACACGGCCATCGAGATGGTCACATCGTGATCCATCCCTGCCCGCCGTGCCCGGTACGACAGCAGCCACAGACCCGCGCCAATCCCCAACAACACCATCACCCCATAGCCCCGGATGGGAATACCCCCCGGCTCCACCAGCGCCGGCAGCACCAGCCAAATCAATAGCGCCACAATCACGATCAGCGGCACGTAGGTGCGTGTGTCGGCATTGAAGCCCTGCCGCCTGATCAGCCAGGCAAGCAAGCACGCGCTGAACGCCAGCCACACCGCCAGCAGCACGCCGGCACCAAGGAAGGGCCAGCCGCCAATAGTCTCAGGCACCGGAATGTGAAACAACGTCGATCGCATGCTGGGCGTACACTGCCGCGGCCACCCCAGTGTACCGCGGTCTTGGCAGCGCGCCAGCGCCACACCTGCTACTGGCGTGCAGCCGGCCATCGTCGGACCCGACAACTGGAGCCGTCGTCTCGTCGGGTGTTGTTCGCCAGCGGATGACGCCCCTGGGCACGTCTTTCCCAAGCTACCGCACGAACCCGCAGTCATCGCGCGGCAGCCAGGATCCACGCGTCGTCCAACTCAACCGCCAAGTACTACCCGCCTAGGCCGCTGTCGCCCCAGGGTCGTGCTCTCGCAGCAGCCGAGCACGTCTTGGTGCTCCCATGAAGCCCTGGCCTTGGCCGCGGGCTAGTACTACAGCGCTAACTAGTGTCCTCGTCGCAGCGGGGAAGGCGTGCTCAGGGTGATTCCTTAACGGCGGAGTTCCGCGACGGCGTTTTGCGTGTGGGATGCACGGGTAACGGCCTTGCGCCACTGCTAGTACCGAATGCGGCGAGGCGTCATAGCAGCTTTCCGAAAACATATTCGCGCCGCACCTTGGTTCTGGTTTCTGATCGATCCGCAGATCGACGCCCCGACCTGGAGCGCGGAGCAGGCCATCCGCCCGGCCGTCGTCAACCGCAAGGTGTGGGGTGGCCACCCTGCCTGCGCAGGTTGGCGGACCTGGGTCCGGGCGCCGCTGCGAGCGATTCTCATGTCGCTGCTGGCGACCCCGGAACAGCGCGGCCACGTGCCGCCGGAGTGGTTGTCGGCCGCACGCCGCGCCAGCGCGCCGCTCCCGCTGCCGCCGTAAGCCGCCCTGGGCTCTACCCTCCACCGGCCCACGCCTCCTTCCACGGCGTCGCCCCACGGCCAGCAACCCTTGCATCCCACTTACCTGCTTTGCACGCAGCGGGACCAAGCGACACTGCGCGCTTGCCATGCGAGTGGTAAACAATTACATTCGTTCGAGCCGCGTTGCGTCGACCAAGCGATGGCAGCCGCCACGCCCCGTGGCGCTGTGCACCGCCGGTGATGGCAGGCGTTGGGCGGCCTGAGCGGGTGGAAAACCGTCGGCGACGGGGTTCGGACGCATCGTTATCGCACAAAGTGGGCGGCGGAGGTCCAGACGATGAGCGCCAACATTGTGAAAGCATTGTTGATAGCGATGCTGCTCGCTGGTGTGCCGCTCGCGTACTTCACACAGGCCAGCGGTGACCGGTGGTTCGCGGTCGTCGCTTGGCTGGCGTTCGCTGGCATTGCTGGCATGGTCATCCTGCTTATGCCGGTGCTGCACTGTCCCAACTGCGGGCGTGCGACCAAATATTTCGACAATTACTACCCGTGGACGGATCGATTGAGAGGCGGCTTCCTCCGACATATCCGGTGTAAACATTGCCACAGCGTTATCGACCGACTATCCCGCACCGTGGTGGCGCGGCTGCCTCGAGATGAGGGACAGTATATCACTCGGCTCTCCGTGCTAGTTGGAATCGGGCGGATGCTATGTGCGGGGGGCTACGCCCTGGTGATCGGCTCTTTTGGGATGGGCGCTATCGTGGCGCACGGCATGGTCGAAGGGGTTGGGAATCGCTACCGCGGGGGAATTGTTCTCCTGGCGTGCGGGATGGCCTTCACCGCAGGGCTCCTGTTGGCGGTGGCAGGCCATTGGCTGAGGCGCCGGGGGGGGCGGATGGCGGAAGAACGCGGCATTAAATACACGACAAGGGTCCGCATCCGCTGGTAACGCCCTGAAACCACGCAGGACTGCCGAACCGGCCGGTAACCGTACACCAGCACCATTCGTGATGGGGTCGGTCGCTTGCGCGCGGGGCTGGGTAATCAGCAGTGCGTGCCAGCGAGGTGGAGCATGGCGAGGCCGATTGATCGAGGTACGTGGCGGGTGTGGGCGAAGATTTGGGGCGGTTCGAGCAAAGCGGCTTGAGTGGGGCCAAGTGGTGCGGGCAGGAAGGGCTGCCGCTGGAGCCGTTCTACGTCTGGCGGCGGAGGTTACAGGCCCAGGGGTTGGGGCATGC
>JAIMBC010000234.1 GCA_023511675.1 Pirellulales bacterium
TGGTATTACCCCCCGGACAAGAATCGTGCCTGGCAGGCGAGCGATCCGCATTATAGCCACGCGTACGTCAAGGTCCCTGCCCAGCCCTTTTTTGATCCAGGCAATTCCGACATTCTTCTGGCACATGGCGTGCTCTCTTACGGGCATCGTCGAGGGCCGCCTGAGCAGTTTCGGCTGCGGATCGACCCGGCCCTCTACTCGGTGCACGCCTTCGCGGAGCACGCCGGGCGCCCATGCGTGGTGTTGCGAACGCCCTCCTTGCACACCCATGACGAGAGTTTTTCCGAGCTATGGGTCGACGTCGATCGCGACGCGGCCATCGTTCGCGAGGTCTACTATGCGCGGGGCGAGCCGTACTCGACCACTTCGATCGAGTATGGCCCCTTCGAAGGCACATGGATGCCAACGGCATTGAAATATGGGCAGGGCGTCCACAGGGCACTGGAGTTGCAGGTAGCGGAGTTGCGCCTCAATATCGATCTCGACCCGCAGCTTTTTCAGGTGCGAGTTCCGGCCGGCATGCGGCTACAAACGCCCGAGGGCGTGTTTACGGTGGATCGAGAAACCGACGTGCTGGCGGCCCGGCCCGGTCGCGACGGCGGTACCCGGCCCGCCGCTTCGTTTCTGGTCTATGCCTTCTGGGCGACCCTGGCCGTCTCCGTTGGGCTGCTCGTGCGCTACCTAGTAGTGCGTTGGCGGCGCCGGGCCATGCAGCGAGGAGATTGATCCGATACGAGTCGTGGGACAACCCGCTTTTCCTGAGACAACGAGCTGAGACATGCGAGTTGCTCTGTGCGTTGAGGCCCTGGCGTGGGTTGGGGTCTGGTGGGGGGTATTCCTGGCGGCGGCGCAGAGCGACGCCGCGCGATGTGCGGCTGGCTGCAAGGAAGTGAAGGCGCAGTTCGCCAGGATAGGTGAGGACACGTGCCTGGCCTACAGCGATGGATTGCAGGCCTTGTCGCTCAAGCAGGCCGAGAACCCCAACATGGGCATGCCGACCCCGACCACCGGCCAGGTCACCATGTGGAGGTGTCCGTCCTGCCCCGAGGTGTGCGACAACAATCCGCTCGATCCGAGCCGCGAGCTGGCGGAGCCCACAGATTGGAAGAAGTGCGAGATTAGACATAGAGTAACGCGTTACGACTGCCTGGGCGCTGGCTCGTAGCAGAAAGGACTAGCGTGGGCGAGTCCAACAGCGGGACGCGTGGAGTTGATCGCTGTGTCCCTGGCAGTGAGAAACCTTTTTTTCCCCAGGTATCTTGTCCTGCCGCACCTTGCGTGGCTGATCTTGCTGGGCACGGCGGTCGCTCGGCTGCCTCCAGCGCAGGGGTTTCGGCCGGTTGCGGCGGCGGTGTTGGGCGCTGGCAGCGCGGCCGTGTTGTGGGTGTTTCTCAGCAGCAACACGCGTTTCTGGTCGTCACCCGGTATGCGCGCCGCGGCGGCATGGGTCGAGAGCCAGCCTCGGGCAGACGAGCCGGTGGTGGCGAGCACGACGCTGGTCTATTTCCCGCTTTTGTACCACATGCGCGACCGGGGCGCATGCCGCATGTACCCCGACGCGTTCACGTTGAAGACGCACTATTTTGGCACCGCGGCCCTGCTTCCGGGGGACGTGCTGGCAGCGGAAGAACTGCGTGCCATGCAGGGTGGAACCGCCTGGTTGGTGGGCGTGGGAGGCGGCGGCTGGGGCAGGTGGGAGGTGCCGGTGCCTCGGGAATGGCGTTTCTTGCAGGGCCGTCGTTTCCGCGAGGCACTGCCCGGGCAGGGCGAGGTGGTGGTCGAACAATATGCCCTCCCTGCGCCACCGGCCGATGCCAACAAGGAACCACTTTTGCCCCCCATCGCAGGGGGCGAGCCAAGTTGAGGTGAGGATATGAGTTCGACGATTGCCAGACAGACGGGCGGGATGCGCAGATCATGGCCATGGCCGCGCCGGTGCGCCTTCCACATAGTGCGCCTTTCCCTACGCCAGCGCGCTGCTAGCGACAGGCGTCTACAGCCTGGCCTGGGCGTGGTGTCCCATGCCCGCCGCGGCATCACGCTGGTGGAAGTGCTGGTGGTGATCTCCATCATCGCCATCCTGGTGGCGCTGGCGCTGCCGGCCATCCAGGCGGCGCGCGAGTCGGCGCGGCGCACGCAGTGCGCCAACCATCTCAAGCAGCAGGCGCTGGCCATGCTGCTCCACGAATCGGCGCACAAGCGACTGCCCACCGGAGGCTGGGGCGGCCACTGGGTGTGGGACCCTGACCGTGGCACGGAACGCAAGCAGCCCGGAGGCTGGATCGGCTGCTTGCTGGCGTACATCGAACGCCCCGATCTGGCACGCCTCGGCCGGGGGGCGCCGCCCGCCGAGAAGCGCCAGGCCCTGGCACGGCTGGTGCAAACCCCCCTGGCGCTCTTCATCTGCCCGGCCCGCCGCGACCTGGGGCCGTTCGCCCTGGGTTTCCCGCCCGCGCGCGCCCCCCTCGACACCGAGCCGCTTCTCGCCGCCGCGCGCAGCGACTACGCCGCCTGCTCCGGAGACCAGCCGCGCACCGAGATCTACCGCTGGGGGGGGCCGGCGAGCCTGGCCGAGTGAGACGACCCCCACTACGGCTGGCCCGATGTCTCGGACCATACAGGCATCTGCTACCTGCGCAGCGCGATCCGCATGGCGGACATCAGCGATGGAAAGCCCCATACCTACATTCTGGGCGAAAAAAACATCAACACGCGTGACTATTACTCCGGCCTCGACCATGGCGATGACTGGAGCATGTACACGGGCTACCAGGACGACATCTGCCGCACCGCGTTTCTCGCCCCGCTGCGCGACGGAGAGGCGGAAGAGAGCACCCGCTTTGGCAGTGCCCATCCCCATACCTGGAACGCCGCCTTTTGCGACGGCTACGTGCGCGCGATCAGCTTCGAGATCAATGTCTTCGTCCACCAGCGGCTAGGAAATCGTGCGGACGGTGGTGTGACGGACGACATCGAACTGGCCAGATAGGCGTGGGAGGCAGGCGGCAGAGCCAGCCGGCAGGCGCGGGACGAGCGCCAGCGCGAGCGAGAGGAGCCGGCGGCACGAAAGACGCCGCTCTCCGGCATACCAGCGCAGGAAGGCTCGCCGCCGCCGCTTGAGGGTGCTTGGCAGGCCAGGGCATCTCGCCTGCAAGTCTGGCGGCAACTCAGGCCTCGGGCTAGTGCGGTCCGCCGGGCTGGACCGCACTGCCCGCGGGCACGGCATAAACGCGGACCACGACCTCGCCCTGCATGGGATATACTTCGCGGAGCCGGTGTTCCGCCAGCCGTTTCCAGGCTTCGGGCACACGGAGCCGGCATTCGCCCCAGCCGCCCCCTTGCATGTCGACCACCCACACCCGCCCGGGCGCCAGGCGGCTAAGCGTTTCGGGGAGCATTTCATCCGTCTCTGTCAGAACGGCCGTGCCATGGTAGCGCGGCCAGCCCTGGCTCGGCCGGTGCACGTACACGTGCTCGCGGTCGCTGAGATGATAGACGATGGGCAGATAGTAGAGAGGCGTGCAGACGACCACTGGCTCACCCGGCGAGCGCTGCTGGTCGATCAGCCACGCGGCGCCCCGGGCGCCCGGCGCCGCCTCGATGCGCAAGACCTGCTGGGCGTTGAGGTACTGCACGAGCATCGCCGCGGTGGCAATCGCAACCACCGCGGCGAAATCCAGCGACAGGCGGGCGCGGGCCAGTACCAGAGCCAGGCCCACGAGCATGTGCGCCTGCGCGAAGATGAGATAGTGCGGCGCTAGCACGCGCGTGCCGGCGGCCGAAACCAGCACACTGGCCGCCAGCGGCACCACGGCCGACGCAGCCACGGCCCATTCGCCCGAACGCCCGCGCCACACCAGCGCGGCGAGGCTCATCGCCAGCAGGCAACCGCCCGCCCTGGAGTCTGCCGGCCTGGGAACGGCAAACTCCGAGGTCAGGCAGACTTGAGTCGTGGTGGCCAGCACGTAGGATCCCGTCACGGGCCGCGTCCAGAAATCTTGTTGGACGCGGGCGCGCTGCGCGAGCAGCACGGGAAGCCACGGGGCATACAAGGCCATGGCTGCCATCCCCGCCGAGATGGCATGGATCAGGCGCAAGCCGGCCAGCGAAGGCCGAGCGGGTACCGTTGCTGCACCCGTCGCGGGAGCCAGGGGTCGCAGGCGGGAAACGCAGGCGTCGCGTGCGGCCTGTGCCGCGAGATACAGGGCATGGGCCAGCCACGAAAACACGCCATAGGTGTGCGTGTATAGCATGGCCGCCATGCACGCGGCATAGGCGGGCCAAAGCCACGCGCGGCGTTGCGCATGCAGGGCGCGCAGCAGAACGGCAGTGCTGAGGAGCGCCAGCAACGTGCCAAGGCTGTACATGCGGACCTCGCTTCCCCAGCGGATCTGCGTGGCGTTCAGAGCCAGCAGCAGGGCGGCGAGCAGCGCAGCGCGCGCGGCATAGGCGCGGCTGCCAGGGCTTCGCTGGCGTGCCACGTCCGCCGCCAACCACGCTCCGGTCAGCACGGCCAGGGCGCCGCCAACCACGCTGGGAAGGCGGAGCATGGCCGGGCTGTCGCCCGTGAGGGCCATCCAGCCATGCAAGACGAGGTAGTAGAGTGGCGGATTATGGTCCAGGACCGCGCGGCTGAGCAGTTCGCTGATGGGCAGGCCGGCAAGCCGCCAGGTAAAGGCCTCGTCGAACCACAGGCTGCGCGTGCCGATGTGCTGGGCACGCAGCAGCAGAGCCATGCAAAACGTCCCTGCCAACAAGATGCGGACACGCATGGTCATCGACCCGTGCAAGAAGCCACGACATCGCCGCGCAGCGTGACGTCAATACGTTGCGCGAACTGGCGACGGCTTTCAGTATAGGGCGCGTACCAGAAGATTCTTCTCCTCCCGCGGCCGGGGCTGGGAAGAAAAACAGTGCCCGCGTCGGCGGCCGACAGGAAGCGTGGCCGACCAGCAGCCCGTCATTCCTCCTGCTCGCGCAGGCGCGCCAGCACGCTGTAGTCCTCCAGCGTCGTGGTGTCCCCCACGGTCTCCCGGCCCGCGGCGATGTCTCGCAGCAGCCGCCGCATGATCTTGCCACTACGGGTCTTGGGGAGGGCATTCGTAAACCGAATGTCGTCCGGCTGGGCCAGCGCCCCGATCTCCTTGCGCACATGCCGCCGCAGCTCTTCTCGCAAGGCGTCGCTGGGCTCTCCCGACCGGAGCACGACGAATACGGCTACCGCCTCCCCTTTGATCTCGTCGGGCCGGCCCACGGCCGCCGCCTCGGCGACCAGCGGATGGCTGACCAGGGCGCTCTCGATCTCGATGGTGCTCAGCCGGTGCCCCGCCACATTGAGCACATCGTCGATGCGGCCCATGATCCAGTAGTAGCCGTCCTCATCGCGGCGAGCGTTGTCTCCCGTCAGGTAATGGTGCGGCACGCGCGACCAGTATTGCTCGCGGTAGCGTTGGTCGTCCCCCCAGATACCGCGCAACATGCCCGGCCACGGCTGGGCAATCACCAGCCAGCCTCCCTGGTTGACTGCCACTTCGTTCCCCTCGGGCGTGACAATCTTCGGTACGACGCCGGGCAGGGGCCGCGTGCAACTTCCGGGCTTGGTCGGCGTAACACCGGGCAGCGGAGACATCATGATGCCACCCGTTTCGGTCTGCCACCAGGTGTCGACGATCGGGCATCGCTCGCGTCCGATCTTGCGGTGGTACCACATCCAGGCCTCGGGGTTGATCCCCTCGCCCACAGTCCCCAGCAATCGCAGGCTGGAGAGGTCGTGCTTGTCGACCCAGTGGTCTCCCCATTTGATGAATGAGCGGATGGCCGTGGGAGCCGTGTAGAAAATGCTAACCCGATGGTTTTCGATGATCTGCCAGAAGCGGTCCTCCTGCGGCCAGTTCGGTGCGCCCTCGTAAATGACGACCGTGGCGCCGGCGGCCAACGGGCCATAGACAATGTAGCTATGTCCGGTGATCCAGCCACAGTCCGCGGTGCACCAGTAGATATCTTCGTCGCGCAGGTCGAACACCCACTCGCACGTCTTCTTGGTGTAGAGCGAATACCCCGCCGTGGTGTGACGGATCCCCTTCGGTTTGCCCGTGGAGCCGCTGGTGTACAGGATGAACAGCGTGGCCTCGCTGTCCATCGGCTCGGCGGCCGCGTCCGGCGCGGCCTGCGCGATCAGGTCATGCCACCACACGTCGCGATCAGGCTGCATGGGCACGCTGTTCCCCATGCGCCGCAGCACCACGCATTTCTCCACCGTGGGAGACTTGGCCAGCGCGGCATCCACATTCTGCTTGAGGGGAAGCTGCTGCCCCCGCCGCCAGCCCGCGTCGGCCGTGATCTGCACCTTGGCCCGCGCGTCATTGTTGCGGTCCGCGATCGCCTCGCTGGAAAAGCCGCCAAAGATCACAGAGTGCACGGCGCCGATGCGGGCGCAGGCCAGCATGGCGATTACCAACTCCGGCACCATCGGCATGTAGATGCTCACCACATCTCCCTGGCGCACGCCCAGGGACCGCAGCCCATTGGCAAAGCGGCACACCTCCCGGTGCAACATGCCATAGGTAAGCACCCGCACCTCTCCCGGCTCACCCTCCCAGATCAGGGCGGCCTTGTTCTGCCGCGGCGTGCCAAGATGCACGTCCAGGCAGTTGTAGCAGGCATTGGTGCGCCCGCCCACAAACCAGGAAGCAAAAGGCTCGTTCCACTGCAGCACCTCCCGGTACGGCTCGAACCAGTGCAGTTCGCCCGCCAGGCGGCCCCAAAATGCCGCCGGATCGGCGGCCGCCTCCTGCCACATGGCCTCGTATTCTGCCTGCGAGCGAATTCGTGCCCTGGCAACAAACTCCGCGGGCGGCGGGAACACGCGCCGCTCCTGCATTACATTGGCAATATGGCTGCTGGTCATGGCAACTCTAAAGTCAAGGGGAACGGCCAGGTCCCACATGTGCGTGCGGGGCCGATTGTAGGAAGAGCTGCGCGGCGCTGTCAACGCACCGCCACCCCAGTTCGCCCACCCCTGCTCCGCCGCCGCAACCGCGCGGCACGGCCCTTCCTCACGCCCGTACCAGCGACTGCGACCCTCAAGGCCCCGGCGCGCACGCTCCGCTAGGCTGCGCCCAGGTGGCGGTGCCGAGTGCGAAGCCCGTACCCCCACGGTAGTAGCGCTCAGCTCACGAATGGTCGGCCCTATCATCCCCAGCCTGCCGCAGACCATACCATGCGGCCAGCTTGATGGCGTTGCCCACAGCCTGCTCGTCCACCGCAAACGGCTTGCGGTTCTCAACCAAATTGGGGGGTACTTTTCCGGCACCAGCTCCAGGTATGAATCGCCGCCGCAACCGACCACCGGCACCACGGGTGTCCGGAGAAGGGGGTGGCCGGGCGCGCAACGCGGTAGCCCGGTGGGGCCAACGGGCCAGGCAGCCGGCCGTGAGGAGGCTGAGGGCAAGCTGACAGGGCGGCCGGATGGGACATGGTAAGTTGAAGACTCATGCGCCACAGCGATGGGACGCTGTCAGTTGTTCGCGCTCATATGGCGGGACGCCAACGTGGCATGCGCTCGGTTGGCCCTGTGGCCACACCCTTGATGCATCGATGCGCAGGCACGCCGATAGACTGGAACGCCAAGACGCAAAGGCGCAAAGTAGACGGCCAAGGACTCGTTGCGTCTTTGCGTACTGGCGACTTGGCGTTTGATGCATCCGTATTTGTGCAGGCTGACCACTGCGGGCGGACTGCATCGCGGCGCGGGAAAGCAGCATGGCCAGTTCCTCCGCGACCGGCCGCACGTATCTGGCTCCCTCCGGCACGCATGCTGTGGCTCTCAGGGCCTGTCGTGGGACGGTGGCGTGTCGTCCAGCAAGCGCGCTCGGTGAACCGGGGCCGGTTCCATGTGCGGGCCCGTTCAGCGAAGCCGGGCCGTATCGCTGCCCAAGGCCGCTGCCGGCAGTCCCTCAAGCCAGCCTGCACCACCCCGCGGGCCTGCAACTTCCGCCGCCACAGGTAGAACTGCTCAAGCGGCAGCCTTCTTGCCGGTACGACTCAACCCCAGTCAACCCGCTCTGCGCGAACCGCCACACCCGCTCTGCCCGCAACCGCCACTTCTCTCGACCAATCGGCCTCGACATGCTTCACCTCGCTGGTAGTGAGTTCGCCCTCTCGCAGCGTTCCCCGCGAGCTACCAACTCCGTCAAGACTGGTCAAGGTGGAAGGTCACGGCTGCGCGACACACGGCGCGGCCGCGCTGGCCAGGGCGCTAACCGACGCGCCGCAGAAAGCTGACGCGGCCGGTGGGAACCCACTCGACCACGTAAATATTCCCCGCACTGTCCCAGCAGGCATCGTGCGGGTGAATAAACCGCCCGGGCTGCCAGCGCGCTGGGTCCCTGCGCATGGCAAAATTGTCTGCCAGCACGGCCGCGGTCCAGTTCGCGTCGTATCCCAGATGGACCACCGGCTTGTTGTCGATGTCGAAGATGCTTACCCGCGCGTGCAAATCGGGGACCAGCAGTTCGCTGCCCCGCAGGTCGAAGTGTGCTGGGAAGCTGACATCGTGGACAAAGCCGAGGTGCTGGCCGTCAAGCGTGAAGTACTGCAAGCGGGCATTGGCGCGGTCGGCGACTACGAGGGCCGGTTCACGACCGGGGCGGTTGTCCAGCCAGATGCCGTGAGGCGTGCGCATCTTGCCGGGGGCGTCGCCCTCTCCGCCCCAGGTGCGCAGCCAGTTGGCCTGGGCGTCGTACTGGTGGATGTAATGGGAGCCGTAGCCGTCTGCCACATAGAAGCCACCGTCTGGGTGGAAGGCCACGTTGGTGGGGCGGTACTGCTGGAGGTTCTGGTACACGCCCGGCTCCTGGGGATAGCTCAGCTTCCAGACCACCTCGCCGGTGAGTGTAGTCTTGACCACCTGCCGGTTATGGATATCGCTGAGATAGAGAAACTCCTCATTGCCATCGCGGCGGATATCGATGCCGTGTCCGCCGCCATGGTATTCCTTGCCGAAGGAGCGGACGTACTTGCCCTGGGAGTCGAAGACGACGATGGAGTCCATCGGTTCGGACGCATCGGAGCGGTGCTTGATGTAGACCAGGCCGGCAGCGTCGATGGCCACGCCGTGCGTGTCGCCCCACACCACGTGATCGGGCAGTTCGCCCCAGCCATGCTGTACCTCGTAGGTATGCTCGCCGGTGCCGATCACCGGCAAGCCGCTGCCCGACTTGCGTTCGGCCCCCAGGAGAACAGGCCCTGCGGCGCTGGCCAGCGTGGCAGCCGCGGCGGTGTGCAGGAACTGGCGGCGAGAGGCAGCGGGGCGACGGCGGGGCATGAGAGGCTCCTTGGAC
>JAIMBC010000235.1 GCA_023511675.1 Pirellulales bacterium
ACCTTGGGCTGCCATGGCGTGTCTGCCTCCCAGGGCCAGCAGGGACGCTGACGATGCCGATACTCGTAATGCCAGAAGTCGCTGGGCGCGCATCCCGGGGCGCGAACCAGCAGGATCGCTTTTGCCCGCGGGGCATAGGCCGCACGAAAACCGCAGGGGCTTTTGGCCACCAGCACGCTGGCTGCAAAGGGGTCCAGCCCAGCGGTTTGAAACAGCTCGGGCGCAAAGTGGGGTCCGCTGCGGCTGGTGAGCACGATCAGCACGTCTCCGGCGCGCAACACGGCAGAGGGTCCCAGATCGAAACGGAGGTTCTTGCCCAGGTGATGCCCTGTGAGGGTAAAGCGGGCATCGAACAGCCTCTCCACGCGTGCTGTGATATGGAGGGGGCGTGCAAACCGCGTATCGCGTTTGCCCCCCAGCGGGCCCTGCCACGAGGCGCCGCTGCCGGCCTGGCGTGCCAGCTCCACAACCTCGGGCGCAACCAGCGTGACGAGCGCCTGCTGCGGCCAGCGGTACTTGAGCAGTTCTTCCAGCACCCACGTACTATCGCCCGGAGCGCCGCTGGTGGTGGCGTCGGCGCTGTCGGAGAGGACCACCAGTCCTTCGCCACAAATGGCATGGGCGCGAGCCACGGCTTCTGCGGCGGGAAGCAGCTCCGGCAGGTACTGCTCGCGGTGCTGCCACACCTCGTTTGCCAGGCGCAGGGCGATGGCCGCCGCCAAATCTGGCTGGCCGTCGGTGGTGACGACCACGGTGGTGCCCAAACCGGGCACGTCGAGCCAGGGCTGCACGGGGGCCAGCCCGGCGGAGAGGACATGAGGCTCGGCCTCCGCCTCTTGCAAGGCTTCTCTGAAGCGGAAGCTGATGCTTTGCGGGTCTTGCGTGTTGGCCCGCTCGGCGGGCACGACCAGCGGCAGCCGCACCAGTGCCGTCACGGGCTGGGCGCCTGCCAGCAGAATGCGGCGCAGCACGCCGGCGCCGCGCTGGCCTGTCTCGAACAGGTCGATGTGCGGCGCCGTGTGATACAGCACCAGGGCATCGGCCAGGCGGGCCATGGTCGGCGTCACGTTGGCGTGCAAGTCGAGGGTGACCACCACGGGGAGGCGCGGGCCGACCACCTCTCGCGCCGCTGTGAGCAGGGCGCCTTCCACGTCGGGCTGTTCCTCCGCTGCCATGGCGCCGTGCAGCGCTAGCAGCAGACCGTCCAGCCGACCGGCCTGCCTCAGGCTGCACACCAGCTCGTCTTGCAGCCAGTCGTAGGTCTGGCGCGTTGCCAGTCCCGCGGGCCAGGCGCCCAGCCGCACCAGCCCGCACAGCTCAACCGGCACCGGCCACCCTCGCAACGCCTGAATGAATCCGCCCATCTCGTTGGTCTCGGCAAGCTGCTCGATGCACGACCCGCCGCGCAAAATGCCCAGCGGTTCGAAATCAGCCGGCGTGGTGACAAGCGGATTGAAGGTGTTCGTCTCTTGCCAGATGTTGCCCAGGCCGATCCGCAACATGCACGTGCTCCTTCGGCCGCCGCGAGCGGGGCCGCGATTTATTCCACACGCCTCGCTGCGGCGCCGTTACGCCGGCCGCCGTACCCGAGGCATCCACTTGCACAGCAAGATGCCGCCAAAGTAGAGGCACAATAGCGGCAGCAGCATGAACCACACGCTGACCGGATCGGCGGGGGTCAACACCGCCGACACGACCACGATCACCATCACGGCGATCCGCCACTTGGAGAGGTAGGCTCCTACGGAGAGGATCCCCAGCCGCTCCAGGAACAGCATCACCAGCGGGAGCTGGAAGCTGATGCCAAAGCCCAGCGGCAGCAGCAGCACGAAGCTCAGCCATTCGCTGATGCGCAGATCCACCTCCAGGCCCAAGCTGCGGTTGAAATCGAACAGGAAGCTCAGCACGGGCCCGAACACGAAAAAATACGCCAGGGCCGCGCCGCTGAGAAACAGCGCCAGACTGAAGGGGGCGAACACATACACATACCGCTTCTCATGCGGATACAGGCCGGCCGCGATGAAAGACCAGATAAAGTAGAAGGCGAATGGGCTAGAAATGATGATCCCCACCACCAGCGAGGCCTTGAGGTAGATCATAAAGCCTTCCGGCGCGCCCAGCGTGCTGGGCTTGATCCGGGGATCCTCGCGCAGGGGGTACCACGCCACCAACGGCATCAACCAAGCCACATCCGCCGTGGCCTCGGGCTGCGCCGAGGACGATGCGTCTCCCCCGGCAGACGCCGCAGCGGCACCTGGGCCAGCTCGATGCGCCGCTGTCGCTCGCTCCCCTTTGCCCCCGTCATCGCCAGCATGGCCGCTGGGGGTAACCACATCAGCACTCCCGCCGGCAGCCTCCTCGGTCTCCGCCCGACGGCTTGCTTTCCCTCCTTCACGAACTTCGCCCGTGCCAGCCGCCTCTTGAGCACGGCTCTGTTTACCTCCAGAGGCAACGCCGACGCGGCGGCCCTTCGCCACGCCCTGGCCCGAGCGTTCCATGGCCCCGCGGCCGCCGCCACGGCCCTGCTGCCCAACCTCCGGGTGCTCCCGCCAGTACGATTGCAACGCACCGGCCACAATGTGCGGGTGAACGTAGTGGATCTGATAGATCAGCTCGCGATCGAACAGCAGGTGCTCTACCTCTTGCGGCGTGTAGGGGGGCGTCCTGCCCGCCCTCCGCTGCGATTCGAACCAGCTCTGGTAATTGTCCCGAGATAGATACTGGTAGTAGCTCACCAGGGCCCGTTGCAGCGGCGCCGTAATCAGCTCCACCACGCTCTGCCCGAGGAAGAAGCCGATCACCGTGCCCACCCCAATGCTGATCACGGCCTTCATCAACGAGGCACGCAGCTCTTCCAGGTGCTCCCCGAAGGTCATCGTGGAGTCTTTGAAGAGATCGTCGTCGCGCGGCCTTAACATGCGAAAACAGGCTGGGAGTTCTCAGGGGAGGAAGTCACCGCGGCACGGGGGCAGCGGCCTGCGGACAACTGCCGGCTTGGCTGTATAAGGGGCTGGCGCGGGCACCCAGGTACCAGCCCCTGCCGGGCTGGTGCCCATGCTGGACCCTGCCTGAGGCGGTGCCATGATCCCGGCAGGCAATAGGTACGGCAGTGCGCCGCGTTCAAGAATACCACCCCATGGGATGAACGGCAACGTGCAGCAAGGCGGAGGGCGGCATGCTGCGGCACGTTAAATCGCTTCGCTGCCGCGCTCGCCGGTGCGGATGCGAATGCAGTCCTCCAGGGGCAGCACAAAGATCTTGCCGTCTCCGATCTGCCCGTGCGGCCCCGTACGCCCCCCCTTGATGATCGCCTGAATGGTGGGCTCGACAAACTCCTCATTCACCGCAATCTGAAGCTGTACCTTCCGCAACAGGTTCACCGAGAACTCATGCCCGCGAAAGGTCTCGGTATGTCCCTTTTGCCGGCCAAACCCCTGCACGTCCATCACCGTGAGTCGAAACACCTCCACCTCGGTCAAAGCGGCTTTGACCGCCTCCAGCCGGCTGGGTTGGATGATGGCAATGATCAGCTTCATGACCTGGCTCACCCGTGGCCCTGTCATGGTAGCCCGTAATCCCAACCGACTCAAGCGTTTGCAACCTCGACGCGCCCCGTGGTCCCTGCCCGGCCGTGGCTGCGGCCGCCGCTGAGGGCTGACCAGGCAGGCATGGCCAGCGGTGCCTCGCGGCCAGCGCTGGCCAAGGTTCCGCCCCTGGCCCGCTGGGGCTAGGCGTAGTGCCGCGTTTGGCAGCCGCGGGCGCCGCCTTCCGCCCCTGGTCCGCTGGGGCTGGGCGTCGCAACTTGCCGCCGGCTCTCCAGCCAACATCCTGGCGAATGCACTACTGCCTCACCGAGATAGGGCACGCCCCCACGCCGCGGAGAGGCACACGGCTCTCCACCTGGGCACTCGTTGCCGCTCCGCCCCCGTTGCCCCGCTGGCCGACTGCCCTTACCATGCCGCCAACGGGCCGGCCCCGTTCTCCGGCCTCGCACCACTGCCTCGCTCGCCTCCAACCCCTTGCTGCTACCCATGGCGCACCCCCCCCACGCGGCACGGCTGCTGATCTCGATCCTGCTGGTCACGGCGGCCGCGGCCGCCAAGGCCCGCCAACCCCAAGATCCCTACCCATTCAGCGAAGAGCTGCGCGTGCTGGCCGAGGACGTGGCCAGCGACGACTACCGCAAGCTGGTGGACGAAATGCTGATTACAGACCTGCTGGCCGAATGGCAGCGCGTCGACACGCCCGACAGCTCGGCCCGCTTCCTAGAGCAGCACGGCGGCCGCGATCGCGTGCTGTCGGACCCCACGCTGCGCACGGCCTACGAGCAACGGCAGGCCGTCGAGCAGCAGTTCCTCGAAATCATGCGCAAGGGCTTTGCACGCCATGGTGTGCGGCCCCCGTTCGACGAGGGGGCACGGGCCCGCCCCGCCGGTACCACCAGCGGCACGGGGCCGGCAGAGCGGCCCCTGCTCTCGGTAGTGCTGCCGGCGCCCGGCGCAGCCGACCATTGGCCCCGCTTTCGGGGGCCGGACGGGCAAGGAATGGCCCGCACCCGCGGCCTGCCCCTGCACTGGAGCCGCAGCGAGAACGTGGTGTGGCGCACGCCGCTGCCGCCCGGGAACTCTTCTCCCATCATCTGGGGAGAGCGGATCTTTCTCACCAGTGCCGAGGCAGACGGCAGCCGCCGCAGCGTGCACTGCCTGCGCCGCCGCGATGGAGAGTTCCTCTGGACGGCCCTCTGCCCTCCTCACGAGGCGGAACCCATGGTGCGAGACAAGAACGGCTATGCCTCCGCCACGCCGGTAACAGATGGAGAGCGGGTGATCGCCTATTTTGGCTCGGGAGGGCTGCTGGCGCTGGACTTTGAGGGCCGGCAGCTCTGGCACTATCCACTGCCGGGGTTCGACAGCACCTGGGGCAGCGGCTCCAGCCCGCTGCTGTATGAAGACAGCCTCATCATGATCCATGACCAGAACCGGGCAGACTCGCTGTTTCTGTGCCTCGATAAGCGGACAGGTGTGCTGCGCTGGCAGCGGCCGCGAGCGCGTGCCATGGGCTGGTCGACACCGGTGGTGGTGCGTGTGGCCGGCCACGACGAGCTGCTGTTCGCCGGCGGCGAGACGGTCAAGGGGTACGATCCGCGCACGGGCGAAGAGCTGTGGACGCTCACCGGGCCCACACATGAGGTGATTCCCACGCTGGTGGTGGGGCGGGATCTGGTCTATTCGGCCTCGGGCCGACTGGGGCCGACGCTAGCGCTGGTGCCGGGCGGGCGTGGCGACGTCACGGCCACACACCTGGTTTGGCAGACGACGCGCGGCGGGCCGCACGTCCCCTCTCCCATCCTCTACGAGGACCGCCTCTACACCGTGAACGATACCGGCATCGCCACGGCGTTGGATGCGCACAGCGGCGAGGTGGTGTGGCAGCAGCGGATTCGAGATCGCTTCTCGGCCTCTCCCATTGCCGCAGAGGGGCTGCTCTACTGTTGCAGCGAAAGCGGCACCACCTACGTGCTGCGAGCTGGAGATGTCTTCGAACTCGTAGCGCAAAACGAGCTGGGAGAACCCATTCTGGCTTCGCCCGCTGCTCTGGCCGGCCGGCTGTACATCCGCACCTCCGAGGCGCTGTACTGCCTGGGGACTGGGACCGAGCGTTAGCACTGCCGGCCCGCGAGTGCCCGCCGGGCCATGCCGGGGTAGCTGCCACTGGCCGAGACCGCTTCCCCGGCGCCTCCGCCCGGGCGCTGGTTGACACGTTCATCTGCTGGAATAAAATAGGCGGTTTCGTACGCGCCGGAGGTTGACAATTGAGTAGCATGACCGCTGGGGGCGAGGGGTTGGGGGTGCTTCCGCCCCTGGCTGCCGCCGGGAGGAGGGTGTTGGATCGCGCCATTGAGAAGGCCGACGTCCTGATCGAGGCCCTGGAGTGGATCCGCCGCTTTCGCGACAAGTACACGGTGATCAAGCTGGGCGGGAGCGTGCTGGAAGAGACCGGTGCGCTGCGGCACCTGTTGCTGGACATCGTGTTCATGCGCACCGTGGGAATGCGCGCGGTGGTGGTGCATGGAGGGGGAGCGGCCATCAACCGGGCCATGCGCGAGGCGGGCTTGCAACCCGTGTTCGTGCAGGGACGGCGCTATACGGACGCTGCCACGCGAGACATTGTGGAGCGGGTGCTGGCCTATGAGACGAACGAGGCCATCTTCCAGTTGATCGAGGAACTGGGAGGCCGGGCAGCGCCCCTGAACTTTCGCACCACGAACGTCCTGTTCGGCGAGCGGCTGGTGCTGAGTGACGGCGACGGCCAGCCCATCGATCTGGGCTACGTGGGGAAGGTCACGCGCGTGGATCGGACCACCATCGACAACCTTTGCTACGCCGGCATTGTGCCGGTGATTCCCTCCATGTGCCTGGACGGCAACAAGGAGAAACTGAACGTCAACGCCGATACGGCGGCCATGGCGGTGGCCGAGGCCCTCGCCGCTGAAAAGCTTGTGTTCTTGAGCGATGTCAACGGCGTGCGCCGCGTGAAGGACGATCCGGCCACGCTGATCAACTCGCTCACGGCCGACGAGGCGCGCGAATTGCTGCGCTCTGGCGCCGTGGACCAGGGCATGATTCCCAAGCTGGAAGCCTGCCTGGAAACCCTCGCGCGCGGCGTGCGCAAGGTGCACATCATCGACGGCCGACTGCGCCATTCGTTATTGTTGGAGGTCTACACCAGCAAGGGGGTGGGTACCGAGATCGTCGCGCAGCGGCAGGCCTGAGAGCCTGCGGGTCGGCACACGTGCCGCTGGTCGGCTCGCTTTCACGCCCTGTTCCCACTCCTCCATTGCATCTGCTGTTTTTAAGCCCTCGGGAGCCAACTCGTGGCCACTCTCCAGCAAACCGCTTCGGCCGACGTGATCGAACTCTTCCACCGCTACGTGGTGCCCAACTACATCCGCTTCCCCGTGTGCCTCGTACGGGGAGAGGGATCATACGTTTGGGATGCCGAAGGCAACCGCTACCTCGACCTGTTCCCCGGCTGGGGTTGCAATCTGCTGGGCCATTGTCCGCCGCCGGTGGTCCGCGCCGTGCAAGAGCAGGTGGCCTCGCTGATCCATGTGCCCAATACCTGGTACACCGAGGCCCAAGGTCTATGGGCCAAGGCCCTCAGCGAGCGGAGCTTTGGCGGTCAGGCCTTCTTCTGCAACTCGGGGGCGGAGGCCAACGAGGCGGCCATCAAGCTGGCCCGGCTGCACACGCCGCCCGAACGATACAAGATCATTACGTTTACCGGCAGCTTTCACGGCCGCACCCTCGCGGCCACGGCCGCCACCGCCCAGCCCAAGTACCACGAGGGACTCGGGCCGCTTTTGGCCGGCTTCGTGTATGCCCCCTTCGGAGACCTGCCGGCCGTCGAACGCCTGATCGATGCCGAGACCGCCGCCATCATGATCGAGCCGGTCCAGGGCGAGGGTGGCATCCACTTGCCGCCGCAGGGCTTTCTGCAAGGCCTGCGCGACCTCTGCGACCGCCACGAGCTGCTGCTGATCTTCGACGAGGTGCAGACCGGCTGCGGCCGCACCGGCCACTGGTTCGCCTACCAGCACTTCGGCGTCACCCCAGACATCATGACCCTGGCCAAGGGCCTGTGCGGAGGCCTCGCCGGCGGCGCCATGCTCGCCCGGCCCGAGGTGGCACGCAGCCTGCGGCCTGGCATGCACGCCGCCACCTTCGGCGGCAACCCCCTGGCCGCTCGCGCCGGCCTGGCTGCCATCGAAATGATCGAGTCCGCACAACTGCTCGATCATGTCCGCCGGCTCGAAGCCCTCTTCCGCGAACGGCTGCTCGCCCTCCGCCACAACTGCCAGCTTGTCACAGATGTCCGCATCCTCGGCCTGATGATCGGCATGGAACTGGCTGTCGAAGGCGCTCCCATCGTGCAAAAATGCCTGCAACGCGGCCTGCTCATCAATTGCACCCAACAGGTCGTCCTCCGCCTGCTGCCCGCCATGACCCTCTCCCCGCAACAAGCCCACGAGGCCTGTGACATCCTGGCCGACGTCCTCACCCACCACGCCCCCTAGCAGCGGACATGCGCCACCTCATCACGCTGCACGAACTAAAACGAGGAGAAATTGACCGGATCTTCGCCATCGCCGAAGACCTGAAATCCAAGTACCGCCAGGGCCTCCGCGAGCCGCTCCTCCCCGGCCGCGTACTAGCCCTGCTCTTCGAAAAACCCTCTCTCCGCACGCGCGTCAGCTTCGAGACCGCCATGTCCCACCTGGGAGGCACCAGCCTGTTCCTCGGCGAGGATGTCGGCTGGGGCTCCCGTGAATCGATCGCAGACTTTGCCCGCGTCCTCAGCGAGTATGTCGATGCCATCGTCGTTCGTGCCCACGAACACGCCAAACTGCTCGAACTCGCCGCCTACAGCTCCTGCCCCGTGATCAATGGTCTGACCGACCAGGCACACCCCTGTCAGGCCCTGGCCGACCTGTTCACCCTCCGCGAACGCCTCGGCAGCCTCCGCGGCCAAACCCTGGCCTTCGTGGGAGACGGCAACAACGTGGCTCGCAGCCTGGCCGTCGGCTGCGCCAAACTGGGCATGCACTTCGTGCTCTCCTGCCCCCACGCATACCGCCTCGACGACGACTTTCTCGACCGCCTGCGGCACGACGTCCCGGACATGCGCTACAGCTACCTTCCCGACCCCCGTGCCGCCGTGGCGCAAGCTGCCGCCGTGTACACGGATGTGTGGGCCAGCATGGGCCAGGAAGCCCAGGCCGCCGAACGCCGCGCGGCATTTGCCGCCTACCAGGTCAATAGCGAACTGCTCGAGCACGCTCCCGCAAATACGTACTTCATGCACTGCCTTCCTGCCCATCGAGGCGAGGAAGTTACCGACGAGGTCATCGACGGCCCCCGCAGCATCGTCGTCGAACAGGCCGCCAATCGCCTGCATGTCCAAAAAGGCATCCTCGCCTGGCTGCTCGGCAGCAGACAGTAGCCGCCGCGCGTCACAGCCCGCGCACAGCACGTGCCCGCCAGCCGCGGCCGATCATCTCACGCCCTACCGCAACCAGTAGGATCTTCGCTGCGGTAACCGAACACCGGCGGCAGCGAGGAGTGAGTGAAGTGGAGTGAGGAGTGAGAAGCGAATGGAGGGCCACGCTCCCCGATGGAGGACCACGCTCCGTCGTGGCCGTGATGGCCGCCGACGTGTGCGTGGCGCCGGACGCGACAGAGCGCGTCCCTCCAGCGGCGGATGGAGGGCCGCGCTCTCGCAT
>JAIMBC010000236.1 GCA_023511675.1 Pirellulales bacterium
CAACCACCCAGCGACCGTCCAGGCGGCCAACGCGCGCGGCCGTCGTGGCTTGTTCCCCGAGCCACGCATCACTAGAATCTTGTTGAGACTTAGTTTCAATCACCCCAGGACATGCGGGCGTGAAAGCACCATCGAGTTTCATTCCCCTTGGGCAGCTTGCACCGGGCCAACAGGCCGTGGTGGCGGAGTTGTTGGGAGCGCCGGAGCAGATACATCGGCTGGAGGAGATGGGCCTGCGCGTGGGCACGCCGGTGCGGATGGTGCGGCCTGGCAGCCCGTGCATCGTGCGGCTGTTGGGGCACAAGCTGTGCTTTCGGGCCGACGATGCGCTGCACGTGTTGGTGGTGCCGGAGCATGGTGCATGACACTGGACGCATTGGCATTCGGCCGCAGCGCCCGCGTGTGCGCGGTGCGGGGGGAGGATGAGATCAGCCTGCGGTTGATGGAGATGGGGCTGACGCCGGGGGTAGAGGTGCAACTGGTTGGCGCGGCACCGCTGGGAGATCCGCTGGAGTTGATCGTGCGGGGGTATCGGCTGAGCGTGCGCCGGGTGGAGGCCGCAAGGGTTGAGGTTGAGCCGCTGTAAGCTTCCCGTATTGGACCAGCTTGCCAGCCGGGTTGTGTGATGGACGTGACGACGCGTCAGCTCACTGTTGCACTTGTTGGCAATCCGAACACGGGCAAGAGCACGTTGTTTACGGCCCTGGCGGGTGTGCGGCAGCGGGTAGGCAACTATCCCGGCGTGACAGTGGAGAAGAAGCTGGGGCGGATGGAGTGCCTGGGGCGGCGGTTTCGGCTCGTTGATCTGCCCGGCACCTATAGCCTGGCACCCCGCTCGCCGGACGAGATGGTGGCGGTGGACGTGCTGCTGGGCCGCGTGCCGGATCTCTCTGCCCCCGATGCGGTGCTGTGCATTGTGGATGCGAGCAACCTGGAGCGCAACCTGTATCTGGTAAGCCAGGTGCTGGAGCTGGGTTTGCCCACCGTGGTGGTGCTGAACATGATCGATCTGGCGCGTCAACGGGGGCTGACGATCGACGCTGCTCGCCTGAGCGAGCGGCTAGGCGTGCCGGTGGTGGAGGTGCAGGCCAATCGTCGGATTGGGATCGAGCGGGTACGGGAGGCACTGGTACGCGTGGTACAGGGGACTGTGGAGCCGCGCGGCAGCCCCTTTCCGCCCGCTTTCGTGCGCGAGGTGTCGTGGTTGGAGCAGCAACTGGCCAGTGCCAACGGGGCTAGCTGGCCGCGCTATCTGGTGGAGAGGCTGCTGCTAGATACGAGCGGGTACTTGCAGCGGCATTTCCGCGGTGCTCTGCCGGCAGAATGTGAGGCATGGCTGGCCCAGGCCCGCCAGCGGTTGCAGGGAGAGGGCTGCGGCGTACCCGCCGTGGAAGCGGTAGCGCGCTATGGCTGGGTGGGAAGAGTGCTGGACGGGACCGTAACGCGCACCGCGCAGGCCGGCACGCCGCTGACGGACCGTATCGACCACTGGCTGACGCACCGCGTGATCGGCACGCTGTTCCTGGTGGTGGTGATGATTCTGGTGTTCCAGGCCGTCTTCACCGTGGCAGAGGTGCCGATGCAATGGGTAGACGCGGGGGTGGGTTGGCTGGGCGGCCTGGTGGAAGAGGCCATGCCGGCGGGGGCGCTGCGCAGTTTGTTGGTGCAGGGGGTGATCGGCGGCGTGGGGGCTGTGGTGGTGTTTGTGCCGCAGATCATGATGTTGTTCTTCTTTCTGGCCATTCTGGAGGACTGCGGCTATCTCGCACGTGCGGCCTATCTGATGGACAAGCTCATGGTGCGGGTGGGGCTGAGCGGCAAGTCGTTCATCCCCCTGTTGTCTTCGTTTGCCTGCGCCATTCCTGGGATCATGGCCGCGCGTGTGATTGAGAACCGCCGGGATCGCTTGACGACCATCCTGGTGGCGCCGCTGATGAGTTGCAGCGCCCGGCTGCCGCTGTACGTGGTGTTGATCGAGGCCTTTGTGCCAAAGCGAGCATGGCTGGGGAACCTGCTTCAGTTGCAGGTGCTGGTCTTTGTGGGCCTGTATGCACTGGGGATCGTGGTAGCGGCGGGCGTGGCCTTGGTGTTGAAGCGTACCCTGTTGCGGGGGCCGACCCCGCCGTTTGTGATGGAGCTGCCCAGCTACAAATGGCCTTCTGCCGCCATTGTGTTGCAGCGGATGGTGGAGCGAGCCTGGGCCTTTGTGCGGCGTGCTGGAACGCTGATCCTGGCCGTTTCGATCCTGGTCTGGGCGGCCTTGTATTACCCGCGGGACGAAGCGGCCGTACAGGCGGCACTGGAGGCGCAGCGCGCCCAGGTGCGAGCGCGGCTAGCGGCCGTGGCCAGCGGCAGCACAGAAGCGGTGGACCTGGCAGAGCAACTTGCCGAACTGGAGTCGCCTGAAGCGGTGGAGGGCGAGTTTCGACGGCAGAGCCTGCTGGGGCGGGCGGGCCGATGGATCGAGCCGGTCGTGCGCCCGCTGGGGTGGGACTGGCGAGTGGGCTGTGCGGTGATTGCGTCGTTTCCCGCCCGCGAGGTAGTGGTGGCTACCATGGGGGTGCTCTATAACGTGGGCGAGCAGCTCGACGTCGAAGAGGGATCAGATCGACTGCGCTTGCAGCGCGCTCTGCGCGTGGCACGGTGGCAGCAGGACGACCGGCCCGTGTTCACGTTGCCCATGTCGCTGGGGCTGCTGGTGTTTTTCGCCTTGTGTGCCCAGTGTGCCTCGACGCTGATCATCATCCGGCGGGAAACACAAAGCTGGGGCTGGCCATTGTTTACCTTCGGATACATGACCGCGCTGGCCTACCTGGGAGCGTGGATGACGTACCGCGTGGCATTGGGGTTCGGGCTATGATCGGGCACTGGCAAGACGTGGCGGCGCTCGGACTGGTGATGCTGGCTGCCGGATATGTGACCTGGTGCGGCTGGCGTGCGGCGCGTGCGGGCAAGAAACGCTGTGGCGGCTGTGGTTGTGCAGGCACAGCGCAGCCGAGCGAACGTGTGCTGGTGGAGATCCAGCTTGACCGCAAAGGCGGTCCGTAGTCGGCAGTTGGCAGCGCGTGGCCCGCCAGCGCGAGGCTTGCGATCCAGGTTGCACGCATGGGCAGCCCTCTGGCAGGCCAATCTCGGCCCACGGCAATTGAGGGGGGACGGTTGCCCAGCCGGGCTGCCAGAATCTATAATCCCTCCCTCTGGCGTTTTGGCGGGGGACGCCGCCCGCGATTGAAGAGAGACGCAATCCATGGCAATCCGCGTAGCGATCAACGGCTTTGGACGCATCGGCCGGCTGGTATGCCGCATCCTCATGCAGCGCCGCCAGCAGTTCGAACTGGTCGCCGTCAACGACCTCACAGACACCCGGACCCTGGCCACACTGCTGAAGTACGACAGCATCCACCGCCCCTATCCGGGCACCGTGAGCCATGACGCTGAGCATCTGATCGTCGACGGCCAACAGATCAGGGCTTTGGCGGAACGGGATCCCAGACGCCTGCCGTGGGGCGAATGCAAGATCGATGTCGTCGTGGAAAGCACGGGCGTGTTCACCGGCCGCGCCGAGGGAGAGAAGCCCGGGTACGATAGCCATCTTGCTGCCGGCGCCAAGCGCGTAGTGATTAGTGCGCCGGCCAAGAAGCCCGATCTGACCTGTGTGCTAGGGGTCAACGACGGCAAGCTGACGGCCGAGCATCGCTGCGTTTCGAATGCAAGCTGCACCACCAACTGTTTGGCGCCCCTGGCCAAGGTCTTGCACGAACAGTTCGGCATCACCAAGGGCCTGATGACCACCGTGCATGCCTACACCAATGATCAGAACGTGCAAGACCTGCCGCATCGGGATCTGTATCGGGCCAGGGCGGCTGCGCAGAACATCATTCCTACTACCACCGGTGCGGCTACCGCCGTGGGAGAAGTGATCCCGGAACTCAAGGGCAAGCTGACGGGAATCGCCTTGCGGGTGCCCGTGGGGACGGGCAGCGTGGTCGACCTGACGGCCGTGATGGCACGCAATCTCGAGGCGGAAGAGGTGAATGCCGCCATGGAGGCGGCCGCCAATGGGCCGCTGCGTGGCATCTTGCAGTACACCAAAGATCCGATCGTCTCCAGCGACGTGATCGGCAATCCCCACAGCTCGATTTTTGCTGCTGACTGGACGCAGGTCATCGAGGGCAACCTGCTCAAGGTGGTGAGCTGGTACGACAATGAGTGGGGCTACAGTTGCCGCACGGTGGATCTCATCGCCCGGGTAGCCGCCCTCGGCTAGCACTTCCGAGAGTTCGGGGATTTGATTGACTGCTTGTGCCGCCACGCGCTCCTCTAAGCTGAGTGGGAGTGGGCTTGGCTTTGCCCAGCGGCCGCTGCTGCCAGACGAGCACAGCCTCGGCCCGGCCGTACAGTGCCTTATGCCAGAATCTCGTGCACCACCTCCCCGTGCACGTCCGTGAGGCGAAAGTCCCTGCCGGCGTGCCGGTAGGTGAGCCGTGTATGGTCCAGTCCCAGCAGATGCAGGATGGTGGCGTGCAAATCGTGGAAGTGTACCTTGCCCTCCACGGCGTAGTAGCCGTAGTCGTCGGTGGCGCCGTAGCGGAAGCCGGCCTTCACCCCGCCGCCCGCCAGCCACATAGTGAAGCCGTGCGGGTTGTGATCTCGCCCGTCATCCCCCTGCGCCGTGGGCGTGCGGCCGAATTCTCCCCCCCATAGCACCAGGGTGTCGTGCAGCAGACCGCGGGACTTGAGATCGGTCAGCAGCCCCGCTATGGGCAGATCGACCTCCAGCGCGTTTTGGGCATGATCACGCCTCAGGTTGGAGTGCTGGTCCCATTTGTAGCTGTGCGTCACCTGCACGAAACGCACGCCGCGCTCCAGGAAGCGGCGGGCCATCAGGCACTGCCGGCCGAAATTGCGGGTTTCGGGACGATCCAGCCCATAGAGCCGTGCGGTCGCCGCCGTTTCGTCCGAAATATCTTGCAATTGCGGCGCGGCCGTTTGCATGCGAAAGGCCAGCTCGAACGAAGCGATCCGCGCCTCCAGCGTGGTGTCGGGACCGGCTGCCTCCAGATGCTGCTGGTTGATCTCGCGCAGCAGCGCCAGCTCCAGTTCTTGCTGTTCCGGAACGGCCTCTGGGTTTTCGATAAACGGAATCCGCGCCGCCTCGGCAGGCACGCCCGCATTGCCGATCGGCGTGCCCTGATATGCGGCGGGAAGAAATGCGGAACTGAAGTTGTTCACACCGCCATGCGTGAGCGTGGGGCAGATGGTAATGAACCCGGGCAGGTCCTGGTTTTCGCTGCCCAGGCCATAGGTAATCCAGGAGCCCATGCTGGGACGCACGAACGTATCGCTGCCCGTGTGCAGCTCCAACAGCGCGCCGCCGTGGCGCGAGTTGGAGCAGTGCACGCCGTTGAGCACGCACAGATCGCCCATCTTGTGCGCGAGGTTGGGGAACAGTTCGCTCACCCAGACACCTTGCGGGCCATGTTGCTGGAACTTCCAGGGGCTACGCAGCAGATTGCCCGTTTCAGATGAGACCACGCGCGGCTTGGCGAACGGCAGCGGCTTGCCGTGATCGCGCTTTAGCAGCGGCTTGTAGTCGAAGGTGTCCAGATGCGAGGGGCCGCCGTGCATGAAGAGGAACAGCACCCGGCGAGCCTTGGCGGGAAAGTGCGGCGGCCGCGGCGCGAGGGGGTCGCTGGTGGCCGCAACAGCCCGGGCGTCCTCCTCTGCCATCAAGGCGGCCAACGCCAGGCCGCCAAAACCTGCGGCGGCCTGCTGGAGCCACTGCCGGCGCGTCGTCGCACGCGGCGGCGCTGCAAGAACCGCGTCGCAATCACAGGGTAGACGATGCGAACGCCTCATGGCTTGATTCTTGATCGACGTATCCGGTGCTGTCAACGCTCTCCTCTTTGGCAGGCTGCCATGCAGAACGCGCGTTCTATCCAAAGCCCGCCCCCACGCTCTTCAATTCATGTTGCGCATGCCAAGTATTTCTCCCATTCTTCCGATAAGATCCTCAGCCCGCAGTCAATGCTTGACCACATCCTCGCGGCTCCGCAATCGAGGGCTGCGAGTCTCTCGATGCATACCACACCCCATGCGAGCACGAATCACGAACATTCGCACCCTTGCCGACCTGCGTGAGTATGTTAATCAGACCTTGTGCTCCCATCACCAGCTCGAATTGGGAGCTTTTCCATTAACCGAGCGGTGGTTGACCCGCTCGGGCAAGCCCTGCGGCCTGTTTTTCTGTCTTCATGGGCCGCGGAGCGTGAAATTCTCGGCAATCTGGGAGATGCAGCACAACACCGTGCTGTTCTACACCGCCACGGGTGAGCGATTCCTCCGCACGCAGCTTGCCTCTGCGCCCAGGCTGGACATGGCCGCGGCCTAAGGGATGTGGACGAGCTTGACGGATACCGGCCGATAGTGTACATAGATTCACTGTTCGTGCGTTCACATAGGAGGGACCGGTGCCATGCTCGTACTGTCGCGTAAGCTCCACCAGCGGATCCGGCTTGGGCCGCAAATTGTGGTCACGGTATTGCAGGTCACCAAGAGGCGTGTGCGCCTTGGGATCGAGGCGCCGCCGGAGGTGGCGGTGTGGCGCGAGGAATTGGCAGCCTCCGCACCGATTCGGGCGAACGAGGCTGGTGCCGCGGTAGAAAGGAGCGCGGCATCCCCGAGTCGGCCGTCGGGAGCGGCAGAGCCGCCGCCATGCTGTTGACACGGCGAGGAGGGGATGATGGCGGCACCTTCTGGCGAGCCGGCACAACCCCATGTTGGCTTTGTTACGGGCACGGCTGATGCGGATGCATGAGAGGCCGCCGGGGGGGCGGCCCGGCGATGGTTGTTCAAGGCGTCAGGTACAAGCGGCGGGATGGAAGCGCCCCGAGCCGCGAGCAGCCTGGCATCGCCCTGATCGGCACGTGTGCCGCGTAGGTTGCATGTCAGGCCGCGGCGTGCGACGCTTTCTGGGGGCCGGCCAAGGCGTGTCAGGGATTTTCGTGGGTGGCGCCAGCGATTAGGCTGAGTGTGGTGCGGAGAGTGCGCCGCACATTGCCCTGCGCTGGGAAGCCATGGCTTGGACAATCGGCATCGATGAGGCGGGCTACGGTCCAAACCTGGGTCCGCTGGTGGTGGCCGCTAGCGTCTGGCGCATGCCGGACGCAAGGTTGGGAGCGGACTTCTATCCGCAGCTTGTTCCGGCCATCGTTCAGCATGCACAGCCAGCAGCGCGTCGACGGTCGAGCTGTGGAGACGGGCGATCAGCAGCGTGTCAGCCCCTCTGGATTGCCGACTCGAAGCGCGTGTACAGCCGAACGAACGGCTTGGGCAAGCTGGAGCGGGGCGTGCTGGGGGCGCTGGCGGCGTGCGGCCGGCACCCCCGCACGGTTGGCGAACTGTGGCAGATCGCCGATGTGGATGCTGGGTCTGAGCCGCCCTGGCATGTGCTGGACGCCGGCGCCTCCCTGCCCAGGACCCCGCTTGGTGAGGAGTTGCCCAAGCTGGCTGGGCGGCTGATCGAGGCCTTCCGCCGGTCAGAGCTGGAGTTGTGCGAGATTCGCGTGCGCGTGGCATTTCCGCGCGAGTTCAACGGCCTGCTGCGCCGCGTGCGAAACAAGGCGGAGGTCGAGCAGGTCCTGTTGTTGGATTTGCTGAGCAAGCTGGAGCCCTGGATGCACAGCGGGCCGGGGCTGTTGCTGTGCGATCGTCTCGGGGGCCGTGCGCGCTATGCCGCGCTGGTGCAACAGGTTGCCGGAGATTACCCTGTATGCGTGCTGGAGGAGGGCGTGCGCACGAGCGCGTATCAGTGGCAAGCGGAGGGGGAGCGTGTGGAGATGCGCTTTGAGATTGGCGGCGAACGCCACTTGCCGGTGGCCCTGGCATCGATGGCGGCCAAGTACCTGAGGGAGCTGGCCATGGCAGACTTCAACAGGTGGTGGCTGGCACGCCAACCTGGATTATTCCCCACGTCGGGCTATCCTGGAGACGCCGGGAAGTTCATGAACCGGATCGCGCCCCTGATGGCCAGGCTTGGCATCGAGCGAAGCGATATCTGGCGGGATCGCTGAGATGAACCTGTACATCGTGCGGCATGCATGGGCGCTGGAGCCCGACGAGGCGAAGTTTCCGGACGATGCCCAACGGCCGCTGTCGCGCAAGGGCCGCCGGCGGTTTGCGTGCGTGGCCAAGCGGCTGGTCGAGCGGGGCGTGGCTCCCGCGGTAGTCGCCAGCAGTCCCTTGCTGCGTGCCGTGCAGACGGCGGAAATACTGATTCAGGCTCTCCGTCCGCGCCCCCGCTTGGAAACCCTGGAGGCCTTGGCCCCCGGCTCCGATGTGGCTGCGCTGCTGGCGTGGCTTAAAGACCAGTCGCAAGACGCGGCCTGGGTCGGACACGCACCCGACGTTGCGGCACTCTGCGGTGCGCTGCTGGGGGCGCCGGCCCATTGCTTCCGCTTTCCCAAGGGTGCCACGGCATCGCTGCGCTTTTCCAGCAGCATCGCGCTCGGTCAGGCTGAGCTGCGATGGCTGGCCACCGCGCGCCTGTTGGGCTGCTAGATGTTGCTTGATATCTCAATCGCACAGCCAGGAGATCGCCAATGAGCAAATACGTTCGTGCCATATTGGCGGAATTCGTGGGAACCTTCACGCTCGTCTTGGTGGGTACGGCCGTCGCCACGCTGCAAGGCGGCTGGCTGCCCGGCTATGGCGACACGGGATGGCTCGGTATCTCGCTGGCCTTTGGCGGCACGCTGATGGTGCTGGTGCTGGTGATCGGGCCCGTCTCGGGTTGCCACATCAATCCCGCCGTCACCCTCCCCATGCTTTTGTCGCGGCGGCTGCCAGCCCGCCATGCCGCCGGCTACTTCCTGGCACAATTGCTCGGAGCCACCGCTGCCAGCCTGGCCCTCCTGGCACTGTTGAGCGGCTTGGCAAACTACGACGTGGCGGAGCATGGCCTCGGGGCCAATGGCAACCCCCGTGAGATGGCCCTTACGGCCCTGTTCGCCTGGGAACTGTTGCTCACCACGCTGTTTGTGTACACGATCTTCGCAGCCGCCAGGGCGGATGCCCCGCCAGGGTTCGCGGCGCTGGCCATTGGGGGCTTTCTGTTCGTGGCGCACCTGGTGGGGGCGCAACTGGGGGACAGCTCGCTCAATCCGGCGCGGAGTTTTGGGCCCGCCCTGGTGCAAGCGTTAATGGGAAGGACTGAGGCGTTGCGGCTGTTGTGGATCTTCGTCGCCGCGCCGCTGCTGGGGGGCGTGCTGGGCTGGAAGCTC
>JAIMBC010000237.1 GCA_023511675.1 Pirellulales bacterium
GCCACGGCCTGTTGGAGCGAGAGCGGCCCGTGCAGCGTACGCCCCTCCAACAGGCAAGGCGCCAGTTCGCAGGCGCCCAGGCACTCGGCCGCTTCCAGCGTCAGCCGGCCGTCTGCCGTGGTTTCGCCCGGCTGCACTCCGTAGCGCCGCGCCAGCCCCGCCAGCAGCTCTTCCCCCCCGCGCAGCCAGCAACTTACCGAGCGGCAGACCCAGGCCCGGTGTTCGCCATGCGGCGCCGCTTGCTTGAAGAAGCCATAGAAGCTGAGGGTGTCCTGCACCTCGGCGGGCGCCAGCCCCAGCAGCTCCGCGATCTCCACTACCGCCGCCGGGGGTACGTGCCGCAGTCGATCATTGACCACATGCAGCGCCGGCAAGGTCACAGCCTGCCGCGTGGGATAGCGGTCGAAGAGGCGGCGAATGGCCTCGACCATCTCGCCGGTTAAAACTTGGAACGCGGCCATCAGCGATCCAGCTCCGCAGCGATGATGTTCAGGCTGCCGAGCACGGCCACCACATCCGACAGCGTGTGGCCGCGTATCAACAGCGGAAACACGGCAAAGTGTACAAAGGAGGGGGGCCGGCAGCGGGCACGCCACGCCACGTCGCTGCCATCTCCCACCAGGTAGAATCCCAGCTCGCCATTGGGGCTCTCGATGGCCGCGTACGACTCTTCGCACGGCGTCTCGAAGCCGCGGTTCGACATCGCCAGCTCAAAGTGTGCAATGCACCCCTCGATGGTCGAGTACACCCACGGCTTCTCCGGCAGCACGGCGCGGCATTCCTGCCCCACGTTCACCGGCCCCGCCGGCAAGTTCTCGATGGCCTGCGAGACGATCTTCAGACTTTCACGCATCTCTGACATCCGCACCAGGTAGCGCGCCAGGCAGTCTCCCTCCCGGGCGCAGCAGATGCGGAAGTCGAAGTCCCGATAGCAGAGATAAGGCTCGTCCTTGCGCAAATCCCGCGTCACTCCGCTAGCACGCGCCACGGGGCCCGTGCAACTCCAGGCCAACGCGTCCTCGCGCGACAGCACGCCCACCCCGCGCGTGCGGTCGAGAAAGATGCGATTGCGGTCGAGCAGCCGCTGCATGTCGTCCAGCGTGCGAGGAAACGTCCGCACGAACTGGCGGACCTTCTCGATAAACAGCGGCGTGGCGTCGTACATCAATCCACCTACCCGCGTGTAGCTGTTGGTGAACCGCGCGCCGCAGAGCGTCTCGAAAATATCGTACAGGTCCTCGCGCCGGTTGAAGGCGTAGAGAAAAAACGTAAAGGCTCCCGTGTCCAGCCCCATCGCCCCCGTACACAACAGGTGGTCGCTGATCCGCGCCAGCTCGCACAAGATCACACGCAAATACTGGCAGCGGGGCGGCACCTCGATGCCCAACAGCCGCTCCACCGCCAGATGCCAGGCCACATTGTTGGCCAGCGGAGAGATGTAGTTCATCCGGTCCGTGACCGTCACGTACTGGTTATAGTCCAGGTGCTCGCCCAGCTTCTCGAAGCCCGAGTGGAGATAGCCGATGTCCGGCATGGCATCCACCACCCGTTCGCCTTGCAGCTTGAGCACCAGCCGCAGCGTGGTGTGCGTGGCCGGATGCTGCGGACCGAAATTCAGGGTCCACAGGTAGTCCTGCTGCTCGTCGTGTGCCAGATCCTGGGTGAGCAACGCCGGCTCCAGCGGCATGGCTATCCTTGCGCTCGCGTCAATACGGGGAAGTTATGCCGCTCGCCCCGGCCTTGCAGCGGATAATCCTTGCGCAGCGGATGGGCCGTGAATGCCTCGGGCAACAGGATCCGCCGCAAGTCCGGATGCCCTGTGAACGTGATGCCGAACATGTCCCACACCTCCCGCTCCAGCCAGTTGGCTCCAGGCCAGTACGGCACGGCAGAAGGTACGGCCAGGTCCGGCTCGTCCAGATAGCACCGCAACGTTAACCGCTCGTTGGTGGCCGTGGCCGCCAGCAGATACACCAGCCCGAAGCGGTGGCGCGCTTTGCGATAATGCAAGTAGTCCACACACGTCACGTCGATCAGCAGATCGAACCCAAACTCGTCCCGCAGCGTCTGCCACACGCTCGGCAACAACTCGCGCGGCACCACCACCCGCGTCTGACCGCGAAACTCGCTGTGCTCAAGCTGCGGAAACAGCCGCAACAAGCCGTCCAGCGTTTCAGGCCGAATCATCAACGACCTCCCCCCACCGGCTGCTGCACCGCCGCAGGCTGCGTGCCGCCAGCCAAGTCCGCCCCAGAGACCGCCAGCGCAGCAGCATGCGCCTCTCTTGAACTGCCCGGCCCCGTTGCAGCAGCCGGCCCCGTTGCACTCGCAGCTCCAGTCGTACTGGCCGGCCCCGTCGCGCTGGCCGGCACAGCGGCCGGCGCTAACACACTCGCCGGCGGAATCGCGGCGTATGGCGTGCCGCGCCCCGCCGGCATGCTCGGCAACACCGGCAACTCGATCAACGCCCGCTTCGGCCCCTGGTGCTGCGGCAGCGCGGCCTCTACCCCACGCAGCGTGCCTTCTTGTTGAATCTTCTCTTGCAGGTCGATGATGGCCTGGATCAATTGCTCAGGCCGCGGCGGGCAGCCCGGCACGTACATGTCCACCGGTATGAAGCGGTCGATCCCCTGCACCACGGCGTAGGTATCGAACACGCCGCCCGTGGAGGCGCAGGCCCCCATCGAGATGCACCACTTGGGCTCGAGCATCTGCTGCCAGATGCGTTGCAGCACGGGCAACATCTTCATCACCACGCGGCCCGCCACAATCATCAGATCGCACTGCCGCGGACTAAAGCGGAACACCTCCGCTCCGAAGCGGGCCAGATCGTGCCGGCTGGCGCCTGTGGCCATGAGTTCAATGCCGCAGCAGGCCGTGGCAAACGGCATCGGCCAGAGGCTGTTCTTGCGGCACCAGTTGGCCAGCGCATCCAACCTGCTTACCACCACGTTCTCCGGCAGCTCTATCGCCATTGAAACACCCCCTTACGCCAGGCGTACGCCAGTCCCGCGGCCAGCAGGGCCAAGAAAACCATGGCCTCCGCAAACACCAGCCCACGGTGCGCGATCTCTCCCGCCGCCACAGCTGCGTCCACCCCCTGCGGGTGGCGCGAGGCAACTGCCCACGGGTACAGCAACAGCAGCTCCACATCGAACAACAAAAAGGCGATCGCTACCAGATGAAAGCGGACGTCGAATCGTCGGCGCGTATCGTGGAACGGATCCATTCCGCTCTCGTAGGGCATGGCCTTGACATCGCTGGTCCTGCGGGGCCCCACCAGCCATCCCACGACCAACAACCCTATCGCCACGGCTCCCGACACCGCCACGATCAGCAACAGAGGTAGTGCCGTAAGCTCTTTTTGCGTCATGAGTTACGCGCCGGAAACATCCTGGAAGGCGCGACTTTGTGAATCGTTTCACAAAGTAGGGCCAAAACAAACTCGACCAGCTCGGTCGAGTCTGTTGGCATGGTATCGGTTGGGGAGCGATCGGTCAAGCAGATGCCGATGCCTGAGCAGCGCTCCGGCGGCGCGTGCGGTCAGCTCCTCGGGCGGCAAGGCGGGGGGGCGAAGGCCAAAGGCTCGAGGGCGACGGCAAGGTCAACTCCTCAGGCGGTAAGGCGTGGCCCCGGCACAGCCAGGCCGCCCAGCGGGCCGCGCAACTGCTAGCACGACTTGTTGCCCGAGTTTCTGCGGCGAAGTACAATCACCAGTTGCGAGCAGGTGCCGGCGAGGTTTGTGGGCCTCGGCGTTGTGAGGCGCGACGGTTCCGGAACCGCATCGCCCGGAGCGTGCTTACTACGCCCGGCAGGATTCGAACCTGCAACCCTCGGTTCCGAAGACCGATGCGCTATCCAGTTGCGCCACGGGCGCTCGCTCGCGCTAAGGATAGACGGTTCATGGTTGGGCTGCAAGCTGCTCCAGGCGTGCCGTGTGGAGTGATGTATAGGCACGGGTTGACCGACCAGGCGAGGCATGTTATAAGCGCCTTGCCTCAGTGTGGGGGCCTGCGAGCGGCCCTGCGGCGTTGCGCTGGGCGAAAGTCATGGCATTGGTAACCTTGCGAGTTCTCGACGGTGCGGATCGGGGTCGAGAGTTCGTCAACCTCTCGACGCCGGTGACGGTCGGCCGTGAGGAAGGCAACACGGTCCAACTTAACGACGAGCGTGTCAGCCGCTACCACCTCAAGATCCAGGAAGACCACAACAAGCTCGTGTTGACGGACCTGGAAAGCACCAACGGCACCAAGGTCAACGGAGAAGACACGCAACTGCGTATCCTACGGGTGGGCGACTTGATCCACCTGGGCCGCTCCGTGCTGCTGTTCGGCTCGCGCGAGGAGATTGCGGCCATGCGGGCTGCCCAGCAGCGATCTGCCGATCCCCGTAGTGTGGGAAGCGTCGGCCACGGCGTGCTGGGTAGCCTCGATCTGGACTTCAATTCGCCCGAGGGCTACGACGGCCAGACCACGCTGCATCAGCTCGAGCCGCCCGAACTGCCCGAACGGCTCAGCCCCGGCCAGGCGGCGCAGCTTGCGGAGCTGCTAGAGTATTTCCATATTCGCATCCGCGAATTGGTTTCCACCGTGCGGGTGGAGGGCCAGGGCAAGCGTGTCACGCTCGACGAGCGGCGCTGGCAGGGTCTGCTGGACGTGTACGGCCGTCTGGCCGAGTATCTGCGCAAAATTGGCGAGCCGCGCGATTGAAGGCGGCTTGCATTGCCTGAGGTCGGCCTTGAGATTGCTCCCACGGGCCGGTTCATGGCATTCACGGGCCCGCCCGTCGCACTCAAGCTCCAGCGCGTTGGCATGACTCGCGGGTCCGCTCGCCTGCTGCGCGCAACACAGAACTGGCGCACGCACGCCCCTTCGCCGCGGCAAGACGGCCTTTGCCCGCTCAGCCGGCTGCGTAGGTGAGAAAGCCGCGCACTGCGGCCAGATAGGCCTCGTTTTCATCTTGCGGCAGCATGTGGCCGCTGTGCGCAAACACCTTCAGATGTGCGCGAGGGATACGCTCGGCCATGAGCTGCGAGTGATGCAGCGGGCAAATCCAGTCGTGTGCCGCCGCCAGGATGAGTGTGGGGCAGCTAATCTGGTGCAGCCGCGGCGTGAAGTCGAAGCCCCTCAGAAAGCCGCTGAAGCCCTCGTTGAGCGCTTCGAAATTCCGTGTGCTGCGTGCCCAGTTCGCGGCGAAGT
Source organism: Pirellulales bacterium (assembly GCA_023511675.1). GTDB lineage: Bacteria > Planctomycetota > Planctomycetia > Pirellulales > JAIMBC01 > JAIMBC01. Next base: position 5,199 of record JAIMBC010000237.1, read on the forward strand.
CCTCCTCCCGATAGCGCCGAGAGTAGAGCGGCCCCATCACCCGGTAGTACTCTCGCAACTGGTCCTCGTGCTCGAAGCGGCCCTCCCAGAGCCACTGGCAGACGCGCTGCTGCTCAGGCGTGCCCCGCGTCTCGATGAACCGCCGCGCATCCTCGATGAATCGCCAGCTCGGTGCCGTGCAGACCAGGATCAGGTTGGCCAGGCGAGAGCCGTATCGCAGCGCGTAGCCCAGTGCCACCATGCCGCCATAAGAGCTGCCCAGCAGGCTGATGCGCTGCAGCCCGAGGTGTTCTCGCAAGGCATCCAGATCGTCGATGTTGTTGTCGAGCGTGTAGCTGGAGCGGGGGCCGCGTGCACTGCGGCCGCAGCCACGCTGGTCGATGTACACAAGCTGAGCCACCTCGCGTAGCGCTCTGGAGCTGCGCTTGAAGGAGACGTGGTCCCCGCCTGGTCCCCCATGCACCAGGAACAGCACGGGCCGCTCTTCCATGGCGTGTTCGCCCCAGGCCAGGCCGGGTCCGTCCACGTCAAAATACAATTCCGTATCTCGAATGCGTGCTCGCATGGTGGGTCCTCACTGTTCTGGTCTGTCGTCAGCATGGCGGCGGCCCATGCCGGAGGAAAATCGAACGGTTGTTGTCTGGCAGCCAACCGTGTGTTCCAGAGACGGTCGCGGCTCACGAAGGTTCTGAACTGCTGCTTGCCGGCGGCACAAGCTGGGCCGCTACCGGCTGATCCGCCGCCCGTCGGCCGAATGCCACACGCACCTCGGGCCGCAATAACACGAACAGCGCATACGCGCCCAGCGCTGTTCCCGCCGGGAAGTACATCAAGTCCAGCGCGGAGAAGATCAGGCACAAAGACCACCGCCGCCGCACGTGCAACAGCCAGCCGATGTAGGCAAGCAGCCCGGCGTGAACCAGCGATAACGTCATCAGGGCCGCCCCGCACAACACCAGGGTCATCCCCAGCAGGGGGGGATCGCGCTGGTGAACCTCGCTCAGAGTGGGCAACCAGTGCATGGCTCGCTCCACCAGTGGAGGGAGCGGAGGGCGCTTGCCATCGAGAAACTCCAGCCCCGCCTCGACATAAGGCCAGCCCTGATAGCCAAGTGCCGCCGTGGCCACCGCCAGCAGGTAGTGCAACCAGACCAGCCAGCGGAGGTGCCGCACCATGGAGTATCGAGACGGCGTGCCGCCGGTGGCAGCCTCCCCGTTAGGCCCTTGCGCGGTGGCGCGCCGCGCCGCATCGGGCAGCCCTTGCGGAGCCGCCTGCGGCACCGGCGACGGCAGTTCGGGTTGGCCGCTCATGGGCCACCGGTTTCGTCTGGCACCGGGCGGGTGCCCTCAGGCAGGCGTTGCAGGTACTCCAGGGCCTCTGCGAGCGACACCACGTCGGCAAACCGCGCCTGGATATCGAACAACGTCCACTCATGGGCCGCCTCTGCTCGGTCTCCCACACACTCGCGAATAATGATGGGGCGCAGCCGATAGCTCTTGGCGTCCGTGGCCGTGGCCCGCACGCACGCACTGGTGCTGCATCCCGTGATCAGCAGCGTATCCACGGCGTGGTGTATCAAGTACGAGACCAGGTGCGTACCGAAGAATGCGCTGGCGTTTTCTTTTTCGATCACCAGCTCTCCCGCTTGCGGCGCCACACGCTGGTCGATCTGGCAAGCCCGCTCGTCCCAAGGGCGAAAACCCGGTACGGGATCGGCCGCGCTTTTGAAGGGAGGATCGTCCCCCCCCGGTCGATAGGCGGCCGTGGTGTAGACGATGGGCACGCGCCGTGCCCGCGCTGCCGCCAGCAGACGAGCCGTGTTCTCCACGGGCGCATCCAACCGGCGGCTGCCGCCCGCGTAGGCGTCGTCGGTCCAGCCGTAGGCGAAATCGATCACCACCACCGCGGGCCGGCGGCCGAAACCAAACCGCTGCTGGAAAATGCCCCGCGAGCGGTAGTACTCCGCCACGGAACGCATGGCAGCGTCGAGTTCGGGAAAGTGGGTCACGCCGGGCTCGCTGCAACCGTATCGCCCCTGGTTCACGCCCGCGGCGCTACCCCAGGCTGACGGTAACCGTCTTGGTCTCCAGGTATGCCTCCAGGCCCTTTTCGCCCAGTTCCCGCCCGATGCCCGACATCTTGAAACCGCCAAACGGGGCGGCGGCGTCGAACACATCGTAGCAGTTCACCCACACGGTGCCGGCGCGCAGCTTGCTCGCCAGGTAATGCGCCTTGGTGATATCTCGCGTCCAGACGGCGGCAGCCAGCCCGTAGAAAGTGTTGTTGGCGCGAGCCACAATCTCGTCCAGATCCTTGAAACGTAACACAGACATCACTGGGCCGAAGATCTCGTCGCGTGCAATGGCCATGTCGTCCTTCACGTCCACGAACAAGGTAGGCTCGACATAGAAGCCGCGATTGCCAAAGCGCCGGCCGCCCGTCAAACAGCGCGCCCCCTCCTGCTTCCCCAGCTCGATGTAGTGCATGATCTTGTTGAACTGGTCGCGGTCCACCTGCGGCCCCTGTTCTGTGGCAGGGTCGAAGGGGTCGCCCAGCTTCCGCGACTGGTTCATCTGCACCATCTTCTCCACAAAGGAGTCGTAGACCCGATCCTCCACAAACAAGCGGCTGCCCGCACAACAGCACTGCCCTTGATTGAAATACAGCCCAAAGTGGGACCCGGCCGCCGCCGCCTCCAGATCCGCGTCCGCAAACACGATGTTCGGGCTCTTCCCCCCCAACTCGAACGTCAGCCGCTTCAAACTCGGCGCCGCGTCCCGCATGATGATCTGCGCCGTGCGGTACTCGCCTGTGAAGGCCACCTTGTCAACCCCCGGGTGCTTGACAATCGCCGCGCCGGCCGTGGGGCCATAGCCGGGAACCACGTTGATCACCCCGTCCGGAATGCCCGCCTTTTGCGCCAGCCGCGCCAGCCGCAGGCACGTCAGCGGCGTCTGCTCCGCCGGCTTCATCACAATCGTGCAGCCGGCCGCCAGCGCCGGCCCCCACTTCCAGCACACCATCAGGATCGGGAAGTTCCACGGGATGATCTGCCCCACCACGCCCACCGGCTCCTGCCGCGTGTAGGTGAAATAGCGGCCGCGAACGGGAATGGTCTGGCCATGAATCTTGTCCGCATATCCCGCGTAGTAGCGAAGGCAGTCGATGGAGAGTGGCAGGTCGGCCGACCGCGCGTCCCGAATGGGCTTGCCGTTGTCCAGCGTCTCCAAGGCGGCCAGCTCATCGGCCTCTTCTTCGATCAGGTCGGCCAGCTTGTAGATCAGGCGGCCGCGATCGCGGGCATCCATGCGGCTCCAGGGACCGTTTTCAAAGGCATCGCGTGCGGCGGCCACGGCAGCATCCACGTCCGCCGCATCTCCCTCGGCGACGTGCGCGATGACCTCCTCCGTGGCGGGATTGATGGTTTCGAACGTCTTGCCGCTGGCAGCGGGAACCCACTTGCCGCCAATGAAGCAATCTGTATGGCGGACCTTGGGCTGCGGAATGGCTCGAGCTTCTGTTGCGGTGGCCATAAAACACCTCTAGCCGGGGACGGACACTCGCTGGCAACACCGGCACGCCCGCGCCGGCGAACTGCAAGCCGGGCCGTGCCTGCTGGCCATTCTATCGGATGCTCCGGCCGTTGAAAACGTGCGGCCATTGGCCGTCCGGCCTGTGGCCGGACCCACGGCAGGCGGGGCGACCCGCCAGCCTCTGACCCTCACCCACGCGACTGCGGGGCGGTAGATTACGATCGCGGACTGGAGCCTCTAGTCCGAACTTTCCGCCATTTTTTAGGCCATTTTCGCCGCATGGGCCTGTCTGACAAGGGATTATGTCGTTTTGCCATGTGCAGTTTGTAGCCACGAATTATTTTAGTTTCCTCTTGACTTTCTCCTGTTGTCCGGCTATAAATCGGGCATGCCACGCAGAAATGGTCCTGTACACGTAGCCACCACGACACGTATCGTCAACGGGAAGGTCTACCACTCCTACCTCCTCCGCCGCTCCTATCGCGAAAACGGCAAGGTCAAGCATCAAACCCTGGGAAACCTCTCCCACCTCCCGCTGGAC
>JAIMBC010000024.1 GCA_023511675.1 Pirellulales bacterium
GCACTTGGATAGGCGGTCGTGAAAAAGCCCCCGCCGCCCTCTCCCGAAAAGTCGCCCTCGCCAAGATCAAAAGCCTTCCTTACATCGAAATCTGGGGGGATGGCCAGCAGACGCGCTCCTTCCTTTACATAGACGAATGCATCGAAGGTACGCTGCGCCTCATGCGATCAGACTTTGTCGGCCCAGTCAATATCGGCTCTGAAGAAATGGTCACCATCAACCAGCTGGCGCGCTTGATCATGCAGATTGCGGGGGTAGAGTTGGAGATTCGTCATGTGCCTGGGCCGGTGGGGGTGCGTGGCCGCACCTCTGATAATACCCTCATTGCTCAGAAGCTCCACTGGAAGCCTTCTCAGCCTCTGCGCCAGGGCCTGGAGATCACTTACCGCTGGATAGAGGAGCAGGTGCGGCAGGCGATAGCCGCCGGCAAACTCTGATCTATGCGGCCGCGCCTCGGGGTTTTGTGTTCGGGGGGCGATGCCCCAGGAATGAACGCCGCTATCCGAGCGGTGGTTCGCACGGCGCTCTACCTGCAGTATGAGCCGGTGGGTATCTTCCGGGGCTATGAAGGCTTGATTGCGGGGCAGCTGCAGCCCCTCACCGCCAGCGACGTAAGTGGCATTCTCCAGCGAGGGGGCACTATTCTTCGTTCAGGGCGTAGTGCGGCTTTTCGCACGCCTGAGGGCCGGAAAAAAGCCTATGAGATCCTCCAAGCCCACCACATCCAGCGCCTCATCGTGATAGGGGGTGATGGTACAGCCCGAGGCGCACAGGCCTTCTTAGAAGAGTATCCGGATCTCCAGATTCTGGGTCTGCCCGGCACCATAGATAATGACCTTTACGGTACAGACCTCACCATCGGCTTTGACACGGCCGTCAACATCGCGGTAGAGGCGATTGATCGTTTGCGGGATACGGCCGCGGCTATGGGCCGCCTCTTCTTGGTGGAGGTGATGGGGCGTGACTCGGGTTTCATCGCCTTGCATACAGCCGTGGCCAGCGGCGCCGAAGCCGTACTTATCCCCGAAACCCCCACTGACTTCGACGCAATCGTACGCGTGCTGGAGCGCGGCTGGCAACTGAGGGGTTCGGATCTTGCGCCGGCGCCGGCACGCTGGTTGGAGCAGCTCGGTGTGGGCCTGCTATCAGGCCACCGTGCCGAGCACGTCGCGCCTGACACGCAACTGCTCGTGTACAGCCCGGCCGTACCAGTGGGGAATGTCGAACGACGCGCGGCCCGTGCTTGGGGAGTGCCCGAACTCAGCCTGCCGGAAATGCTGGCCCGCCTGACGCGCGGGCGGCGAGTGCTGGCCGTGGCGGGGACACACGGCAAGAGCACCACGGCGGCCATGCTGGCGGGCATACTCCGCCGCTCTGGGGCGGAGCCGATGGTCTACGCCGGCGCTGCGCCGCTGGACGAGCCGAGTTGCGGCCGGGCGGGCCGGGGTGCCCTGGCCGTGGTCGAGGCCTGTGAGTACCGGCGGGGGTTTCTCTCATTGGCGCCGCGGGCGGCGGCCATCTTGAATGTGGAGCCGGATCACTTTGATTGTTATCCGACGGCGGCGGAGTACGAGGAGGCATTTGCACGATTCGCCGCGCGATTGCCCCGGGGCGGTTTGCTGGTGGTGGCCGAGGCAGATGTTGCGGCGCGGCGGGTTGCCGCGCACACGGCCGCGCGCGTGGAGACGGTTGGCTTCAGCCTGGGGGCGGACTGGACTGCGCAGCATCTGCGGCCGCGGCAGGGCCGATACCGCTTTCTGCTGTACAGGGCCCAACGGCTTTTGGGCCAGGTAGCGCTGGCTGTGCCGGGGCGGCACAACGTGCTAAATGCGTTGGCAGCCGCTGCCCTGGCGTGGGAATCGGGCGCGCGGGGCGCCTGCCTGCTGGAGGCACTGGCGGCCTTCCGGGGTCTGAGACGCAGGCTCCAGACCCAGATGCTGCCTGGGGAAATTGCCTGGGTGGACGACTACGCGCATCACCCGACCGCCGTGCGTGAGGCGCTGACGGCTGTGCGGGCGATGTACCCACAGCGGCGCTTGATCTGCGTGTTTCAGCCCCACCAAGCGGTGCGCCTCACCCGCCTGCTGGACGAGTTTGCCCACAGCCTGCACAATGCCGATCTGCTGGCCGTGGCGGAAGTACTGCGCGCGCGGGAAGGTCCGCCGCGTGCCCATGAGGCCACGGCGTGCGAACTGGCCCGCCGCGCTGCCGAGCTGGGCGCATGCGTGCTGCCCGAGCACGCCCCGGCGGAGGTAGCGGCGGCGGTGGCAGAGCGCTGTGCCGCAGGCGACGTTGTTGTTGCACTGGGGGCCGCGGAGATGGGATGGTTAAGGCATGAACTGGTTGAGCGAGTTCGAGTCCATCGTGCGGCAGGGTGAGCCGCTGGCGCCGTACACCTGGTTTCGCCTGGGGGGGCCGGCGCAGTATTTTGCCGAGCCGGAGTCGCACCAGCAGCTTGCGGAGCTGGTCCGCCGCGCGCATGCGGAGGGGGAGCCGATCCGCCTGCTGGGCGGCGGCTCGAACATTCTGGTGCGCGACGAGGGCGTGCCTGGCCTGGTGATCCATCTCTCGGCTCCGTGCTTTGGCGGCATCCGGGTGCAGGGCCGCCATGTGATTGCCGGCGGCGGCGCCAAGCTGGGGCACGTGATCAGCACGGCGGTGCGCGAGGGGCTGGGGGGGTTGGAATCTCTGGTGGGCATCCCTGGCACGGTGGGGGGCGCGCTGCACGGCAATGCGGGAGGCCGCGGCGGAGACATCGGCCAGTGGACCTACCGTGCCACGGTGATGACCGTGGAGGGGGAGTTCCACGACCGCAGCCGCGAGGAGATGATTTTTGCCTATCGCAAGAGCAGCCTGGACGAGCTGGTGATCCTGGAGGCGGAGTTTCAGCTCGAGCACGAGGATCCGCAGGAACTGACCAAGCGGATGCAGACGCAGTGGATTATCAAGAAGGCGAGCCAGCCTTTGGGCCACCAGAACGCGGGCTGCATTTTCAAGAACCCGCGCGGCATCAGTGCCGGCATGTTGATTGATCAGGCTGGCCTGAAGGGGACCCGCATTGGCGGGGCGGAGGTGAGCGAGCGGCACGCCAACTTCATCATTGCCGAGCCTGGCGCCACCGCACAGGATGTGCTGCGGCTGATTGAGCTGATCCGCAGTCGGGTGGCGGACCGACTGGGTGTGGAACTCGAGACGGAGATCGAGATTTGGTAAAGGGAACCGCTTCCCGCGCGCCGCAGCCAGCCGTGCGACGAGGATTGCGCCTGATGCTGGCGCTGGCATTATGCGCTGCCGCGTACGGCGTTTGGCTCAGCCTGGAGGGACGGATCCGTTCGGCGCCGCAGTACCAACTGGACGAGAGCCAGATTCGCGTCACGCCGCCGCCGGAGTGGATCCGCACGGACGTGCGTGCCGAGGCGTTGCAGATGGCGGGCATTCATGGCCCTCTCTCGATACTGCAAGACGATCTGCTGGTTCGCATCCAGCAGGCGTTTGCTCAGCACGCATGGGTGGCGCGGGTGGTGCGCGTGACGCGTCGGATCCCACCCCAGGTGATCGTGGAGCTGGAGTATCGCCGGCCGGTGCTGATGGTGGAGGTGCCTGGCGGGCTGCTGGCGGTGGATGTGGAGGCCGTGCCGCTGCCCAGCGAGGATTTCACGCCGGAGGACGTGGGCCGTTATCCGCGGCTGGGGGGCGTGCGTCCCGCCACGGAGGGGCCGCTGGGCACGGTGTGGAACGATCCGCAGGTGGCCGCCGCGGCGCAGATTGGAGCGGCGCTGGTGGACGACTGGCAGGTGCTGGATTTGTGGCGCATTCTGCCGCTGGAGGGAGGCCCGCTCGAGACGCAGCAGGCGCCGCAGTTCGAGCTGCGCACACGAGACGGCCAGCGCATCATCTGGGGAAGCGGCTCTGCCGAGTCAGCGCGGCAGAAGGCGGCTCGTCTGCGCCGCATCCACGCAGAGCACGGTGGCACTTGGCCGGATGAGGCGATCGACCTGCGCACCCCGCAGGAGCGCCGCCTCGCCACCCGCCCTGCCGCGCAGAAGCGCTAGGCTGTTTACCCCTACACGCGGAGGGGATGTGGTTCGCTTCCGTAGAGACCAGCCATGCCAGCACGCCGCTTTGGGGGGGCAGCGACGCATGCTGGGGCAGGCCCGCCGGGCAGATCCAGCCGTGCCCCGCGCCGACCCGCGATGCGGCGTTAGCGCGGCTTGGCGGCCACGGGTTGCTCGGGCCGTGGCGGCGCTTCCTGCTGGCCGGTCAACAGCTCTTGCCTCAAGATAGGCATGTGGGCCGGCGCCTCGATCCCTAGCCGCACGGTACCCTCCACCAACCGGACCACGGTCACGGTGATATCGGTGCCGATCTGAATCCTCTCCCCCACTCTGCGTGACAATACGAGCATGGCTTACCCTCCTTGGGCTAATAGCCAATAGGGTAGCGTGGGCCGAGCGGGCTGACAAGCGGCTAGCCCTGGCAAGGCTGGCCGGGATCAGATTAACGAAGGCCGCAAGCGGCTTGGCAGGGCACAGCCGAACACGCGGGTAGGGGCGGCCCTGGCCGGTACAGCCCTCACCGGCGCGGCAGTCCCGGCCCGCGAGTCTAGGGGGCCCAGCGGCCAAGAACTGAGGCACACTCTGTAAGGCTGCCAGGAGGAGATACGCCGCCAGGCTCGACAAGCTGCCACGCTAGGCGCGCCAAGCTGCGCGGCCTACTGGCCATCGAGTTCGATCAGCCTGATGTCCTTGTACCATGCCTCGCTGGGCGGGCCGCCGTGGATCTGCAGGCCGATCACCCCGCGCTGTTCGATCGACTCGTCCTCCTCCGTGTAGTCCACCGTTTGCAGGTCGTTGATCCAAAGCTGGATTCTGCGGCCCTCGCAGCGGATGCGGTATTCGTTCCAGTCGTCCCGCTTGAGCACCGTGGCCAGGGCCTCGGGGTCGGCGGCGGCCAGCACACGGTTGCGCCGCGATTCGTCGTAGAGCGAGCCCCACCAGCCGTCTCCCAGATCTGCCTGGTAGCCGCAAACCTCGTGATGGTCGGGTATGCGGCGGCTGCGGATCTGGATACCGGCGTTGGCCCCTTCTCCCAGCAGCTTGAACTTCAATCGCAGCTCGAAATCACCAAATTCGCGCGTGGTGCAGAGGAACTCGTTATGGGGCAAACCTTCTTTGAGGTTGCCGCCCACGATGGCTCCGTCCTGAATGCGGAACACTTCCAGATTGCCTTCCCAACCGGAGAACGATTCTCCGTCGAACAGTACGATTTCCTCCGCCGAAGAGTACCCTGCAGGCGCCAGTGTGCCGCATGCGGCGCAGAGCAGGGCCAGTACCAGGCAGGGGCTGGGGCGCCCGCCTCGGCTGCCGACGCGCATGCCATGGCCCGTTCGCTGCGGAGGTAACAGCGGCGGCCGGCACCATGTTGCAACCCGCCACAACTTCAGTTGCCGTTGCTCACTCATGGATCCTTACTTTGGCCGAATCAGCTATCAGGGAGAGACGGTGACCTGTTTGCGACTTTATCACCGCCAGGCGGCAGTTTCCAGCGGGGCCAAGGCCGCGTTCTCTGGCAAGGCAGGGTAGGCTAAAGTAGGATGCAGGGGGCGGACTTTGCTCTAGGACGCGGAAACAAGGTGACATGCCCACGGCTTTTACGATGAGTCTACGTGCAACAGTGGCGATCGGCGCGGCAGCCTCGTTGCTGGCCCTGGCCCAGGGTTCGCGGGCGGGCGGAGACGCGCCGTCGCAGGCAGAGGCGGCTGCGGCGCTTGAGCAGCTTGGCGCCAAGCTGACGCGCGATGCCGAGGGCAAGGTGGTGGCCATCGACGCGACCAACACGCCGATCATGGATCAACATCTGGAGCAACTGGCTGCGTTTCCGCACCTGGAGGAACTGAACCTGACGGAGACGGAGATCACAGATGCCGGCCTGGCGAACTTGAGGTATGTGCCGCAGTTGAAGACGCTGCGGCTGCGGCGCTGCAGCCAGCTTACCGACGCTGGTCTGGCGCAACTGGAACATGTGCCGCAGCTCGAGCGGTTGGTGCTGCTGTTCACGCTGATCGGCAACGAGGGTATGGAGCATGCCGCCAAGCTTGCCAAGCTGCGGCTGCTGGACCTGCGGGGCACGCGGGTGGGAGATGCGGGCCTGGCGCATCTGCGCGGGCATCCGGCGTTGGTGGACGTCAAGCTGCGTGCGTACAGCATTACCGACGTAGGGCTTGGGCATCTGGGCACGATCAAGCAACTGCGTGTGCTGGAGGTGGAAGACGCGAACATCACCGACGAGGGCATGCCGCACCTGGCCGGGCTAACGGACTTGCGCAAGCTGAATCTGATGCGCGGCTTTGTGACCGCGGAGGGGCTGGCACATCTGCAAGGCTTGACCAAGCTGACGGACGTGCGGCTGCGTGGCACGGCAGTGCGCGCCACGGGGCTGGCGCACCTGCGTGCCTCGAGCGAGACGCTGACGTACCTGGATCTGACCGAGTGCCCGATCAACGACGCGGAGCTAGTGCATCTCTTGCCGTTTCAGCGGTTGCAGACGCTGGAGATCTGGCAGACGGCGCTGGGCGATGCGGGCTTGCAGTACATCGGCCGGCTGGGCGGTCTGCGCAGCCTCGACGTGAGCATCTGCCCCGGCGTGACATCGGCGGGCGTGAAGCACCTGACCGAGTTGAAGCAGCTTGCGCAGTTGAACCTTTCTCAGACGGGGGTGGATGACGCGGCCCTGGAGGCGCTGGCGGAGGTGAAGTCGTTGCGGCTGTTGCGGTTGGAGCTGACCAAGGTGAGCGCCGCGGCGGTGGAGGCCTTTCGCCAGGCAGTGCCGGGCTGCGAGGTGCAGCGGTAACCGGGCGGGCGGGATCGGTATGGCCGGGTATGGTGACAAATGCTTGCAGGGGGAGTAGAGTAATGGGGAATTCGCCCCGAGATTCGTAGTGAGGAACAGCCAATGGCTCGTAAGCACACGCGCCGCGACTTTTTGCGGCAAACCACGGCCACGGGTGCCGTGCTGCTGGCCGGTCGCAGGGTCTTTTGCCGGGAGCGTTCGCCCAATCAGCGGGTCGTCTATGCGTGTATTGGCGTGGGCGGCAAGGGAGATAGCGATTCGAGCGATGCCGCCAATCACGGCGAGGTGATTGCGATCTGCGACGTGGACTCGAATCGGCTGCGCCGCCGCAAGGTGGACGATCGTTTCAAGGATGCCAAGACGTTCGTGGACTACCGGGAGATGCTGGACCAGCTTGGAGACAAGATCGATGCGGTGACGGTCTCCACGCCGGACCATCATCATTACCTGGCATCGGCATTGGCGCTGAAGCGGGGCATTGCCTGCTTCACCCAGAAGCCGTTGACGCACAGCGTGTGGGAGGCGCGGGAGCTGGCGCGTCTGGCGCGGGAGGGAGACATTCCCACGCAGATGGGCAACCAGGGCACGGCCAACAGCACGTTGCGTACGTCGGCCGCCATCCTGCGGTCCGGCCTGTTGGGCGCGGTGAAGGAGGTGCATGTGTCAACAAACCGTCCGGTATGGCCGCAGGGCGGGCCGCGGCCGGCGCCTTCGGAGCCGCCGCCCAACCTCGCCTGGGATTGCTGGCTGGGTCCTGCCCCGGAACGCCCCTATGCCGCCGACGCCTACCACGACTTTAAGTGGCGTGGCTGGTGGGACTTCGGCACCGGTGCCCTGGGAGACATGGCCTGCCACACGTTCAACATGCCTTTCATGGGCCTTGGCTTGCGGGATCCCGTGAGCATTCAGGCCTGGACCAGCGGCCACAACCGCGATAGCTACCCACAGAAATCCAAGATCCGCTTCGAGTTTCCGGCGAACGATCAGCGCCCCGCCAACACCGACTGGAGGTAAGACGGCGGCAACGACCCGCCCGAGGAACTGCTCAAGGGCAACAAGTTCCAACGCAGCGGCGACGGCAAGGTGCAGGGCGTCGTGATCGTGGCAGAAAACGGCGTGCTCTACTCTCCGGGCGATTACGGAGAGGGCCTGATCCTCTTCGACAACAACGGCAAGCAGATGCCCATCCCGCCCGTGGAATTCGAGGAATCTCCCGGCCACTTCGTGGAGTTCCACCAGTCGATTACCGGCGAGCGGAAGCGCGCCACCTCGAACTTCGAGAACTACGCCGGTCCGCTCACGGAGACGATCTTGCTCGGCAATCTGGCCGTGTGGGCCGCTGCCGAGGGAGAGGGCAAGAAGATCGAGTGGGACGCCGCCAAGCTGGAGGCGACCAACGCCCCCGAGGTGATGCACGTCGTCCACCGCGAGTACCGCGAGGGCTGGACGGCCTAGCTGCTGCTCGGCACGACGTCGATCCTAGCGGCCGAACACGGCGACGCCCCTTGGCCTAGCCGCCGCCGCGCTGCGTGCGGCTGTGCGCAGCGCAACTATGCCCTGGCCAGCTATGCCGTGGGCAGTTATGCCCACGCTGCGCGTCTTGCGCTCTGTCGCGGCAGAGTTATTGCCGTGGCAGAGCGCATGATGCCCCGGCCACGCCGCCGTCGGTCCACCAAGGGCGGCAAAGGCTTGTCTTGGCGGCAGAGCGTATGGCCTCGACAGTTCCAATATCCCCAAAACATTTGCCGCGGCAGGGCAACTGCTGACGGTAACGCCCTCCTTGTGTGCGCAGCGCGTCGTGGGCGAAGCCGCCGGACTTGCGGATGCTTGCCGAGCCGTGTGGACGGCCGGCTCTAACGAGCATGGTCGGTCTGGGCCGCTCTGGCTGGCTCAGTCCCGCCGTCCTCTCGGGCTGGCCCTCTCGGGCTGGCCCTCTCGGGCTGGCCCTCTCGGGCTGACTCGATCGGGGCGGCCTACTGGCCAATACAGAACAGGTGCTGCTCGCCGCGCAGGTAGAGTTGCCCGCCGCTGATAGCCGGAGAGGCAGAGCAGGCTTCCCCCAGCGGGTTGCTTGCTACCCGCTCGAAGCGGGGTCCGGGGCGGACCACGGTGGTCTCTCCCCGGTCGGAGAGAAAGAACACCAGGCCATCGGCGGCAACGAGCGAGGCGCTATGGCCTCCCTCCAGGCGTTGGCGCCACAGGCGGCGTCCCGTAGCCGCCTCGTAACAGCTCGCGATGCCGTCATCGGAGACCACCAGAAAGTATTCTCCCACCACGATGGGACTGGGCACGTATGCGCAATTCTCCGTGGTGCGCCAGACGATGTGCGTGTCGGTCACGTCCCCTGAGCCATCGGGTCGAATGGCCAGGATATGCCGCTCGGGGTAGCCGCAGGTCATGAACACCAGTTCCCCGTTGTACACGACGGACGCCACAAATTGATCGGTGGGCCCCTCGATCACCCAGTGCCGGCGGCCGGTGCGAGGGTCGTAGCTTGCCACCTGTTTGCTGCCCGAGAGAATCATCTGCACGCGGCCGTCGATCTGCCGCACCAGCGGGGTGGAATAGCTACGGGTCTTGTGCTCCCGGGGGATCTTCCAGACCGTGCTGCCCGAGCTGCGGTCGAGGGCCACAATGTAAGAATCTCCATCATGGTCGCCATTAACGATTACCAGGTTCTCGAAGAGGACAGGGCAGCTACAGTAGCCGTGGACGCTGGAGAAGGCGCCGGGCCGCACCAGCCACTGCTGCCTGCCGTCGAAGTCGTAGGCGGCGACCGCCATCTGCTGGCGGTCGAGAAAGGTGACGTACACCTGGTGGCCATCCGTGGCGGGGGTGCCGGAGGCAAAGCTGTTGAGCTTGTGCTTGTGTTCCAGGGGGCTTTGCAACACGGTTTGCTGCCAGAGGATCTGGCCGGAGGCGCGTTCCAGGCAGAGCAGCACGCGCTGCTGCGTGGGCTCGAGGCAGGAGGTGAGGAAGATGCGGTCTTCCCACACGATGGGGGAAGAGTGGCCCGTACCGGGGATGGCGGACTTCCAGACAATGCCCTGGCCGGTGATGCCGTTCCAGCGGGTGGGAATGCCGGTTTCCAGGCTGGTGCCGTCGCCGCGGGGGCCGCGCCAGCAGGGCCAGTTCTCGGCCGATGCCAAGCTGAGCATTCCGCTTGCTGCCATGCCCGCCAGCCAGAACACCATGTGCCCTACATACCTGCTCATGCTGAGGCTCCTGTTGCTCGTACGGGTTCACGCCCCATCGGGCCGTTCCGCCAGCCGGACGTAGAGACGCAGGGTTTCTTCTCCCAGGGAGATCTCCACGGGCTCCACCCCCTCGATGGCTTGCATCTTGAGTTCGACGGCCAGGGTTTCCCGGCGGATGTAGCCGCTGTGCTGTTGGAGCGCCTCTGCGAGCTGGGGGGAGGCGTCGGCCAGACCGACGGCGATGCGGTCCGTGTAGGCGCACCCCAGCTCCTTGCGGCGAGACTGGATCAGGTGGACAAGATCTCTGGCCCAACCCTCGCCGATCAGTTCGGGGGTGAGATCCGTGCTGAGCACCACTACGGCGGACGGGCCGTGTGCGGCGGTCCAGCCTGGCTTGGCAGCGAGGCGCACCTGGACATCCTCCTTGCCGAGTTCGATTTGCTGGCCGTCGGCCGTGAGGAGAATGCGCCCGTGCTGTTCGAGTTCGGCGAGCAGAGCGGCGGCATCGGCACTGGCGAGGGCGTTTTTCAGGGCGGGAAGGCGTTTACCGAGCCGGGGGCCGAGGCGTTTGAGGTCGGGCAGCACGGTGTAGGTGACGTATTGGTCTGCGCGTTCGGCCAGCTCGACGGTCTTGACATTGAGTTCTTCCGCGACGATCTGGGCATGCGCTTCCAGCCAGGCGCGGTGGCGGGGGTCGGCCAGCACGACCTCCACGCGAGCAAGCGGCTGGCGCACCTTCAGCCTAGCGGAGGTGCGTGCACTGCGGCCCAGCGAGGCGATGTCTCGCACGAGTTGCATCTGCTGGCTGAGGACCTCGTCGATGGCGGCGGGGTCGGCCTCGGGATAGTCGCAGAGGTGGATGCTTTCGACCGTGCGACCGGCGGTGCCGGCCACGGCCAGGTTCTGCCACAGGCTTTCAGACAAGAACGGCACGAAGGGCGCGGCCAGCTTGCAGGTGGTGAGCAGGCATTCGTACAGGGTCCAGTAGGCGTCGATCTTGTCGGCTGATTGCTCGCCGCTCCAGAAGCGGTCGCGGCTGCGACGGACGTACCAGTTGCTGAGAGCATCGACGAACGCGGCCAGCCGACTGCAGGCCGTGTAGTTGTCGTACGCGTCCATCCGCTCGGTAATCGCAGCGGTGGTGCGATGCAGTTCGCTGAGAATCCAGCGGTCCAGCTCGCTGCGCTGGGCCAGCGGCCGGTAGCCCGCGCCGCGCGCCAGCTCGGCCGGCGAAAGCTGCTCGAGCTGACCAGCCAATCGCTCCGCAGGATCGAAGCCATCGATCCGCGCGTAGATCACAAAGAAGCTGTAAACATTCCACAGCCGCAGCAGCAGTTCGGGAATGCTGTCCCGAATGGCCTGCTCGCTGTATCGGATGCTGGTCCAGGGAGGCTGATTGGCAAAGAAGTACCAGCGCAGCGCGTCGGCTCCGTACCGGTCGAAGATCTCCTGCGGCTCGCGGTAGTTGCGCCGGCTCTTGGACATCTTCTGCCCGTCTTCGCCCAGCATCAGGCCCAGCACGATGCAGGTGCGGAAGGGGTGCGGATAGGGCGCCTCCGGCGCATCGGGTCCGGCGGCCATCCCCTCTCCAAACAGCAGCGTGCTGATGGCCAACTGGCTGTAGAACCAGCCGCGCGTCTGGTCCAGCGCCTCGCTGATGAAATCCGCCGGAAACTGCTGGGCAAACCGCTCCCGTCCCTGGTGGGGATAGCCCCACTGGGCAAAGGGCATGGCTCCCGAGTCGTACCAGCAGTCGATTACCTCGCTCACCCGGCGCATCCGCTTGCCGGGTGCTCGCGGGGAGGCGTAGGTAATGGCATCGATGTAGGGCTTGTGCACTTTGAGATCTTCAGGCAGGTCGGGATAGCGGGCCTTGGCCTGCTGCCATACCTCAGTACCCTGGACATCGGGCTTGGCCAGCAGTTCGGCGTAGCTGCCCACGGCCTCCACGTAGCCCGTTTCTTCGCACACCCAGATGGGCAGCGGCGTGCCCCAGTAGCGTTCGCGGGAGAGGGCCCAATCGACGTTGGTTTCGAGAAAGTTGCCGAAGCGGCCGTCGCGGATGTGTTCGGGCAGCCACTGGATGCGGGCATTATTGGCGAGCATCTGCTGCTTGAACTGGCTGGTGCGGATGAACCAGCTCCGCCGCGGGTACTGGATAAGCGGGTCTTCCTCTGCGCGCCAGCAGAAGGGGTAGTCGTGGACGTACTGTTCCTGGTGAAGGAGCAGCCGGCGGCTGCGTAGTTCGCGGATGATGTCGCGGTCCGCATCCTTGACCCAGCGTCCCTGGTAAGGACCGGCCTCGGCGGTGAAGGTGCCGTCTGGGGCGACGGCGCAGATCAGCTCGGGGCCTTCGCCTGGGAGAAAGCGGGCTTGCTCGCGGAGCAGCACCTCGAAGTCGACCTCACCGAAGGCCGGCGCCTGGTGGACGACGCCGGTACCCGTATCGACCGTAACGAAGTCTGCGGGCACGACCCGCCAGGCCACATGTTCGAGGCCGCCCTCCCGCAAGCGGCCCTGGCGGTTCGACAGGCTGCGGTAGTAGTAGTCGAAGGGGGGGACATAGCGCCGACCGACCAGATCACTGCCCCGCAACAGGGCACGCTGGACGAGCGGCCGCTGTAGCTTGCCGGCAAGCTGTTCCACCAGGGCCGCCGCCAGGATCAGGCGGCTGCCATCGGCGTCTTCGACTACCGCGTATGGCAGCTCGGGATGCACGGCCGCGAACTGATTGCTCGGCAGGGTCCAGGGGGTGGTGGTCCAGACCACCAGCGAGGTTTGCGGTTCATCGACCAGCGGGCAGCGCACATACACGCTCGGATCGGCCACCTGGCGGTAGCCCTGCCCCACCTCGCCGGAGCTGAGAGCCGTGCCGCCCTGTGCCCACCACCACACGATCTTGTAGCCCTGGTACAGCAGGCCGCGCTCGAACAGATTCTTGAGAGACCACCAGACGCTTTCCACATAGCTCTGGTGGTAGGTGACATAGGCCTCGTCGAGGTGGATCCAGAATCCCAAGCGCTCGGTGAGCCGCTCCCACTCTTGCATGTAGCGCCACACGCTCTGCTGGCAGCGGTGGATGAACGGCTCCACGCCGTAGGCCTCGATCTCTTGCTTGGAGTGGATGCCCAGCTCCTTGCACACCTCGACCTCGACCGGCAGGCCGTGCGTATCCCACCCCGCCTTGCGCTCGCAGAGATATCCGCGCATGCTGCGATAGCGGGGGAAGAGATCCTTGATGGCACGCGTCAGGCAGTGACCCGGATGGGGCAGCCCGTTGGCAGTGGGGGGACCCTCGTAGAACACAAAGCGGCCCCGATTCCGCTGGCGGCGCCGCTCGAGAGAACGTTCAAAGATACCGTGCTGCCCCCAGAAGCGCAGCACGGCCTCCTCCATTGCCGGAAAGCTCGGATTGCCTTCCACCGCCTCAAACATGCTGCTCTTCCTGCGCCAGGACGCCCAGCACGATCTTTCTCAACTTGGGCTCCGCGGCAGCGGCGTGGGCCAAGATTTCCGGCACGCTGGCCGGCGCAAGGGCATCCGGAAGGCACATGTCTGTCACCACCGACAAGCCTAGCACGCGCATGCCCGCGTGCACGGCCACCAGCACCTCCGGCACGGTGGACATGCCCACCACATCGGCCCCGATCAGCCGCAAAAAGCGGTACTCGGCCCGCGTTTCCAGGTTCGGCCCCAGCACGGCCACGTAGACGCCGCGATGTGCCGCAAAGTTCTCCCGGCGGGCAATCTCCAGCGCCCGCTCGATCAGCAGCGGATCGTAGGGCCGGCTCATATCTGGAAACCGCGGGCCCAGCCGATCGTCGTTGATGCCGACCAGCGGATTGCCACCCATCAGGTTGATGTGGTCGTCGATCACCACCACGTCGCCGCAGGCATAGAAGGGGTTCATTCCACCGCAGGCGTTGGAGACCACCAGCAGTCGGGCGCCCAAGGCGCGCATCACCCGCACGGGAAAGCCAAGCTGGGCAAACGTGTAGCCTTCGTAGGCGTGGAAACGGCCTTCCATGGCCACGACGCTCTTGCCGGCCAGCCGGCCGCAGACGAGGTGGCCGCGGTGGCCGATGGAGGTCGAGCGAGGGAAATGCGGGATCTCTTCGTAGGGGAGCACCGCTTCAGCCTCGATCTCAGCAGCCAGCCCTCCCAGCCCGGTGCCCAGAATGATGCCGGCGTGGGGCTGCCCCTGCCAACGGCTGCGAACCGCGGCCACCGCTGCTTCGATTTGTGCCGCAAGCTGTTGCATGGAGCTGATCGCTGCCTGCCGCCCTTACCCGCCTACGAG
Organism: Pirellulales bacterium; assembly: GCA_023511675.1. Classification (GTDB taxonomy): domain Bacteria; phylum Planctomycetota; class Planctomycetia; order Pirellulales; family JAIMBC01; genus JAIMBC01. The sequence goes on from JAIMBC010000024.1 coordinate 14,347, forward strand.
GGGGGCTGCGCGCTCTCGGCAAGAACGGCAATCCGCCACGTGAACACCACCTCGCGCTTTGTGCCGGCCCTCACTGCTCGCCGGCCGCCATCTGCGGGGCGTACTGGCGCAGCAGCTCCAGGTAGCCTTGCTCGCCGCGCAGCGCTTGCAGATCCGGGTCGCAGGCCAGATGCTCAAAGTCGGCGTAGCCCAGCGCCAAGGCGGTGCGCAGCGCCTCCAGCGCAGGTTGAATCTGGCCCGTCTGGGTCAGGCTGCATGCCAGGTTGTAATGGGCCACTTCATCCTTGGGAACCAGCGCCACCAGACGCTGGTCGATATGCAATGCCTCGTGGTGCAGCCCTTTGCGGTTGAGCAGTTCTCCCAGCAGGCGCAGCACCATCACATTGTTGGGAGAGCGCTGTAGCAGCCGCTCGAAGAAGCCAAGTTCGAAGTCAAGCTGGTCCTGCTGGGCAAAGGGCCGCCAGGCCCAGTCATCGGGCTCTGCCAGGGTGCGGGAGGTCGGTTCGCGGTGCGGCATGGCGGGGCGTTAGAACTGCTCTTCGTCCGGGTCCAGATCGTCCGCCGGGCTGTCGGCGGGCTCGGCCTCCTCTCCCTCATCCTCTTCGCCAAGCTGTTCGTTGAACTGCGCCAGATCTGCGTCGAGTTCCCGCTCCAGCTCCTCCTCGAAGTCGTCATCGAAATCGTCGTCGAAGTCGTCGTCGATGTCGATGTTTTCTTCGAGCATGCTGGACTCGGGCAGCCTTACACTGCGCGGCAGCCCTTCTTCTTCCTCTTCCGACTCGGCCGGGTCTTCCGGCCAATCATCTGCTTCGGAACGCCGTGCCATCATCTTCGCTTCGCCCGCCAATCGGCCCTACGTGAAATCGCCAGTGGAAAGGGCCAGTGTGATACGTGGATGGCCATGTTGTCAAGCGAGGATTTGCACCCGCCTTGCCGGGTGCCGGGCCTTGCTGGGGCTGAGATGCGGCAGTTCGTCCGGAGCTGGCTGCGGCCGCTCAGCTTGGCTTGATAATGGCCAAAAGAAAGGTGGGCGCTAGGGGATCGAAGCGGATCCGTTCAAGCTGGAATGTGCCGCGGGCCACGTTCAGCATCCACACTGAGACGTGGCCGGTGCGCTGGTGCAAGGCGGCGTGCAACTCCGCCACGTTCTCCAGGCTGTTGGTGTTGGCGACCATGCGGCCGCCGGCGCGTAATCGCTCATAGGCGAGGATGGCCAGACGCGTGACCTCCCGGCCGGTGCCGCCGAGAAACACGGCGTCGGGGTCGGGCAAGCCGGCCCAGGCTTCGGGCGCACGGCCCAGCACCGGCACGAGATTGCTCACACGAAAACGAGCTGCATTGGCCTTGATGAGCTGCACGTCCTCCACATCCATCTCGATGGCGTAGGTCGTGCCTGAGACGGCGATCTGCGCTGCCTCGATCGCCAGGGAACCACTGCCGGCACCAATATCCCACACCACGCTGCGCGGCCCCAGATCCATCTCCGCCAAAGCCAGCGAACGCACCTCGGCAGGCGTGATCAGGCCCTTCTTCGGCCGCGACTGCATGTATGCCTCATCAGGGTTGCCGAAGAGCCGGCGGCCGATCTGCTCGCTGGGCCGGTCGGGCACCTCCGGCTTGCGCACCAGAATCAGCACATTGAGGGGCGAGAACTCCTGCCCCAGCAGATCCCGTAGCTCACCCTGCGTGACACGCTCGTCCGGCGAACCGAGGTTCTCGCACACGTATGCCGTAAAATAGTCGATGCCCCGCTCCAGCAGCGCCTGCGCCACGTGCGCGGGCGTCACGCTCTCTGTGGTGAATATGCCCGCCTTCTCGGCAGTGCGCAGCCGCTCCGCCACATGGTCCAGCGTGTGCGTCGCCAGGCTGGTGAGGTAGGCCTCCTCCCAGCTCTCCTTGACGCGAGCAAATGCCAACTGCATGCTGCTGACGTGCGGCACAACCTCGAAACGTTCCTTGCCCAGCTTCTCGCACAAGTAGCGTGCCATGCCGTAAAACAGCGGATCGCCCGAGACCAGCACCACCGTGCGGCGCGTCTCCCGCGCCAGCCGATCGACAACCTGTTGCGGGTCCGCACCGATGACCAGCCGTTCCGCCCCGCCGACAGGAACGTGGCGGAGCGTGTGCTCCGCGCCGATGAGCAGCTCAGCCTGTTCCACAAGCTGACGGCTGCTGGATGTCAGTCCAGCCAGTCCGTCATCGCCTATGCCCACGATGTATATCTTTTGCTCGGCTGCGGTCACTGCGAGGACCCTCCAGGCCAGCATCCCACGAGCGCTCACCAGTGCCGGCCCGCCCGGCCGGCGGCGCAATGGGCGCATACGGCCAGCAGCGAAGGTACGCCGCCGCACCACTCAAAGCAAGCGGCCGGTGCAGCCGGCGCGCGCCATGGTGGCCCTGACGGCAACCGTGGGCGAGTCGCAACACTCGCAGCAAGCGGCCGGTCAAGCCGAACCCAAGAGGACTCCAGGACCAGTGCAGTCCAGCCTCAGGGCCAGTGCAGCCCAACGCAGAAGCAAGGGGAAACGCCGGTGCCGCCCCAGCCGGCAGTCTATTTCTGGCCCGCCTTGCCGCGACGCTGTGCCTCGTTGTTGAGGATGCGTTTCAACAGCTCCTGCCGGAGTTGCGCCAGCTCGGCAGGTTTCTGGGGCTTTTCCACCACATCAGGCCGCCGGGGCGGCTTGAGCGTCTGACTCATGTTACGACAAAGACCTACGCAGCAATCGGCCGGCCGCCTCGCAGCTCCTCTGCGCGGCGCGGGAAGTCACGTCCGCCGTTGTAGCGATCCTTCAGACGTTGCAGTTCGGCACGCAAGGCGTCGTCGACCAGTCGGGTAAGGGTGAGCCGGGCAGGATAGCCGGCCAAAAACGACGCCGCATCGCGCGCTTCATCCAGCACGTCGGCAGACACGTAAAGCGTGGCTCGAACCTTGGGGTGGGAAGCCTTTCCCTTGCGAGTATCCATCGGAGCGACCCTCACCTGTCGAAACCGCTGATGTTTCGTAACCGGTCTGTGGTTATCCGTGGTTTCGGCATACCACAGACCGGGGCGTGAGCCGTCCGTGGACACACGGCACAGCTTGCCTAGGCAGGCGTCTTTCGCCCCCTCGACGCCGCAAACTGCCAGCAACCTTCTTGCCGTTTGACCGCCTCCGAGCCCCAGTAGTGTACTCTTTATCCCCCCCGCTGCAACCACCCTGGGCCGGCACCTGCGCCGGGCCGCCTTGGCCGCCGCCATGGTGGCTGCGGCTGCCCTCCGCAGGGCGGTTGCCACCCCGAAGGGCACCGCACAACCATTAAGGCGAGCCCTGCCCTGCATCTCTAATGAACAGCTTGGTAAGCACTTGGGGCGAAGTATCTCGCAACTTCTTGTGGCAAAACGCCTTAACAGCACACACCACGCCTGCTCCCGGCAGCGAATCGTCTCGCCTCTGCTAACACTAGCGGGCTGCCGCGCGTGCTTGACGGGGCCGCTGGCCATTACCGACCCGTATGCTGCCTGAAGCTGAAGCCGATCACGGTCCTGCCATACGTTCCGGCCGTGCCGGCGGGTTTCGTAGCGAACCACTTCAGCTCCTCGCCAAGCAAACGCCTTCCCGGCGCCGCGGAACTGCACCGGTGATCTGGTTCCCTCGGGAGCCTGGTAGCCTCGCAGCCTCTTTTCCTGCCGACTCGCATTGACCCGCCGGCGGGGCATACATATGCTGGGCGGCCCTGCTTGGTCGGGCCTACGGAGAGGCCGAGCCCAAGAGAGGATCCTGGCGGCAGGGCCGCACCAGGGAGGGTGATCGCATGACCGATTTTCTCAGCTCAGGCGTGCGCGGGTGGAGGAAGCCCGCTTGTTGGCACTGCGTGCTCACCCTGCTTCGGGAAGGTTGCCGCCGCTGTGCTACGTGGCTGGCAATCCTTGCCTGGCTGGGCCTCACAGGTGGGACGACCGCCGCACAGGATACCGAGATCCGCGTCGCTCGCTTGATCAAGCGGCTGGGAGACGCCTCGGCAGCCGAACGCGATGCGGCAGTTGAAGAGCTGGTACGTTTGGGAGCGGCAGCCAGGCCGCAGCTTCTCGAGGCGGCAAGCCATCCGGATCCCGAGGTGCGGCTGCGCGCAAAGCAGCTTTTGCAGCAATTGCAGGTCGAGGAGCTGTGGCGGGCAGCGCCGGTGGAGCTGCCGCTTGGGCGGCTGTCGGCCTCCAGGTCTCTGGCCCAAATTGCCGAGCAGACGGGCAACCGCCTGTTGATCGGCGATCAGTATGGGGCGTTTCACGAAACCCCCGTGGAACTGGACGAGCCTGTCACCACCTTCTGGGAGGCTGTCGATGCACTGTGCCGCAAGAGCGGCAACCGCGTGCGGCAGGCGTTTGATAGCCGTCAGGCGGGGTTGGTGGTGGTGGCGGGCAGCCTGGGGAAATACCCAGTGGCCTACGCCGGCCCGGTGCGTGCCCAGCTCGTGGCGGCACGCAGGGTATATACCGAAGAGCTGAGTTACGAGAACGTTCAGTCCGCGCAGAACCACACCTTTCAGCTTGATTTGCAAGTGATGTGGGAAGATCGCTTCCGGCTGGTTGCCTATCGTTCTCAGCCGGAGGTGGTAGCGGCGGTCACGGCGGCCGGGCAACGGCTCGCGGCGGTGCAACCGGCCGGTGGCAGTTGGAACGTGGTCACGGGCGGCACGCGGCAGGTCAGCATGAACCTGAGATTGCATCCGCCGCCTACCGCCGCCGGCAAGCTGCAGCGGCTGGCACTGCGCTGGGGGTTGATTGCGGTGGGGCAGCCAGCCAGCATTGAGGTGACCGATCTCAGCAGCCGCCAGAGCTATTTCCAGGATGATGTGGAACTGACCGTCGAAGGCTTTCAGCAGGGACCGGGATCCCGCTGCGAGGTCACGCTGCTGGTGATCCGCGATCTGGTGCTGCCGGAACCGCAAGAGGTGCTGTTTCATGAGAACGATATCGAGCTGATCGACCAGCAGGGCCGCCCCTACCGCAAACAGGGCCAGACGAATGCACTCACCGAGGCGGGTGCCCGCATGAAGCTCACGTTTCTCGCAGAGGGCTCCGACAGCACCCCGCACCTGTTGCGGTTTACGTACCCTCGCCTGAGGGCACAGCGTGCAATCGATATCGTATTCACCGACGTGCCCCTGCCTACGGGCAGGCCCGAGTAGCCGTGCCGGCTGCCCTGGCCAGCATCTTTGCCGCTCCGTCCCATGACCATGACACCCTCGCCTGAACCTGCCCCAAACGGCTGCCCTGATTGCCGCCAGTGCCAGCAGCGGCTAGCCGCTCTGGAGGCCGAAGTGCAACGACTGCGCCAGGCCCTCCAGCGCCAGGGCTCAGCCCCATCATGCGTAGAACCGCGTGCCGTTCGTGTGCACCGTGCGGATGCTGCGCATGGGCTTGCTGGGCCGCACCTGCGCCGCCGTGAGGCAACGCCACCATCCGCTGCGCCTCCAGGCGGGGCCTCCTATCCCTCCCCTGACGCTCCGCGCGCGCCGCATGTGGCGGCCGCAGCGTTGCCGCCGGATTGCCAGCACGCGATTGAGGGCGTGGTGTTCACGCCCTTGCTGCGCCACGGGGACGAACGCGGCTGGCTGATGGAGCTGTTTCGACAGGACGAACTGCATCCCGCCCACTACCCCCAGATGGCCTACGTGAGCGAAACCGGCCCCGGCGTCGTGCGCGGCCCCCATGAGCACGTGGAACAGACCGACCTGTTTGTGTTCGCCGGGCCGGGCGAATTCCGCCTTTACCTTTGGGATGCGCGAAGCGACTCCCCCACCCACGGACGTTATCTGGCCGTCGAACTGGGAGAGCAGCGTCCTTGTGCGGTGCTCGTGCCGCCCGGGGTAGTGCATGCCTACAAGAACGTGGGCGCGAAGCCCGGCTGGGTCCTCAATCTGCCCAATCGGCTGTATCGCGGAGCAGGCCGCCGGCAGGCGGTCGACGAGATTCGCCACGAAGACCGCCCCAAGAGTCCTTACCGCGTGGCCTAGCACGCGGCCCGGAGCCCGGGACAGCAGGGCGAGGTCAATGGTCCATGCCTGCGGTCCGGGCAGGCCCTGTTGCTTGTTCCTGTCCACAGGCAGGCCCTGGCGATCAGCCCTCCTCATGCGCAGGGTCCGGCGATGGGGTCAGCTCTGCAAATGGTGCTTCCCACGCACGCTGCGTGGCACGCACCCGGCGCGCCAAGCCGACGCGACGATTGCCTTTGGGCCATCTGGTCCCTGCACGCAAGCAGGGGCCGTCGCCAACGCCAGTTCGGGACACGCCCCGTGTCCAATGACGTGGCAAGGGCGGCTGTTGAGGGGCATCCTCAGAGACTGCTGTCAAGCCCTCGCTGCGCACAATACGTGGCCATGTGCCGGCAGGCGCTGTGATGCGAGCAGGTCTTTGGGCCGCGTTGCCGTCTAAAAAACAGTGGCGCTGCGTGCTGGTGGCGAGCATGGCCGGCCGAGTGTGCCGGTCTCGTCGCGGTGCGGTCCTGCTCAGTTGTCGCCCCGCTGGATGCCGTACTGTTCGCACTTGCGATACAGCGTGGCCCGGCCGATGCCTAGCAGTTTGGCCGCTTGGGGCACATTGCCTGCCGTACGGGCGAGGGCTTCGGCGATCAACCGGCGTTCCCAATCTTCAATGCACAAGCTGCTGGGCGGATGCGGCGCGGTGCCGGGCAGGTGCAGATCAGCAACTTCGATTCGGGGCCCCGCCGCCATGCTGACGGCGAGTTCGACCACGCCGCGCAACTGGCGGACATTCCCCGGCCAGTCGTACTGGTGCAATCGGGATCGAGCCTCTGCCGAGATGTCCAGCGCTCGACGGCCATGCAGGGCAGCATACGCCTCCAGAAAATACATGGCCAGCGGTTCAATGTCCTCGGGACGCTCACGAAGCGGCGGTACGTCCAGCGTCAGCATGGAGAGACGCTGGTACAGGTCCTCGCGGAACACACCCGAGTGCACATAGGACGCAAGCGCCTGCCGCGACGTGGCAAAAATGCGAGGCCGTGCCAGCATTTCCGTCCCGTCCGCAGGATGGATCAGCGGCAGTCCCTCCAGCAACCGTAGCAGTTTGGTCTGTGCCGAGTGTGGCAGGGCCGCTACCTCCTTGAGAATCAGGCTGCCGTCCGCCGCCTGAACCACAAGCCCCCCATGGTCGCAATCTGGCAGACTACAGTCTGCCGCGGCGTGCCCGAACAGCCGCGACTCCACCTCCCGGGGCGGCATGGCCGCACAGTGGAACACCACCAGCGGCCCGGCATTGCCACGGCGGTGCATCCAGCGGGCCAGGTATTCCTTGCCTGTGCCGCACTCGCCTTGCAACAAGGCGCATTGCTGCACTGCGACGTTCTGCGCCTGCTCCCACAGGGCCTGCATACCGGGATTGAAGATGATGGGCGATTCGCTTTCCGGCAGGCAGGCATGCAGCCGGGCGAGTTCGGCGGCCGCCGCATGCTGCTGCCGCAAACGTGCCAGCGCAGGGGCGACGATCCGCGCCAAGGAAATGGCAAAGTCGAAGTGAGAAGGGCGAAAGCGGCCATGATCCAGCGTGATGTGCAGGGCGCCCAGCACGCTACGTTGCAAGACAAGGGGAACGCACAGAGCATCCGACTCGTGCTGCAACGAAGCGTCCCGGGCCTCTTGTGCGGCCATCCAGATGGCGTGTCCTTCCCCCACGACCAGGCGTGTCAGGGAGTCGCTCAGTTCGATGGGCCGTGTTGGTGGCTGGGGTATCACCCACCTTGGTCGCAGGCGGCCGGTAGCATCCGTCAACAAGAAAGCAGCCGTAGCGGCCCGCGTCCTCTGCTGAATTAATTCCACAGCCGTGCGCATCAACTCGCAGGGATCCCGGCAGCTCCAGAGGCGCTGGCAATAGTTATACAATAGCAGCAGGTCTTGAGCCTGCTCGCCGTCTCGAGCGAGGCCCTGCGCAATGGGATCGCTATCCAGCGCTTCCAGCGGCGTGCCGAGAATAAAGGTCGGGGCCGCTTGCAGGCCGGACTCTCCGCCCACCGTGGGAGGCTGGTCACTGATATGAAAGACCAGTTCGGTGCTTCCCAGGTGAATGATGTGGCCTTCCTCCAGGATGGCATGGGCCGTACGCACCTGGTTGACGTACGTGCCGTTGCGGCTGCCGGCGTCTCGAATGGACCACCGCCCCTCTCCATAGGAAATGGCGGCATGCACCCGCGAGCAGAGCGAGTCCGCCAGCACCACCGTACATTCCGGGCCGCGGCCCAAACGCGTCTCCACCGCCGGATCCAACACGATGTTGCTGCCCGCACGCTGCCCAGCGGTGATGGTCAGATAGGCGTACACTACGCTTCACCGGCCGTGGTCCGGCCCGTGGCCACATCGAACTCAGATACCGCAGGGACGAGCATCGCCGCAGTGGTAAAGCCGTAGGTGGCCGATAGCACCAGGAACACGCCCAGCGTCCCTTGCAACTCGAAACTGACAATCGACCAGAACGTGGCCAGCGGACACAACACCGCGGCATAGGAAATAGCACTGGACGGATTGCGAATCCCCAGCGCCAGCCACAAGCCAATGGCACCTCCCACCGCCATGAAGGTAAAGGGAAAGATCTGCACCTGGAACGCCCCCGCAAATGCCTCCATGATCTGCATGCACACATACACGCCCACCGACAAGAAAAACACCGTCCCCAGGCTGATGGCAATGGCAGCGCGGCTGCTGGCATAAGCCATGCCCACGTGCAGCCCCAGCACCGCCACGAATACCGCAATCACCAACCCACCCCCCAGCAAATACAGCGTATTCTGCAAGCTGATCATACCGGCCAGCCACAGATACACACACAAGCCCGCCGGCAACAAGAGCATCTCCTTCGTGTTGTAGAAGATCCCCCCCAGCTTGCCGTAAATGAATTCTTTGGGAGAAAGGTCGGTAACCAAAAGCAGATCCAGCGCCCTCGCATCGCGCTCGCTGGTAAGCGCCGTGACGGCCTGCGCATTGATCAACACCAGGCTCAGCACCGCCAGCGACGCCATGGGCAGCACGGCAGCCGCGCGAAACTCGTGCGGCCCGGCATCCACCGCCGCCGTTACGGCCGCGGCCGCCAGCCCAAACAGGGCCACATATGCCAGCTTGACCAGCAGCACCTTGCGGCCGTACGCCCAGGTGCGGATCTCGCGCCACAAGATGGGATTGTCCCATACCTCACGGACCCGCCTGCGCGGCCGACTGCCCACAGCGCTCGCCGCCACGCCCGTTGCCGCGGCGCCCCTTGCCGCCACGCCCGTTGCGGCCGCAGCCCTCTCCGCCCCCATGCGTGCCGCCCCACGGTTCGCCAACGCGATGCTCATAGGCGCCGTACTACCCCCCGCGGCACCTGCGGCCGCCTGCCCGCTCCCTACGGCCACTCCGGTGCGTGCTACGGCCGTCGCTGGATCACCCAGGCCAGCGTGCGGTGACGCCGAACTGTCCTCAGCCCGCTGCTGGCCCACTTCGTAAGTTCGGTCGAAGCCGGCACGGCTGTTCTCCTCGCCCTGGCTGCGCGAGCCCAGCCGCCACGCCTGCAAGTGGGGTACGGCCTGGGACCACACCCCAGACGCCTCGGTTTCTCCCACGGTGCGGGCCTCATGCGAAGGGTTCCACGCCCGCACGCGGGCCACAGCCAGCAGATTGATCCCCAGCGTCATCAGGCCGCCGACGAGCAAGAAGAGCAAGACGGGCGAGAGCCGTACGCCTTGCACCAGCGGCGCGGGGCTCCAGGGATGCGTGGCTTCCAGCACCGCGCGCACCGGGCTGATGGCCACCGCCCACGTCTGGCAATCGGTGCCAGCCCATGAGCGCCCCAGTACGCCGGCCGCTACCAGCTCTCCTGCTGCCCACCAGAACACCAGCAACAGGGCCGTAATCGCCAGCGTCTGAAACGTCTTCTCACGCCACAAGGCCACGGTCGAGCCGACACTGCCGGCCGCCAAGGTGGCCACCAGGCACACGGCGAACGCCTGAGCCACCTGCGTGGGGGAAATGCCGCCCCACAGCATGCCGAGCATGAACAGCGGCAACGCGCCCAACAACATGGCCATCACAAATGCCAGGCTGGCCGCCAGCTTGCCCAGCACCAGTTCGGCATTGTTGAGTTTGGTCAATAGCAGCAGGTCTAGCGTGCGGCGGTCTTTCTCCACGGCCACGGCGCTGGCTGCGGCCAGCGCACCGAAGAAAACGGTGGCCAAGAGCTGCAAAGGGGCCAAGAAACGGAACGCCAGTACCCCAAACCGCGCCAGCTCCCCCACCCCTCGCACGGGACGCTGCTCAGAAAGCACCAGCCACGCCGTGATGGAAAGCACCAGCAGCGTGCCCACAAAGGCCGCCCGCGCAAAGTAAAACCTGCCGCGACGCGGCAGCGTTACCAGTTCACGCGCAAAGATGGGACCCAGCAACAACCGTAGCACTCCGCCAATAAAGTTGAGTCGCACGCCGCTGGGAGCTGCGTCTGGGGACGGGCCAGCCGTGGCGACACGCTCGGCACGGGCACCACACTCGGTCCGGGCACCACGGGATCCGCCCCAGCGGCAGGCCCTGACTCCTTTCGATTATAGGCCGCTAGGGGCCTGCTGCGAGAGGGGGAAGGTCCCAGGCCTCCGCCCTCTCTCACCCCAACACAGGCGCCAGGCGACTCAGCCGCCGTGTGTTGGCTGGCTCGCGGCCGTTTCCCCAGCCGCACCAGCCGGTACGCCGCCCAAGGTGCTGCCGCGCAGCGCCCCGCGGCCCGGCGTGGGCCCCTCCGACATTCGTGGCCCTCTTTGCATGTCTGTCGCACCCAGCCATAATGGGCCTTGTTCGGCCTTGCACCCACAGGCTTGCTCCCCATGCCGCGACGCAATCTGCACCTGCTGCTTGCCATACTGCTGGTTTCGGTCATCTGTTACCAGAAGGCCGATAGCGCCTCCCGCCTGCGGTACGGCACGATGGCCCGCACGGTCATCCAGGTGATGAAGGAAGTCGACCGCCACTATGTGGAGGAGGTCGAGCCGCGTGCCATGTTCGAAGGAGCCCTGGAAGGGTTGGTCAGCCGGCTGGACGAGTATTCGGCCTACATCCCCCCAGCCGAATCCACGCAGTTTCGAGAAGGCCTCGAGCAACAATTCGGCGGCATTGGCATCGAAGTGGCCATCGATCCGCAGAGCGGCTTGCTCACGGTGCTGAGTCCCATTCCCGGGACGCCGGCCTGGCGTGCGGGACTGCAAGCCGGGGACAAAATTGTGGGCATCAACGGAGAAACGGCCGAGGGGCTGACCCTCGACGATGCCGTGCGGCGCATGCGCGGGGCCGTGGGCACGGCGGTGCGGGTGACGTTGCTGCGTGGCACTGAGCAGCGGCTGGAGGTGGAATTAGTCAGAGAGGTGATTCAGATCCAGTCGGTGCTGGGGGATGCGCGGGATGCGGATGGCCGCTGGCAGTACGTGTTGGAAGAAGATCCCCGCCTGGGCTACATCCGGATTGTCTCCTTCGGGGAGCGAACGCTGGATGATCTGCGCGCCGCGCTGGACGAGATCAACCAGCAAAGCGTCAAGGGTCTGATTCTCGACCTGCGCGGCAACGCCGGGGGACTTCTAGACGGCGCGGTGGCCGTGTGCGACCTGTTTCTCAAGCAGGGCCGTATCGTGAGCACGCGCGGCCGCGATGGCCGTGATCGGGAAGTGTACAATGCCAGCGGGTCGGCCCCTTATGCAGACCTGCCGTTGGTGGTGCTGGTCAACCGCTACTCCGCCAGCGCCAGCGAAATCGTCGCGGCATGCCTGCAAGACCACCGCCGGGCCGCAATCGTGGGCGAACGTACCTGGGGCAAGGGAACCGTACAGAACCTCATTCCGCTGGAAGGAGGCCGTAGTCTGCTCAAGCTGACCACCGCCCGCTATTTTCGGCCTTCAAACCGGAACATCCATCGCACACGCAACGCCACGGAGGCCGATGCGTGGGGCGTCATGCCCGACGAGGGCGGCCTTGTCGTCCTCAGCGACGAGCAGATGCGAGAAATGATTCAGGCCCGCCACAACCGCGACATGCCCCGCCCCGCCAACGGCGCGACTGGCCCGCCCCCCGTACGCGACCCCCAGCTCGCCAGGGCTGTGGCGCGGCTGCATGAGATGTTGAAGCAAGATTCGGGCCTGGCGCAAAAACGGAACTAGAATCCGGAACGCCTGCACGGCGCCCACTGCCCACCCTCCCTCCGCGTGGAGACTGTCCTTTCCCCTTGGCCCATCTTGGCCAACGGCAGGCTGGTCAGCCCCTTCCCAGGCTCTTGTGCAACTCGTTTGCAACTCGTTCCCACGCTCCGCGCGCCGGGTTCCGACTCACGATACGCTCTTGGACTCATGCGCTTACGGATTCTCCCCCTCCAAGCCAGTCGTTTTCTCCAAGCAGGCACGTGAGCTGCCGGTACGCCTCGCCATGTTGAGGCTGAGATGCGGTCCTGGATATGGCGGGCCGGGAGGCGAACGCTTCCAGACAGTGATCACGGAGACCCGGGCCGGGTCGCCCAACCGGCGAATCTTGTGCACCTGCGGGCTGGTCACGAAGAGAACACCGGACTGCGCGCGGCCCTTTATCTCGATGCATCGCGTCTCTCCACCCGGTTTTTCGGACCGGATGTCGTCCTGCTCTCGGTCCCGGCTCACGACCGTGGGCAGCCGACCACGGACGAGTTCGGCTGCTTTCCATTCCGAGATCACGCTGCCTCGGGCCTTGTCGTTATGGTCGCCGTTCACGTCCCTTTCGCGCTCTCCTATGGCCAATCAAGGGGATGGTCAGAGAGAAGGCTCTGCCCCTAGCACAGCGGCCGCCGCCTTCAGTGGCTTCCGGCGTGCTGCGACAATCGAGGCCACCGTCCATGGGAGCGTATGGTTAGGCGTGGTCGCGTCTCAAATCGGGCGGATGAAGGCTGATGTTTAGGCCGCCGCACACCCACCGCAGTTGTGGCTCGGCAATGAGTCCGTCATGGTACCGGCGCCGTAGGAACCCATGCGCCGCCCCCACCGACGGCCCCCGGGCATGTCGAAGTCTTCGGAGCCGGCGGCCCAGGGCGGGCCGCGTTGGCGATGGCCGGGTCGATTGGCAGGACAACTGTGGATGGGTGGTACAGAGTCGGCCGGCCACTGTGCCATGAGCCGGCGCACTGCCGTGGCGTGTGTGGGCCTGAGGCACGAGAAAGGTGGCAACGGCGGCCTGGGGCCCGCGGGCTGGGGGGTTAAAGTCCGGCCAGTTCGCACAGCGCGGCGGCGACGACGGGTTGAGGACAGCTCCACACGAGAAAGAAAAGGGCCTCCCGGCAATAGCGGCCTGCGGGGTGGCCTTCGATGTAGCCGCTGCCCTTGGAGGCGGCCAACAGCGCCTGAGCGCAGCGGAGCGCCAGGCTGTTGGCGGCGGCACGCAGCGCATCGGGGGTGCAGGGGGTGTCGCCCGCGGCGAGGGCGAGCAGGTTCTGCTCGGCCTGGGCGTATTCGGCCTCGAGTGCTTGCCAGGCGGGAACCAGTTCGGCTCTGGTGCTGGCCTCGCTTTCCAACAGCGACAGTGCCCCGCGTGCGTGTCCCAGGGCCAGCGCAGAGGTGTGGATGCTGCCGGTCCCTGCCCGGCCGCGTTGCGCAAAGAGGTCCGGCGCAGGCCCGGCCAGGATCCACTCGTCGTCCAGCCGGACCTGATCGAACCGCACAGGTCCGGTGCGCGTGGCCGAGAGGCCCACCATACGCAGGGGCGGTTCGACGCAGACGCCCGCGCTGCTGGTAGGCACCAGCAGCAGCAATTGCTGACCATCCGGGCAGGAGGCCCCTACCACCAGCACCTCGGCCTGGCTGCCGCCGCTGACCCAGGGAATCTGTCCTTGCAAGGTGAAGCCGCCCGGCCGACGCGTGGCTACCAGCATGGGCCTTGCTAGGTGGCGGCGGCTGGTGGTGAGGTGGGCAATGCCCACGGCGCCGAAGATCTTGCCGCTGGCCAGGGGCTCCAGGTAGCGGTCGCGGAGGGCATGGTTGGGGCTATCGATCAGTCGGCGGAGGCATCCGGCGGGCTGGGTGAGCAGGAAGGTAGTGGTAAGACAGCATGAGGCTAGTTGGAGGAGGCCGCGTACCAGGTCGGCTTCGGACCAGGCCAGGCCGCCATGTTCTCGGGGCAGCCCCCAGCGGTACACGCCCTGTTCTGCGCACGCTGCCAACTGGGCTGCCGGCCAGAGACCCTGGCTATCCACCTCTGCGGCATGGCTGCGGAGCAGGCGGCAGAGGGCCGCCAGCATGGGATCCTGAGGAGAGGCGATCATTCAGCTCACCAGCCCCTTGGTGACCATCATGAACACGTCTTCCAGGGTCGGGTCTTTCTCGGCGAAGGCGGCCAGCCGCACGCCCCGCTGGATCAGCCGCTCGAGCAGATCGGCAATTTGCCGATCGTCGGCCGCCAGCTCCGCCGTGAGCTGATGATCTTCGATCTGCACGCTCTGCGTCTCCGGCAGGCTGCGGATGACAGAAAGCGCCTCCTCCATCTTTTCCAAGACACGCAACTGGAGCACGCGGTTCTTGCGTATCTTGCGGTACACCTCGTCGATGGGGCCGCTCAGCAGCAGCTTCCCCTGCTCGATGATGCCGATGGATGTGCAGCAGTCGGCCAGCTCGGTCAGAATGTGGCTAGAGATGAGAATGGTCTTGCCCATCCGGCGCAGTTCTTTCAGCAGGGCCTTGACCTCCAGCCGGGCACGGGGATCCAGCCCGCTGGAAGGCTCATCCAGAATCAGCACCGGCGGGTCGTGCACCAGCGTCTTGGCCAGGCAGAGCCGCTGCTTCATGCCGCGCGAGAGGCCGTTGACAAAATCGTCGCGCTTGTGCGTGAGGTCCAACAGTTCCAGCACGTCGGAGATCACCTGCTTGCGGCGGGCACGGGGGATCTTGTAGGCCACCGCGAAGAAGTCGAGAAACTCCCAGACCTTCATGCCGTCGTACACGCCGAAATTGTCCGGCATGTAGCCCACGCTGCGGCGCACATCCAGCGGCTGCCGGGTGACGCTGTAGCCGTTGACTATCCCTTCTCCATACGAGGGCCGCAGCAGCGTGGCCAGAAAGCGAATGGTGGTGCTCTTGCCCGCGCCGTTGGGACCGATGAAGCCGTACATCTCTCCGGCTTCGATTTTCAAGTTCAGCCGCTCCACAGCAGTGAACTCGCCGTATTTCTTGCCGAAGTCGATCAGTTCAATCATGGGCCATCGCTGGGATGCGCTGCGCGCCGGGTGGCGCCGGTGCGGCTCATGGGAGTTCCTCCTCAGCAGGTCTCACGTCGGGAATCTCGTTCGCGTCGGGCTGCGGCGTGGGCAGAGGAGGCGGCCGCAAGTGGGCCACCACGAAGGTGATCTGGCGGGTGCGTGCGCGGGGCTGGACTTTGAGGCCGGGCACGCCGCCGTCGACCCAGGCCAGCAACCGCAGTTCTCCATGGGGAATATCGTTCGCGGCTTGGAGGTATAGTCGTCGCACATTGAGGGCGCCGCGGGCGGGGGCCAACTGCGTGGCTTCGTGCTGTTCCAGATGCTCCGACCACAGGCCCAAGATGGCACGCGGGCGAGGAGTTTGTTGCTGTTGTGCCTCATGCTGTGCGGCCTGGCCGGGGCGGCCGGCTTCGGAGAGTTCGCGCAGGTCCCTGCGAGGTTCCAGGACCGCCTCCACCGTCTGGCCGGGACGAATCGTGCCCAGCCACGCAGCCTGGTCAGCGGCGACGATCCCCGCGCCGCGCAGCACCAACCCCGTATGATTGGCAAGCCGCAGCTTGCCGCCGACCAGAACGTCCAGCGTCAGCGGCCCCTCCAACTCGAACATCTGCTCGCAATGCACCAGTTCTGCGCTATTGCTGAACACATCCAGGCCCGAGAATCGTACCTCGCTCACATCTCCAATCTCGGCCACCTCACGCACCCGCCGCAGGGTCACTTCGCTCGTTCCCTGTGTGACCGCTCTGCCCCCTGCCGCTCCTCGCGCTGCCGGCAGAGCGAGGGCCGTCGGTTCGTCGAAACGCAGGTCATAGCGAGTGCCCAGCGAACTGTATAGTGCCAGATACCGCGTCACATGTGCCCGCTCGTAGCCTGCTTGCAATTCGACGATGTCCAATTCGGTCTGCGAGCGGTCGAAGCCAATATTCACCTGTGCCAACCGGATGACCGCCACCCCTCCCGCCAGGGCAATCACGGGCACAGCCCCCCATGCCCACTCGACGCGCCCGATCGACTTGAAGAACAGCCAGTTCAAGCCCACCAGCACCGCCAAGTACACGCCCAAGAACCACAGCACGAACGAGGCATCCGGCACATCGATGCCGGATGCCTCGGTCACGATGCGGCGGCCAAGCTTGCTGGCTGCGCTGAAATCGTTCCAGCCCGCCACGCCGGCTCCGTAGGGCGGACTCTGGTCTGGTCCCATACTGCTACCATACGGGTTTTGCTGGACAAGCGGCGTGGGAGCCTCGGCATACACCTCGCTCTCGAACAGCCCTGGGACCAGTTTGCTATCGCGCGTGAAGTAGCTGAGGCGGGAGACCACCCGGGGGTCGTAGAGAGTGTGGTCTGTCCAGAAGACGGCGAACGCCCCGTCACTCACGAGAACGAAATGCCGCGGCGGGCGCCGCAACAGCAGGGCGTTGTACAGCACGTCCGTGTGCTTCCAATCCACCAGTTCGCGCTGGCCAAGGCGAAAAGCCGAGACCAGCACCCGGCCTGCGCCCACTCGGTGCTCGACCAACAGCGGCTCCCCCTGGAGGGTTTGCAGGGTGACCTCGGCGTCCGCGACGGGCAACAGGCGCACGGCCCGCCAGGGCCGCCGCATGACCAGCGGGGGATGCGTTTTCATCCAGTGGGGCTGCTGCAAGTTGGCCAAGTCGCCCTCGTGGAGTTCCCACACCTCTTGGCCGCTACAAGGCAGGTACGGTTCCAGAAAGCTGCCGCGCAGCAGGTCGAGCGACTCGGGCCCGCTCACCAGGAGCTGCCCACCCCAGTGCAGCCAGTCAAGTAGCGCCGTCTGCTGGCCGCGGTCCAGCCTGGCGGGGTCGAAATTGTCCCAGAGCAGGTAGGCGATGGCGGTCCACTCCAGCGACGTGGCGGGTAACGGCACCCTCCGCTCTTTGGCCGGCAACACCACCTGATAGTGCCGCGTCACGGAGGATTCGATCAACTCTTGGCCAGGGGCCAGGACACAGGGAAGCCGATTCAAGTACTGGTAGGCAGAGGGATTCCGTGCCAGCACCACGAAAAAGAACTGGTGTACGGGCATGCGGACCAGCGGGCTCATGTCCTCGTGAACGGTAGAGCCTCGCGGGTTGAGCACGCGGTGCCGCGTGCGAGGGAAGCCGACGTTCTCGGGCAGGTACACGGGCAGTTCGATGTTGCGCTGCTGCGCCTTGAGCAGCACAAGCGGCCGCTCGATGCGCAGCAGAAACCGCGTATCCGGCAACGGCTGAGGACGGCCGCCTGCGTCTGTCAAGCCGCTTTCCAGACCGCCGCGAAACTCGAAATTGTTGGCACGCAGCGAAAGGGCCCCGCTCGTCCAGTGGCCCGGCTTGACGAACACGTCGCTGCGCCCCGTCTGGCTGGGATAGGTGACAAACCGCACCGACTCGAAGTCGGGCTTGGGCTTGGCCTTCTTGACGAGCTTCTTCCTGCTCTTCTTCTTCTTCGCCTTTTGGCCTTGCGCCTGCTTCGATTTGGGCAGAACACCGCAGCCGCCGCATCCCGGCAGGGCTACCCCCAGGGCCAGACACACGGCCAGGGCCATCCACCAGGGCGGCGAGCAGCCACGCCCGCTTGCAGAGGTCGATCGCTTCGCCGTTCGCATCAGGCCGAGTTTACGTCTGAAAGGGAGCGGAGAAAAGCCTCGTACGCCTCAGGCGTGTCCAGATCGGCCAGCACCGAGGGATCGGCGGCCGCTACCTCGCGTGTGGGCCCGGCCCTCACCAGCGCGTCCATGCCCACGCCGGGCGGCAAACCTCGCACGGCCTCTGCCAGCGGCCAGGGAAAGTAGACCGGATGCCCCCGCTTGCCCTGCCAGGTGGGCACGAGGATGCTTGGTCGGCCTGCGTCCCGCGCGGCCAACACGCCCTGGATGGCTGCCGCGGTCAAAGCGGGCATGTCGGCCGGGGCCAACAGCCAGCCGTCGGCTTCGCCAGGGAAGTAGACGCGTCGCAGTTCTTCCAACGCATAGGTCACGCTTGAACGCATGTCTGGCGGAGGCGGCTGCCCCACCACCACGTGTGCCCCGCAGCGCTGGCAGATCTCGCGCAGCGCGGCATCTTGCGGGTGCACCACCACAATCACCACCGGCACACACATTCGCCAGGTAGCCAAGACGTGTTCCACCACGGTGTGCTTGCCTGCCGGCAGCAACAGCTTAGGCCGGCCCATGCGGCGGCTTCGCCCAGCCGCGGGAAGGATGCCAAACACGCGGCCCGGCGGCTCGAGTGGGCATGCCGCCGGGGTCTCGCCACTGGGTTGGTGCCAGGAGCCGCGCATCCTTTTTACCTCCCAGAACAACCGTGATCCGCCGCCCGCGGCAGCCTGCCGCACGTGCTTGCCCGCAGCTTCCGGCCCGCGGCCGCCCCGAGGCGATTCCCATGTGCCTGCCAGGTGAGGCAGCCGCCCGTTCGGCCAGCGGATGCTGCCGCCCTTGAGACGCATCCAGACCATAGGCCGGGCCACAGATCGCTGCTGGCGAGCCGCTGGATGGTGCGGCCCCGCTCTGAGTACGCCGGCGCTGGCACGTCTCCCTCAGGCGGAAATGGCAGCCCAGTCGGGCCGGCCCGGCACCTGCCCTCCCAGATTACGGTGTGCTACCAGTTCTGCCAGAATGCTCACGGCAATCTCGGGCACGGTCTGGGAGCCGATATCGATACCCACTGGAGCGTACACCTTCGCCAGGGCCTCTGCCGAAATACCTTCGGCCAACAGGTCGTCGAAGATCAGCTTGATCTTGCGCTTGCTGCCGATCATGCCCACGTAGCGGGCTCCCCGCTCGGCCAGGTGATACAGAGCCTCCTCATCGTGATTGTGGCCGCGCGTCACAATCAGGCAGTAGGTATCTGGCGTGATCTCCAGGTCCCTTAACGTGGGGCCGATGGGACCATGCAGCCGCTGCGCCGCGCGGGGAAAACGCTCGGCAGTGACATACTCGGCACGGTCGTCCAGCACCCAGACCTCGAAGTCGAGATCGGGAGCGAGGTTGCCCACGGCGTGGCCGATGTGCCCGCCGCCCACGATCAGCAGACGGCTCAGCCCCTTTGCCCGCAGCCGCTCGGCCAGTGCCAGGGCCGCGCGGCGGTTGTTCGAGCCGCCACATACCTCGCACGAGGCCTGCGAGACGG
>JAIMBC010000238.1 GCA_023511675.1 Pirellulales bacterium
CGGCCGCGCACCTCGGCGGCGCCGGATGGGCATCGGCACGTGTTGGTTCGCAACCAGCGTGGCGAGGTGGCCCTGCTGCCCGCAAAAGGGCACACGCACTCGGTGCTGGTGGAAGAAGTGCCGGCGGATCGGCAAGCGGTGCGGGTGGATCCTGCCACGCGCCGGGAATATGTCTTGAGCCATGGGGAGCGTTTTCCGGTGCGGGAGGATGATGCGGGCCGGCGCTATGTGCAGGTGGCATCGCAGCGGATTCCGGTGGAAGAAGGGGTCCAGGCGGAGGGGGGCGCTGGCACGTCGGGCTGGGTGTCGCTGCCGGCGCGGAAGCGCTATCACGTGGGGCCGCCCCGAGACCACTTGACGGCGCGGGTGCCCGTTTACGGCAAGTTGAGTTTTCGCGACCGGGGGGGGGCGAGGAAGGACCAGGGCATCAACGTCGGTTACGAGTGGACGTACCGCAGCTACATCGAGGGTGGAACGCTGGCGCGTGCCATTTGGAGCTTTCGCGGCCTGCGTGCCGAGGACTTTCCTGACGGCCTGCCGCTGCACATGACCATCCGTGTGTTCCGCACGCACAAGGGAGAGATCCGCGAGGGCGTGGCGGCCAGCATCGTGCTGCGCAATCCGCGCACCAAGCGCGCCAGCAGTCCCATCAACTTCGTGCCCGCCGAGTATGTGGACTTCGAGCGGTTCATCCCACGTAAGCTCGTCAGCTCCGATCGCATGCCGATCGACCTGTTTGAGGATCTGGTCGCCGACGGCGAGCTGGATATCGAACTGCGCTGTCTGGAGGCGGGCCAATTCTTCGGCATGGCGCAGCCGGACATGTATCTGCTGGCCCGCGAGGCGAGTTTCGAGCTGAATCTGCTCAAGGGGCTGGGTTGCATCTGGATGCAAGTGCTGCTGGTGATCTCTGCGGGAGTGCTGTGGAGCACCTTCCTGAACGGGGCCGTGGCCATGCTGGCCAACCTGGGGTGGGCGACGCTCGCCTTCTTCCGCGCCTTTCTGCTGGAGCTGGCGCGCGGCACGCTGATCGGGGGTGGGCCCACGGAGTCAGCGATCAAGGTGATGCGGCAAGATGCCCTGATGGCGGAACTGGAACCGGGCGTCGCCACCACGATCGTCACGGGCTTCGACCGCGTGGTGGAAAAGGTGCTGCACGGCGTGGCCCTGTTGCTGCCGGATCTGCGCAGCCTCAGCGTTACCGACTATGTTTCCTTCGGCTTCAACGTGCCGCTGGCGGACGTGCTGTTGCATAATGTGATTCTGACGCTGGCCTATCTGATTCCCATGACGATTCTCGCCAGCGTGTTCTTCAAGATGCGCGAGGTGGCCAGTTGAACCGTAAACTGTTGATTCGCAAGCTGGTCTATCTGAGCCTGATGCTGCCCACCATTCTGGGCCTGTACCTGATGGGCCACCCCAGCACAACCAAGGCCCTTGGCGGCCAGGGAAGCGCTGGCGGCTTGCTGGCCCGCCAGCGCGATCGGCATCGCATCAGCCAGGCCAATCTGGGCGAGATCGATCCCACCGGCGAGGCCATGAAGCTGGCCGCCTTCGGTCTGCGCGGTCCGGCGGCCACCATCCTCTGGCATCAGGTGCATCAGCAGAAAATGCGCGAAGACTGGACCAAGGCCAGCGCCACCGCGCGGCAGATCACCAAGCTGATGCCCAATTTCGTCGAGGTCTGGAAATTCCTCGGCTGGGACATCTCCTACAACGTGGCCGTGGAATTCGACGACTATCGCGACCGCTATTACTGGATCAAGAAGGGCATTCACTACATGGAAGAGGGGTTTCGCATCAACGAGAATGAACCCCGCCTGATCCAGTACATCGGCTGGGTGATCGGTAACAAGTTGGGCACCGCCGATGAGCGCCTCGAGTACCGCAAACTGTTCATCGCCGACGACGATTTTCACGGTACCCGCCCCCGCGAGCAGCGCGACAACTGGCTGGTCGCCAAGGAGTACCACGCCCGGGCACTCGAGATTCTCGACCGCGAGCCCGAACGCAAGGCCACCGTAACCCTGCTGCTCTTCTTCTCGCAGTCTCCCATGTACCAGATGGATTACGCCCAGGCGCTGGAGGAGGAAGGCACCTTTGGCGAAAAGGCCCGCACCGCCTGGCTGATCGCCGGACGAGAATGGAGAGACTTCGGCCGCCGGCCCCTGCCCTCTTCGCTGGGCCGCGAGCACTACCTCGCCGAGTACGAACCGCTGCAACAGCAGCGCGCCCTCGCACTCCAGCGGCTGGAAGAATTGACGCCCGGCCTGCGCGAACAGATCCGTGAGGAAAAACGCGCCGCCCTCTCCTCCGCCGAGCGCGCCGCGATCGACACCCCCCCGGAAGAACGCACCGAAGACGAAATGCGCATCGCCGTCACCGTCGAAGAAAACAAGCTCCGCGTCATGCACCGCGAAGTGGCCAACCGCGCCCCAGAACCCTACCGCGAGGAAGCCATCAAGCTCGCAGAGCAAATCGACGACTACGATGCCCGCCTGTTCGCCCTCAGCCGCGACCGCGAGGTCGTCAACTTCGAATACTGGGGTAAACGCGCCGACCTGGAAAGCACCAAGGAAGCCGTCGAAGCACGCCGCCTCGTCCACCTCGGCCTGCGCGCCTTCGACGATGGCGAACTCCAGCAGGCACGCAGCCTGCTCGACCGCGGCTACGCCGCCTGGCGCAAGGCCTTCGACCTCCAGGGCGGCCGCTTCCACTCCCTCACCCGCGAAAACGAAATTGCTGATGACATCGGAGAAACCTTCCGCGTCTACTACCGCATCATGCAACTCATGGGAGACGAAGGCGACTTCCCGCCCGACGGCTTCCCCCTCATGGACGTGGCCGAGGACTACCGCCGCATGATGATCTCCCAAGGCATGGCCCCCCCCGAATTGCAACAGTAAGCCGACCCCACGGCCGGCCCGAGCGTACCAGCATGGCCTCAGTAGCCTCAACGCCCTGCACGATCCCCCCAAGCACCACGCAGCCAGGGCCCCAGCCCGCCACCACACCGCGCTAAGGCCGTTAGGGCCCTACCCCGTCAGGGACCCACCCCGCGTCAAGCTGCCACGCCGCCAGCGCACCAGCACGCCAGGCGATGCCGGCACCGTTGGGTTTGGCGACACGTGCAACGTCCCGGCGCACCAGCACGCCAGGTTGCCCCAGCGCCGGGGCAACCACACGGGCCCCAACCCTTGCCGGGTACCATACGGCCTGGCCCCCGCCTCAACGCGGCGCCCTCTTTTTTTATGCCACACCCTGGGCCTCGCACCGCCTACGGCCTGTTACCTGCGCCAGCACATGCCCAGTGATGCCCGCGGCAACCCGCGCAACGCCTCGCACCACGTATGGGCTGTTTCCAACGCCGCCACGAATGCCGGGAAACCTTCCCCGTCGTTGCCAACCCTCACGGCGTAGCATTGCCCCCCTCGGTCCCAACCGCAGGCAGGCCAGGTCGCCGTCCCAACGCCCCCCAGCCGTCCCCAACCACGGCGGCAAGCGTGTAGCCGCCAGCTGCAATCAGCCCTAACCATATCGCCCTGAATGCCAGCAGCACGCCGCTCATCCTCCAATCCCCTGCACCGGCCCCATCCCGTCTGAAGTCCTGGCACGAAAGATGCCGATGATGCCTACGAGGCAAAGCTTGCCGACTGGGCAGACTCTACTGCCCGCCACCGCAACCCGTTCGAGTACCAAGGGTTATGCCAGAAGCGGTCAACACGACGCATGGCGGACAGCCGTCTGCCCCAGAAGCGACCCCGCTCCGCGAAACCCGCATCGACGCTGCACACACCCTTGCACGCAGCACAACGGCAGATTCTGCCCACACTTCAAGCCAGAGCCAGACCGACGAGGCGCCCTTCGACCAACAGGCGGCCCGCGCGTGGCTGACCCACGTCCTCCCCCGCTTAAAGCGACAGGCCCGCCAGATTGCTGCCCACCTCCAAGCCAGGCAAGAAGAACTCGACCGCCGCGAGGCCGAGGTCAACGCCCGCATGGCTTCCCTCGAAAACGCAGAACGCGCTGCCCGCATCTGGCTGGCGACGCGCCGCAGCGAACTGGCCGAGTGGGAAGAAGCCCTCAAGGAGCGCGAGCAAGCCCTATCCGCCCTGCAAGAGGCGAAAGCCAGAACCGAGCGAAGCCGGCAGGATGCTCCCCCGCAGCCGGCTCAGCAGGAGGAAAGTCGGCCGCATGCCGAGCAGGAAACAGAACTTGCGCGACGGCAACAAGAGCTGGAAGAGCTGGCGGCGGCGCTGCGGCAGCGGGAGGCGAGCCTGCAAGAGGCGTGGGCAGCGGTGGAGGCCAAGCGGGCCGCATTAGACGAGGGGCAGAGGGCGCTTGCCAGCCGGCAGGCTGAGTGGGAAGAAGTGCGGGCGGCCCAGGCACGCCAGTTGGAAGAGCAGAGGGCGGCATGTCGTGCGGCCGAGGGGGAGCTGGCGCGGCGGCGGGCCACATTAGAGGCAGAGCAGGCCACAGCGGAGGCGGCTCTTGCGGCACGTGCGCAGGCCCTTGCGGAGCGTGAGGCAGGGCTGGACGCGCGCGAGGCGGAGCTGAACCAGCGAGGGGCGCAACTGGCGGAACGGCTGGCATTGGCGCAGCAAGCGGTGGCGGGTGGAAGTGCTGCCGGGGCGCTGCCAGCGGGCGAGGCCGGATCGCAAGAGGCGGCGGAGCTGTACCGTCGGGAGGAGGAGTTCAACGCACGGGTGGCGCGGCAAGAGGCGAGCCTGCGGCTGGAGCGGCAACAATTTGCAGACTCGGTACGGCGCTGGGAAGCCCGCTTGGCGAGGCAACGTCAGGCGCTGGCGCGGCAGAGTGAGCGGCTGGACCGCCGGCGTGCGGCATTGGAAAAGTCTCGCGCCGAGTTAGCGGAACTGCACCGCGAGGCCCTGGAATGGCGGATCATTACCGAGGAACTGTGGGCAGAGCTGGCCGGTCAGTACGGATCGGCCAAGGTAAGCCGATCGGCCGCAGAGCTGCGCCGCCGGCTGGCGGAACAGTATCGGCTGGCCGCGGCAGACATCGCCGAGCAACGGCAGGCGCTGGCCGCCATGCGAGATGAGCTGGCGGCGGCGGCAGACCGGCTGGCGCGGGCCAGGCGCGAACTGGTGGACTGGGCGGAACTGCGGGCACAGGAGCTAGCCTCGCAACAAGCGCGGTGCCAGGCGGGCACGTCTGGGCTGGTCGCCGTTCGCAGACGGCGGCGGTCCGGGCCACAGCAGCGTGCCGGGGCAACTGCGGCGTCGGAGCGGGGCACGGTATAGCATCGCTGCGTACCGCTGCCTGGAGGCCGAAAGCGGCCTGCTCGGCTGTTGGGACCGGTGGAGCCAGCACGGCTTTAAAAATTCGTTCTGCGTGTCCCTCCCCTCTCTTGCTGGATCGTGCAAGCCGTGCTATAAGCATCACTTAGACGCTTAGCGGGGATGTGCGTGGATACACCCCGCACCATGGCTACAGGAGGAATGGCCGCTCCCATGAATCAACTCGTTGCCGCTGTTCCAGCGGACTCGAACCCCGGCATGGCTGCCGACGATTCGGAAGAGCCTCCCAGTACATCCCGCCGGCACGATCGTTGGTCCGACGTTCCCCAGGAATTGTGGGAAGACTGGCGTTGGCAAATGCAACACGCCATCCGGACCACGTCCCAGCTTGTCGAACTGCTCCCCCACTCGCCGGAACAGATCGAGATCCTCTCTCGCCTGGAAAGCCAGTACAAGCTGGCGATTCCACCCTACTATTTCTCGCTGATCAACGTGGAGGATCCGGCGGATCCCATCCGGCTGCAAGCCGTACCCTCTGCGGCCGAGGCCCAGCAGGGTCTTGGCCCCCAGTTGCACGATCCGCTCGAAGAGGATCTCGACTCGCCGCTGCCGGGCGTGACGCACCGCTACCCCGACCGTGTGCTGCTGGTCACCACCCATGTGTGCAGCATGTACTGCCGCTTCTGCACGCGCAAGCGAGTGACCATGGATCGCGAGGGATGGGATGCGCCCAGCCACGACGATCGCCGCATGGTCGCCTATGTGCGTGAACACCCTGAGGTACGAGACGTGATCGTCTCTGGCGGCGACCCGCTCTCCCTGCCGTTGGCGCGGCTGAAGTGGTTTGTGCATTCGCTGGCCGAGATTCCGCACGTCGATGTGGTACGGATCGGCACGCGCGTGCCCGTTACGCTGCCGCAGCGGCTGTTCGATCCCGAACTGATCGGTGTTCTGGCCTCGGCCGGAAAGGTGTGGATCCAGACGCATTTCAACCATCCGCGGGAGATCACGCCCGAAGCGGCGCGGGCCTGCCGCAACCTGGTACACGCCGGCATGCCCGTCAGCAATCACAGCGTGCTGTTGAGAGGCGTGAACGACTCTGTGCCCATCATGCGCTCGCTGGTAAGGGGGCTGCTGCGGATCAAGGTCCGGCCGTATTACCTGTTTCACTGCGATCCGGTGGTGGGTGCCGGTCATCTACGCACCTCCGTGTGGAAGGGCCTGGAGATCATCGAGGGGCTGCGGGGACACGTCTCCGGGCTGGCGGTGCCTACCTACGTGGTGGACGGCTTGCATGGGGCAGGGAAGATCCCGCTGATGCCCAATTACCTGGTGAGCGCGTCCGAGCAGGCGGTGGTATTGCGCAACTATGAGGGCCTGCTGTTCCGTTATCAGCCAGAGGGAGGGCGGCTCGAGGCACCGTCCCGTCAGGCAACGTCCGGCTACGCGTCGCTGGGCGTGAGCAACCTGCTGGCAGGCAATGAATCGCTGCTGATTCCCGAGGGCAATCGCCGCATGTTGCGGCGGCTCGAATATCGCCACGCCGCGGCGGCCAGACCGGCCGTGCTGGAGGTAGCGAGCACGCCCGAGACGCTGCCCCCCAAGCCAACGCCGCGATTGAAGGTTGCGCCACGTGCCAAGAAAGGCACACCAGCCCCAGCACGTGCCCGGATCAACCAGGTGGCAACGGGGACGCCGCTCCTCGCTGCGGCGGTCGAGACACAGCTTCAGCAAGCCGTTGTCCCCGTGCCCGCTGCCGAACCGGCAGGGGCAGCACAGGTCGTCCGCCCCGTGCGTGCACGTAGCGCACGCCGGCCGCCTCCCACGCTGGCTCCCCCCCACGCCGAGGATCCGCTCGAGGTGCCGCCGTTGCACACTCTCATCCGCAGGAGGCTGCCGCCGCCCGTTTGAGTCGGCCCGGGCATCTCCCCTTGCAGCCATGAAGATCGGCATTACCTTCGATCTGCGTACTGAGGCCAACTCGGCCCTGGGCTCGGCAAACGGCGCTGGGACGCCGGCCGGGCCAGGTTCGCCAGGTCCCCTCCCAGCCGTCGGCCCGGCGGTTATTGCAGGGGACGGTGTAGGACATGCCGCCGCCTCATGCAACACGGCCCCAGGCCGAGATACCATGGCCGCCTTTGCAGCCCGCCTGCGAGATGCCCAGGACAGTTGCGAGGAGTTCGATTCTCCCCGCACCATCGCCGCCCTGGCCGCAGCACTCGAGTCCCTGGGACACGAGGTCCTGCTGCTGGGAGATGGACCGCCCCTGGTCGAAGCGCTGCTGCACGGCACCCGACCCGATCTGGTATTCAATCTGGCGGAGGGGCAAGGGACCAGCCGCACGCGCGAGGCCCGCGTACCCGCCTTGCTGGAAATGCTGGGCATCCCCTACACCGGCAGCGATCCCCTCACGCTTGCCGCCACTCTTGATAAAGATTGTGCCAAACGGCTGGTCCAGAGCCACGGCGTGGCCACACCCGCCTGGGTCCTGGTACCGGATGGGAACCTTCAACCCCTCCAGGACCAGCTCGATCGGCTGCCCCGCCCCTGGTTTGCCAAACCCGCCTTCGAGGGCTCCAGCAAGGGCATCTTCTCGCTCAGCGTGCTACAGACCCGCGCCGAACTGGCTGAGGCCGTGGCCCAGCTCCATGAGGTCTACCAGCAGCCTGTCCTCGTCGAAGAGTTCATCGAAGGCGAGGAGCTGACCGTGGCCGTGCTCGACGACGGCCGACCCGACGTGCTGGGAATGATGCGCATCGTTCCCCGTGTTGCCATGCCGCGCTTCGTGTACAGCCTGGAAGTCAAGCGCGACTACGAGCGGCTTGTCCACTACGAATGTCC
Organism: Pirellulales bacterium; assembly: GCA_023511675.1. Classification (GTDB taxonomy): domain Bacteria; phylum Planctomycetota; class Planctomycetia; order Pirellulales; family JAIMBC01; genus JAIMBC01. The sequence goes on from JAIMBC010000238.1 coordinate 8,103, forward strand.
AGCGCAGCTTGCCCCAGCAATCGGCCAGCGGGTAGCTGCCGCCGCGCTGGCTGCCTGGCATGCCCTCGGCTGCCGTGACGTGGCGCGTTTCGATTTCCGCCTCCGTGACGGCGTCCCTTACTTTCTCGAAGTGAATCCCTTGCCCGGTTTGGCTCCCATCTCCAGCGACCTGGTGATCCTCGCCGCAAAGGTGGGGCTGTCCTACCCGGAGCTGATTGGCAAGATCGTTGCTTCCGCCCTGCGGCGCAGCGGCCAGGCCGGAGGGCCCAGCACGTGGCACGGCGACAGCGGCCCGCCTCAAGCCGAGTCAGCCGCCGGCGGTCCTGCCGGCACGGCAGGTTCACGGCGGGCTCGGGACACCTGGGTGTCTCGTGCCCCTGCTCGCCCTGCCTGAAGCGGCGGGTGCGCTTCCTCGCCCGAGGCCCACACATGCACGTGCTGGTGCTCTACAATCAGCCGCTTCTTGAAGCCAACCAGGCTGACGCCGCGGCGGAACACGGCGTACTGGATGCAGTGCGGGCGGCGCAGCAGGCCCTTGTGCGCCACGGCCACTCGGTGCGCAGTCTGGCATTGCGGCCGCCGGGCCTGGAGCTGGCCCAAAGCCTCGCGGCGTGTCCCGCCGAGGTGGTGCTCAATCTGTGTGAGGGGTTCGGCCCCAGTGGAGATGGCGAGGCACACATCGCTGGGTTGCTGGAGCTGCTGGGCATTCCCTTCACGGGCTCACGCCTGCCTTGCCTGGCCCTGGTTCGCGACAAGACCCGTACCAAGCTGTTGCTGCGCGCGGCTGGACTGCCCACCCCCGACTTCCACCTGGCCGAGCCTGGCTGCGCGCTGCCATCCTCCCTGCCCGAGCAGGTGCCCAAACCCTGGTTGGCCAAGCCCGCGTGCGTGGATGCCAGCCAAGGCATCAGCCAGTACAGCGTGACCTGCGATGTTGGCGAACTGCAACGTCTGGTCGCTTGCTTGCAACGGCAGTACGGCCCCGTGCTGGTCGAGCATTACGTGGACGGCCGGGAGTTCAATGTCTCAGTGCTGGCCATGCCGGAGCCGAGGGTGCTGCCGCTGGCCGAAATCGAGTTTGCCGAGAGCCTGCCGTGGAAGATCGTCTCGTACGCGGCCAAGTGGGAGCCCTCCGCAAGCGAGTACCAGCAGACCCCCGTGCGCTGC